>JAKUUR010000038.1 GCA_022448455.1 Candidatus Thioglobus autotrophicus
TTTTCTCTCCTGATTGATTTAAAGATAAATAACTTTCTCTCCTAACTTTTAGTTAAAAACGTTACAGTGTGTAACAGAAATTATTATAACTTACAAATTTTATTTTGTTGCCAGAAAATTAATTCTATTTATGAGGGGTTAATTAAACCTGATGTTCATAGTCGTTGGTAATAACTAAATATAGTTTTTCAACATTCCTCATGGTTGCTGGTAAAAATATATATCAGGCCCTTTAGAAAAAATCCTTGGCTATGTATTAATATAACCTCCCTCACACATGAAACGAAATTTGGACTTTTACTAAGTTCAAATTGAAATATAATTTTAGTATGAAAAAACTACTCCTACTCTTATTACTAACTCTTGGTTTTATTGGGTTGGCTCATGCCATCTCTTCTCCAGAGGTCTGTCCTGTCGGCTACTCAACTCTCGCGGAAACGATGAAATTCGCATGGAAGCCGCACCCTATGAAGTCTGGAGATGTGGCCAACATCGCCTTCTCACCTTCGAATCCAAACATTGTGTATTTGGGTATTGAGGTTAATGTCCACAGCCTCTACAAATCCACAGACGGTGGCCGCAAGTGGCATAAAGTCCACATATTCGACCACGCGAAGGACCTCGCTGTACACCCAAACAATCCAGATGTTGTCTTTTTGAACGATTCCCGCGACGTTTGGAGGACGGCCAGCGGCGGTGAGGGGAAATCGGTAGCGGCTTTTCAGCCCGGCTATCCGTTCGAAGTCGTCTTAAGTACTCGCTATGGCTGGGGACCTCCGGAGACGTCCTTCTCTACGGTCGACATCGCGCCAAGCGACCCTTCAGTCGTTTACGTTGCTATGAAGGGAGGTAAGGGATCGGATGGCATGCAGACTGCCGAGTTGTATCGATCGACAAATGGGGGGCTCTCGTTCTCCAAAGTCGAGGGTCAAGTGCCGACTTTCAACGTGGTGAAGGTCGACCCTCACGATCCTAACGTGATTCTGGCAGGCAGTGATGATGGCGTATATCGTTCTATGGACGGTGGTCGTTCGTTTGTGCATCTTACCTCAGCACGGAATGTGGTCAGCTTGGACACTGTGGACGGGATAACCTTACTCGCGGGGAGCTATGAAGGAGTACTCAGGTCTGTTGATGGAGGGATCAGCTGGCGCATTCACACCGAAGGGCTACCCTCGAAGACGGTTCTTCGTGTGAGAATCGCTCCATCATCTCCTGACGTCGTGTGGGCAACCACGGTCGAGGGTGTCACTCGGTCACTGGACCAAGGTCGTACTTGGCAGGACGTCTCAAGCAACCTCCCAGCGCGCAACCTTCAGGCCCTAGCTGTTCATCCACGTGATGACCGTATAGCGCTCGTGGCTACTGAGACATTCATCTTCTCCGCCAGATCGGACAGCCTTTTTAGGACCGGGCAATACTACGACCAAGGTGTCTATCGTACTGAGGATGGTGGAGCAACGTGGTACCGGTCAGACGCAGGGATTATCGAAGACAGTTTGAATGACGTCACTACCCATCCAGCGAGGCCGTTTGAGGTCTGGGCTGGACAGAATGCGTCCCGGGGCCTGTACCGCTCTCGTGATGCAGGTCAGACCTGGTCGTTATCACCGGGACTTCTCACCCATTACCCCATGCTCTTGGCGTTCTTCCCCAACGACGCAAACAAGGTCGCCGTCACTGGCAGTCACTCAGGGGAAGACTTCGGTATCACTCACGATTCCGGGGTCAACTGGGACGTGACTTCTGAGCAAACGTTCTTAAGGAGTGTCAAATTCGAGCCTGGGCGATTCATCCATCAAACTAACGGTGAGGATGTCCATATTCATGGTCTAGCTGTCGACCCTTCTGATCCACAGACGATCTACATTGGCACTGTGCACGACCCTACTGAATTCTCTGAGAAAACTTTGTCTGGGTCACATATTTTCAAGTCCACCGATGGTGGAGAAGCCTGGACCGAGATAGGACTCAACTATCCCCGGCATGTAGAGACCTCCATCCGCGAGATCAAGGTGGATCCTCAGAACTCTAAAGTCGTCTACTTGGGGACGTCGGCACAGGAATCCACCCAAGGGAACGGCATCTGGAAGTCTGTTGACGGTGGTCAAACCTGGAATCGTCTCAGTTCTGGTATTCCGGAAGATGCAAGCGTTAACTCCATCGTCATTCATCCGGAAGAGCCCAATCGCTTGCTCGTGGCCACTAAGGAAGGTATGTATCGCTCAATTGACCAAGGCCGTAGTTGGGCGAGAGTTTTTGAGCCAGCGCGGGATATGGAAAACGATCCCAGCAACCCAGATGTCATCTACGTAGCCACCAGTCAGGGCGTAATGTTAAGTAAGAATTTCGGGTCGAGCTGGGAGGGTATTTCCACTGGCCTTCCCAATCGGGACATCACTGCCATTGCCGTCAATTGTAATGGAACTGTGGTTTATGCGGGTGTGAGGGATGAAGGGTTATTTGCTGCCGTAGCGAAGTCGGTGTCCCCAGTACCTCTGGACACCACCACAGGCGTCGAGTACGGATCTTCTGGCATGAGAGGGCCTCGTGATGATAGAGGACAGGGGGATGAGGCTCAGTATGAAGAGGACACAGTCGGAACGGGAGAGTATGAGTGCATGCTTGAGTCTTTGGGCTCGGATGTCATGGCACAGTTTGGCCCGGGTGGGCGAGATCCTACTAGGGAAGAAGAAGCTAAAATGCAACACTGTTTCCCAGGTTGATAGGGTATTGGGTACAGGCTACTTTTAGTCCTTTTGCAAAATATTAATAAACCCTCCCTCACACATCAACGGAATTTGGACTTTTGACCTATATATATTTATACTAAGTCCAAATTAACACGGAATCATATTTTTAATTCCTATTATTGAATAAAGTCAAATGACCTATATAGTAAACGATGATTGTATCAAATGTAAGCACTTAGATTGTGTTGAAGTATGCCCAGTAGATTGTTTCTACGAAGGCGAAAATATGCTGGTTATTAACCCACAAGAATGTATTGATTGTGATGTATGTGTGCCAGAGTGTCCAGTTGAAGCTATATTGCCTGATACCGATCCAGCTGCCGCTGAGTGGTTAGAGTTCAACAGAAAATATAGTACTGAGATGATGTGGCCAAACATTACAGAAAACGGAGACCCAGATCCAGAGCATGAAAAATATCACCCGGATAATTTTCCAGATGGCAAGATGCATTTATTTTCTGAAAAACCCGGCAAATGAAACTAAGAGGGAACCCCTCTTGTGCTCGGCTAAGTATTAATATCACCTCCCTCACACATCAAACGAAATTTGGACTTTTGGTTTGTCTATTTCATAACTTTCCAATTCCACCAAACAATAATAGGAGTTATTAGCAATGTAGGCAATAACCAAAATATCCATTGTGGTTCAATATTAACATTAACGACCAGAACGGCTGTAACCACAGCTATAGTGCCACCCATCATATTGGTTAAATGTCTAGCAATACGCTTCTTACCTGTAGCCTCTTGATGTTTGTAAGTTTTATAATCTGTATAACCTAAGACTATGGAAAGAAATCCGAAGATGATGAGAGTAATATATTGGGAGTTGTTTTCAATATAATAAAACAAAGCCAAGATCCACATACCTAGTCCGGTAAGCATCATTAACCCTACCGCTACCCAGTCAATTCTTGAAGCGATGCCTTTTCTATTTTGAGCAAAACGTCTTCCAGCAAAAGCCAGATAAAAAGAAAAGATAGCAATTAATAAAAGAAATATATTGTCTGTAATGAGCGACATAGGTAATGCCGTCAGAAAAATAAAAACCATACCCAAACAATAAGTTCTCCCAGCGGTGATATGAATCCTCTTTCCTTTTTCAGAACAAATTGCGAAAACTGCCTATAATAGAGCTATTGTTCCTGCCAGGATGTGTATCGATAATAAATATTTTCTGTCTTTTTGCTTGCAATTATCGAAGTTTGGTACAAAATATAGTTTGGTTTTTTTACAAAAAATAGAGTAATAATTATGGGTTGGAAGGCAACAGTTTTAGGTGGGGCACTAGGTTATATGATTGGTGGGCCGCTAGGTGCGATGCTTGGTGTGGCATTCGCGGGTAATTTTTCTAAACGTAAGTCTCATTTTGGCGGATTCACTAAAGATTATCGTCCGGGCAATCAGCAGCGTGTTCAAGCAGCATTTTTTAGTAGTGTATTTTCAGTTATGGGCTATATTGCCAAAGTTGATGGCAAGGTATCAAAGTCTGAAATTCTCTTAGCACAGCAAGTTATGCAACATATGCAATTACCAGAAGATATGCAAAAAGCCGCAAAAGAGCTGTTTAACCAAGGCACACACAAAGATTTCAACCTAGACGAAGTGCTTGAACAGTTCCGTACTGAAAGTCATAGGCGTACACACTTAATACGCATGTTTTTAGAGATTCAAATCCAAGTCACTTATGCTGATGGCGTGTTTGACGATAAAGAACATGATGCACTTAAATATATCGCGCAAAAACTACACTTTCCTATTCATGAGCTAGAGAGTCTGATTCAGCAATTTTCCGCTACCAGCAACAATACTAATCAACTAACAGTTAACGAAGCCTACGTGATATTGGGTGCGGATAAAAGTCTAACTGATAAAGAGCTCAAACGAGCCTATCGCCGATTGTTAGCTCAGCATCATCCAGATAAATTAGTTGCCAAAGGCTTGCCAGAGGAGATGACAAAAATAGCCAATGAAAAAACCCAAGAAATCATTAGCGCTTATGAGCTCATTAAAAAGCACCGTGGCATGCGCTAATTAAGGTGCAATTAATTCAGGATGTGTTGTTGCAATACATCGCTTTTATCTTTACAATTGAAAATATCTAAAAAAATAAAGCCAGCACTAAGAAAGCTAATATCTTCTCCCTAATTTAAATCTGATTTGGACTATTCAAAAGCACTTTGTGTTTGTGGTAGCAGAAGGAAGCTTATTGAGTGTTGTGCAAGTTAAAAAGAAAATCTTATGAAAAAACTACTACATTGGAGTTGTAAATGACTAATACAAAAAATATTCTTCGTTGGTTATTGTTTTTACCCATTTCATTGCTTTGTGGCTGGTTTGTGTTTTTGGTCTTTGATACTTTTGTTGGAGGTTATATCGGACCAGATTCTACAGCTTCATATTTAAACCATATTGCAGCTGGAGGATTATCTGGTGCTGCCACTGTTTACATAGGTGCTTATATAGCTCCTCACTCCTACGAGAAAAAAGTAGCAATTGGCTATGCCGTGATAGCTCTGATTGGAATCATATTAACCTTAACATTTGTTAAACAAGAATACGGTCTCTTTGATAATTTGACTTATATTGCACAAAACGTTGGTGTGCTTTATATGGCTTGGCGTATATATCAAGATAAAGTAGTATTTGAAAAACAGTAGGTAGTAATATAATTGGACTAGTTACAACTATAAAGGATAAATAATATGGTATTGGAAAGTTAATTTTATTTAGCCGGTATTCTTTTGTCGGGTTATGCTGGTTATGCTGGCCTTGAATGGTATTTTATTTTTTTTGGTTCTTCATTAATGGCAATTGGCCACACGATTGTTAGGGCACCTCAACTTTATACATTTTATAAACAGGATGGAATAATGGCAGTGCCTAAGATTTTTATTTACCAAATCGCTGTTTTCTCTATTGTCACATCTATAGTGTATTTTGTAGCGGTCGGAGTTGATAAGTTGTTATCCTAATATCAAGAGGACTTCTTTATGAAAAAACTACTCCCACAATTAAGGAGCATCACAGCTAAGCAGAAATTTTAAAAAACATCCCCATCCCCAAGAAACTCATTGGATTTTCTTATAGCGTTTTCTATACGCTTTGATGTTTCGGGGTGTGATGCAAAATACTTTAGAGTAGTACCATCAATATTGGATTTATCCTGAGTTATTATTTGTAGTACATTGGCAAAATGGATTGGATTCATTTGCAGCCTTACCATATGTTCAAACATATAAGCGTCCGCTTCTATTTCGTCCGCCTGAGAATAACCACTCTTAAGTACAAAAACAGGCAAAACAACCACTAAATCCTCAAGTGCTGAGAGGTCTGATGTTGCCATACTAATCGCTACTGAAATCAAGGACGAGCGAATAACTTGCTGCATTACATGCCTGTGATGTACATGGCCGATTTCATGTAGTAGGATTGCCGTTATTTGTTCAGGATTTTCAGCCAATCTAACCAGTTCATCAGTAAGGATTATCTCTCCGGCAGGGAGTGAGAAAGCATTTGCTTCACCTATATTTCTAAAATATAGCTTATAGTTAAACTCACTATTAGGAAGTGTATTTATAAGATCTGTAAAGGACTCTCTAATCTCGTTCTTTTTATCATCGCTCAGTTCACTAGGTTCAAACCACTTTTGATCCAACAAGCGTATACCGCCAGAAGAAATAGTTTCATTCACTTTGCTCGGAACAATAAAGGCCAACTCTCGTCCAGCCCAAGGCAACATAACACTGGTGATAAAATATCCCAATACAACAAGAAAAACAACTGAAGTCAATGCCCAGCGCCATTTACTTTCAAGCATTTGTATTCGCCTAGAGATAGAATACTTATTACCGCCAACAAAAGCAACTTCATCAATCTTATTGTTATCCTGAGTTTCAAAAACCGAACCGTCTTTAAAGACTACCTTTCTAGGCGTGTTGCCAATTCGTTCACTAAAGCTTAACTCAGACAACTCGCCCGATTGAATTGATTCATCCCCTACCATAAGGTTGAACGCAATGCCTTCTACATTGAAAGTTGCCATCCTACGAGCAGCACTGCCAGATTCGTAACAATAACCTTCAAGTTTCATTAAAATTCTATACCAGAACCCACATCAAATGCCTCTCCAATCTCCTCACCCAGGGCTGACTGCTGTTGCTCCTGCTGAGAGACAAACTGAGAAAATGCTTCTACATTTTTAACGCTAACAGTTTCAGCCATATATTTTGTTTTTCGTATTATTGTCAAAGGATAAGCTAGGCCTACTGTGAATATCATCAAAAAGAAATTACTCAAATAGAGCCAAAAAAGGTTCCAAGTATTTAAATTTGAATTTACACTGATATTATCATTTAGTTGAGTATTTGAATATACATAATTACGAAGCTTTGCAGTAAAAAATGCCGTACTTAAGAACACTGAAGAAAGCATAAAAACATAAGCCACAAAGATGAAAAACACTGGAACTATCGAATTAACATTGTCAAGAAATTCAGAGCCATAGTCAAAGAATGCATTAAAACCATAAATTAATAGAAAAATCATTATTGGAAATAAAAAAACTGCTGCTGTAACTAAAAAGGTCAGAATATCAATAAGATAGAATTTTGATGCTGATATATTTGATGAAAACTTACCCTGCCCAAAGCAAGAGTTATTCATGTAGTAAGACATTTTTATTTTTTGAACATAAGGAATCATCAATAAATACATTGAAACAGAACCGACAGTTAAGATTAATATCTCAGTAGGATAATAATCTGGAAAATTAATAAGGTCGCTAAAATAATTGTAAAAGTTTTCTATTGGATACTCATAAACGAGAACACTGTATCCAAAACTAAATAACGAAGATATAAGTAACGGAAAAATAAATGGAATAACTAAATAAAACAGATAAGATTTTCCTAAACGGCCCTTAAAGGAAAAATGAACGTTTCTCAGACTAGTCATTCTGGCATTAAACCTTAATGAGCGCCAAACAATCCATGGAATAAAGGCAAAAAGTAAAATTAATAAGAAAAAACCAACTAATGGAAAAAGCTCACTCAAAACTGAGTACACAATCAACAGAGCAACAGCTATTAGTCGTCCTTTTAAAATAGTAATTGGCGAAGCATGATATTCAAATGACGCACCTTTGATTGACGTGTTACCGTATAGATACCTTTTTCTTCTTACTTTGGCCCAGGCAGAATAAATACCAAGTGTTAGGATACTCAGAAATAGATTAACTATCCAGATTTTAAAATATTCTGAACCCGAACCTTTGAATTCCAGTGAAACCCTATCCTGATCTGACATATGCATACTCTCCTAGTCAGTGCAATCCCTTAACAAAATAAATAGTTTAAAGAGAACTATACCAGACGTATATGTTTGACGAGGCAATAAACTTGTTGTAATGTTTGAACCAGAAAAACAGACAAACATGATTTGAATATGACTATAACATCGTGCTCTGAAAGGTCGAGATTTAGGGTGTTAATGCACTAAAATTATCTAGCTATTTCTGGCTTCTATCTATCCCCCTCCCTCACACATCAAACGAGATTTGGACTTTTGTCCTTGATAGATTTATACTAAGTCCAAATTAACACGGAATCATATTTTTAATTCCTATTATTGAATAAAGTCAGATGACCTATATAGTAAACGATGATTGTATCAAATGTAAGCACTTAGATTGTGTTGAAGTATGCCCAGTAGATTGTTT
>JAKUUR010000039.1 GCA_022448455.1 Candidatus Thioglobus autotrophicus
CTAGGTCATGCGGTTGTGGCAACTCTTTCACACTTGAGGAAACTTAATGGAATCATTAAAAAGTTGGGCAAAAGAAAATCCTGTGATAGCAATAGCGGCAGTTCTAATCGTCGCTACTATTGTCTACTCGCTGTTCTTTGGCTCGGCGGATGTACCAGCCTAAAGAAGGCAGCACTGATAGGGGGAGGCTCGTTAGGAGCGGGTGCGATTGCCTCGATTGCGACCTCGGGGACTGCGCCTGTGTTACTGGCCTCAGTGGCCGGTGCATCTGTGACGAGTGTGGTTGCGGACGTGATGGCATCGAATACACCTTCGCTAAAGGGGGCGGACATGACTAGTTGTGCGCCTGATAACTTTTTTACATTGCTTGGTGATTTGGTAAGTATGGGGGGTTGGTTTTTGATCCTGCTGTTCGTGGTTCCCATGTTGCTTGGCTGGATTTTACCCGGACCCCTTACGAGGAAGAAGAAGGAATAATGGCTAGAGACTATCGTAAAGAATACGATAATTATCACTCAAGCCCCAAGCAAAGGGCAAACAGATCATCTCGTGTTTTAGCTAGAAGGAAATTAGCTAAGACCGGGGCAGTTCGCAGAGGGGACGGAAAAGATGTTCACCATAAGGATGGTAATCCTAAAAACAACTCAAGGAGCAATCTTTCCGTTGCCTCTCGTAAAACAAATCGGGGCGTAAGCCCCGGAAGACCGAGGATTAGAAGTGGCAGGAAAAAGTAAATTTAATGACGTATGGACGGTGATAGCACGACGTAGATTGCAAGCCCTTTTTGATAATGGCGGATCATTAGCAGAAGCCTCAAGAGAGATGGGGGTTAGTAGATCAACCTTTAATAGATGGATGAAAGGAACGGATGTTATTAAAAATGACTTCAGGGAGGTGATCAATCTTGGTAAAGAGGCATCTGAGGCATGGTGGATTAGACAAGGGAGAGAGAATTTAGAAACAAGAGGATTTAATTCAAATCTTTGGTTGCTAAATATGGTTAATCGTTTTGGATGGAATTCCAATAGAAAAGAAGAGAAGAAGGAAATTGAACATACAGGCACAATTGAAGTTAAGAAGAGCGTCGATATTGATGCGATTATGGAGAAGGCAATTGGGAAGGGAATTGAAAAGATTGCAAAAAGCATTCATTAGGAGATTTAATTATGGACCCTAAAGTATTTGGACAAATGGCTGCTGATATATTGGAGCAATCTATAGGGACGACAGAAGGTCTATCTTTTCCTTCCGTTCCTGAGATGCCAATGGAACCTTCCGCCCCACCTCCAGTTAATGCTATGCCAATGCCTACCCCTCAGATGGAACCAGAGTTAGAACCATTGCCATTGCAAGAGACTCCCCCCAATCCTGCTCTTTATGAGCAACCCCCTGTTGACTACATGCAGCAGCAACAACCACCTGCTTTTATGACACTCGATGAGACGATACAAACACCTCAATACGCTGAGAACATTAGCGAAGAAATGGGTCCGTTAAGGCGGCCTCCTCAATTTAATCCAAATAAACCTATATATTAAAATGCCAATCCAAAGAACAACTTTGAAGGGGGGTAAAAAAGGATGGAAGTGGGGCGATAAAGGAAAAGGTTACCCAACCAAGAAGCAAGCGCAAGCACAACAAAGAGCAGCCTATGCTTCTGGATACAAGAAAAAAGTAGGTTAGCGGCGTGTTGCCTATTATAGCAAAAAGCGTTTACAAAGAGAATAATAATTCAAATGCTGCAATCAAGTTTGCTGAATGGGCAGCCGCCGCACCTTTTGATCAGGTCATTGAGGCATATGCTGACTGTCATCGTGACCCTAATATTGATGATATTTTTATTCGCACTTTGGGTCAACTTGATCGGTATTACCTTGGTGTGTTTTTGTGTAATCGTCATGATATGTTGCATCCGTGGATATATGAGCGATGCAGAGAAGTAGAAGCGCATAGAGATAGTCATCTGGACTTATGGGCCAGATTCCATTACAAAAGTTCAATCATTACGTTCTTGGGAACTATTCAGGAAGTCTTATGCAATCCTGACATTACTATTGGTTTGCTATCTTACTCTGCCAGACAAGCAAAACCATTTTTGAGACAGATAATGCAGGAGTTTGACAGCAATGAGAAACTCAAAAAACTGTACTCAGACATACTTTGGGAAAAACCTCGCCTTCATGCCCCTAAATGGGCCGAGAATGAAGGAATTTGCGTTAAACGCATGGCTAACCCTAAAGAGCAAACCATTGAGGCTCATGGTCTTGTTGATGGTCAGCCTACTGGACGACATTTTGATCTTATTATTTATGATGATGTGGTAGTTCAGGATGCGGTTACAACCCCAGAACAGATAAAAAAGACAACAACATCGTGGGAGCTTTCTCTTAATCTGGGTTCAACGCATTCTCCAAGATATCAGTATGCTGGAACGAGATATTCATATGGTGATACATATGCAACAATACTCCAGAGGGCGGCTGTAAAGCCAAGAATACATCCTGCCACAGACAATGGTCAGATGGATGGTAATCCTATTTTTCTTGAGAAGAAGAGATGGGAAGAGATAAAGAAAACAACGTCTACTTATATTGTTGCTTGTCAGCAATTATTGAATCCGATTATAGGTTCTGATGTTTCGTTCAAGGACGAGTGGTGGAGGGAGTGGGAGATTCGTCCTTACACCATGAATGTTTATATTATGTGTGATCCAGCTCACTCGCGCAAGAAGGCTTCTAATCGGACGGCTGTTGCAGTAGTTGGGGTTGATGCTAATTATAATAAGTATTTGCTTGATGGGGTTTGTCATCGTTTAAGTTTATCTGAGCGATGGAACTTTATAAAACAAATAAGGAAAAAATGGAAATCAGCTCCCGGCATCAGAGAAGTAAAGATCGGGTATGAACGATACGGGGCGCAATCAGATATTGAACACTTTAAGGAAATGATGAGAATTGATGGAAGTTCATTTCCGGTCTATGAGTTAAATTGGACTGGCGGAGGAAGTTCTCAGTCTAAGGTAGATCGTATACAAAGACTTGAGCCGGACTTAAAAGATGGTTCTTTTTTCTTTCCTTATAGAACTGATGAGAAAAAATTAACTTCCCATCAAAAAGATATAAAAGAAAGAAAACAGTCTTTTCTTATTTCAAAAAAGATAATGAGAAAAGATGAAGAGGGTCATATGTATGATTTGGTGGATTGGGTGAAGAGGAATGAATATGATTTGTTTCCTACTATACATCCTGATTTCCTAGATGCACTTTCTAGAATTTATGATATGGACCCTATTCCACCAAGGTTCAGACAACGTGGTTCTTTAGAGCCAGCGGCTGAGGCAACTTACTGATGGCAAGAAAATTTAGAATAGGTGGGCGTAGAACATATCCTCCTCGTCGTGTCGCGTACATAATGACTGATGGAAGAAAGTTTTATGAAAAACAACCTCGTAAATTTCCTTATGGGATTTTACCTTATGTCCAGAATTTTTATTGGAATGTCGGTTATTGCGAGAATGATTAACAGGGATATTTTTCAATGGCTACTTTAACTCTCAGGAGCGCAAAAGGTTCTCCATTAACATTTAATGAAATGGATGATAACCTAACAAATTTAAATACTAAACAGGAGTTGATTGATACCTATGCCACCGGCGCCTCGATGGATAGGACAACTGATTTTATTGTTTACTGGGATACAGGAACAAGCACTACAAAGAAAATATCTCCAAACGATAGTGTGTTCTTTCAAAGAACGATTGTTATGAAGTGTATTCCAGATGATATTCCAACTTACACTGGGGATGGAATCACTAGGACGGTTGTTCCTAATGCGCTTAATTTATTAAACTTATTTGCGATTAACGCTCATATATTCACTGTGGGTTCTGGGGTTACGAAAGTTACCGTGCAATTACATAATGAAACTTCAGGCTTGGATGTTTTAACGACGCCTGTTACAATTGATGTGGGAGAGTCAGATTCTATAACCGCAGCCGTACCACCTGTGATTAATTCTTCTGGAACAACTAATAGAGTTTCGGAAGGAGATGTTTTGAGGATTGATGTGGATGCGGTATCGACTGGCGCTAAGGGTCTTGAAGTTAGGATGACTTATAAAGGATGATACAAAGTAAAATAGAATCTTATCCACCCACTGTTGTTGTTGAACCTAAAATTGTTCCTATTCCTGAGATTATCGCTGGAGTCAATCATGAGCCAGAGTTTACGAGAGGCAATATAAGGAATAATATTGAACTGGGTGTTGAACAAATAGTTCCTTATGAAACCCAATGGGATGCGGTAGTTGCTATTGCTGGTGGTGGTGTTTCTTTGGGGGATCAATTTGAGTTATTGTGGAAGAAGTATAAAAGCGGGATGCCTGTAATAACCGTTAATGGCTCTTACAAGTATTGTATGGATCAAGGGTTGCGCCCAGCAGGAATGGTGATGTTAGATCCTAGAGAATTTAATAATAGGTTTGTTGATCCAATTCATGATGATTGCAAATATTTTATTGCTTCTCAATGTGATCCGTCGGTGTTTGAGAAACTTAAAGGGAAAAATGTTTATATGTGGCATTGTAATAGTTCCGAAGAGGAAACAGTGTCAATTTTAAATGAGAAGTATGGAGAAGCGCACAAGGATTATTTTCCTATTCTTGGTGGTTCTACGGTCATGCTTCGGTCAATTCATTTGTTAAGAATGTTGGGTTTTCCAAAGTTTGAAATTTTTGGATTTGACAGTTGTATTATGGGGGAACATCATGCTTATGATCAACCTGAGAATGATGATGAAGAGGTTATTACTTTGGTAGTTGGAGACAAGAGTTTTCAATGCACGATAGCCCAATATCATCAAGCAAAGGAGTTCGTTGAAATGGTTTCAGTAACTGGAGCGCATTATGAGATGATTGTTCATGGTGGCGGATTAATTGCTTACTTAATAGAAAATCCAGAAATTTTTAACGGGGAGGTAAAGTGATATGGCGGCGAGTGCATGGAGTTTTTATAACAGTTTTAGAGAATATGTTGGGAAGGCGGAGTACGATATAGTTGCTGATGTGTTTAAGATGGCTATATTTACGAATTCAACTACAACCGTAACAACTAAAACTTTAAGTACCTATGCTTCATTAAATGGTGAAGTAGCTAATGGTAATGGGTATCTTACTGGCGGGAAAAATATGGCTAGTAAGACTTGGGCTTCAGTTGCAACTGATAAATATCGGTTTGGTGCTGCTAATTTAATATGGACTGCAAGTGGTGGTACTATTTCCAATATACAGTATGCTGTTTTATATAAAAACAGTGGAAAACTTATCGCTTATTCTCAGTTAACTACGACGGCATTTAATTTAGCTACTGATAATACATTAACAATTGCGCCAAGCGCTAATGGCATATTTGAATTGTCATAAGGAGGAATCATGGCACTAGAATCTGCCGCTTGGGTAACTCAACTTGTTGATACAAACCCAACAGTCACGGACCTTGTAAATCAAGGCGACGACCATTTGAAAATGATAAAACTTGTTCTGAAGAATTCATTTCCTAGCACGTCAATAACAGCTATTGTTCCTAATATGACTAGTCAATCTGGGAAGTTTTTAACAAATGATGGAACTGATTCGTCATGGGGGACTCCAGTTGCTGGTGATCCCGCTGGCACAGCCGTCGCAATGGCGATTGCTTTAGGCTAGGAGAATAATATGGCTAATGATTTTACCTTCGGCGCGGTTAATTTAACGAATACTACTCGCACTTTAGTTTATAGTGTTCCAACCTCTCCGGTTGGAAAGACTGCTGTAATACATTCTTGCACGGTTGCTAATACTGATGGGACAGATTCTATTGATGTAACCTTAGAAGTTTATGATAATAGCGCTACAACTTATTTTCCTGTTTCTTCTACTGTTCCAGTCCCTGCGGATTCGGTTCTTGTTTTAGATGGAATTAAACTCAATCTAGAATCGGATGACAAGTTATATGCAACCTCTTCGGATGCAAGTGGCAATTTAACTGTTTTTGCATCCGTTCTAGAGATTACCCCATAATGTCATATCTAGGAAGAACCCAACTCAAATCGAGTGATATTAGAAATGCTGGTCCTACTACGGCTAGTGGTGGAGAAGCGTATGTTGATGCGACTTGGAATGCGCCTAATATCCAATCATTGATTTTTACAATCAATGGTGTTAAACAGGCAACAAATTCCTATACGATAGGTGGAACTCCAACAAGGTTAACTTTAGCTGGTGGAGCTACATTAGCTGCTTCGGATATTTGGGAAATTATTGGCATCAATGATATTGGTACAACGATCACCCCGGCTGATGGCACTGTCAATCTAGCAAAGATGGATGCAGGTGTTGTTACTTCTGGATACTTCTTAAAGACTGATGGAAGTTCTCTTTCTTGGTCTGAAGTTGATTCTGTTCCTGACTTAACAACCGAAGGCGATCTGTACAAAAACTATAAAGAATTCACATCAGACCATACAACGCCGGTTGATTCTGATTCTAATTCATTTCTACTTGGCCCCATAGGGGTCTCAGCCACTGGTAGCGTAACTTGGACTATCGAAGGCGACGTTGACATCTTGTGAGGACAAATTAAATGGCAAGCACAATTAAAGTAAATACGCTCGATACGCAAACTGGTACTGAATTAGCGCTGGCGGCAACTAAGAAGATAACTGGTGATAATACCCAGTTTAAGATCACTGGAGGCGCTAGTACAAATGTACTAACAACCGATGGGTCGGGCGCTCTAACATGGGGAGCGATAGCTGCTGGATTCACTGGGGTTCATACCGATGTGACAAGTGGATCAGAAATTTATACCGTTCCTACCGGCGTTACTAAGTTGCTTGTTATCATAACTGGCGCTGGTGGTGGTGGTGCTGCTGGTGAGACTGCAATAGGAAATTGTGGAGTTGGCGGAGCTGGTGGAACAACCGTTATGGCAAGAGTTACTGTAGTAGCGGCTGACACTATAACTATTGCAATAGGCGCTGGTGGTAGTGGTGGAGCATCAGCCTCCGCTATTGGAGTAGTAGGGGGAGATTCTACTTTTACTCATGCTTCAGGATCGGGAACCGGTTTAATGAGTACTATTACAGCTCCCGGCGGAAGACCCGGTAAGCATGAAGCTGCTACAGATGCTCTTGTTGCTGGTACTGTTGGAGCAAATAATGAAGGAATTTCCATCTTAGGTGGATATGGTAGCAGAGGTTATAGCCACCCATCGGGTAATGGTGGTCCTACTTTTTGGGGAGGTGGTGGTCAAGGTGCTTTGAACGGCGATCAAGTATCGGTAGCTGGAACTGCTTATGGTTCTGGTGGCGGTGGCGGTACCAATAGTGGAGTATATATAGTTGGCGCTGCAGGGGCTGTAGGCGTTTGCTTCATCTTGTAATTTAAGTAGGAGAATTATATGGCAACTTATGCAGTAGTAAAAAATGGAGCGGTTGACAACATGATTGTGTGGGATGGCGTAAGGGAATTCTCCATACCAGACTTTGAGTTAATTGAAGCAACATCAGATGCTCGTATCGGCGGATCATGGGACGGTAATGTGTTCAGCTTTGTTGAACCCCCAGTCCCAGAACCCACAGCGGAGCAGATCGCGCTTACTGAAAACAAAGCCAACGCGAAATCTAAGCTGGCTGCGCTAGGACTCTCTGAAGACGAAATCTCGGCTGCGTTTGGAATCTAAATGGCTACGACTAAAATCAGATCATCGTCTATCTTAGACGGGCAAGTTGCTATTGCTGACATCGTTGGTGGTGGTGCTGCTGCTGCGGGGACATTTTTAAAACAAGACGGAACTTGGGCGGAGACTGGCCCAACAAGCGGTGTGTTTACTGAATATGCACAGACCGTTTCAACCAACTACACAATCACAGCGAGTAAGAACGCTCTGACGCTAGGAGATATAACAGTGAATAGTGGAATAACAGTAACAGTTCCTTCTGGAACTAGGTGGTATATATTATGAGCACTTTAAGTGTAGATATGATCGAACCAGTAGGTTCAACACTAACGCTAGGTCAGAGTGGAGACACAATAACTGTTCCTTCTGGCGCGACGTTCACAAACAGCGGTGCCGCAACAGGTTTCGGTGGAATAGTCTTGAACGTTCTTGGGGTTACTCTAGATACAACAATTAGCACAACTAGCACATCGTATATCACTACTGGTCTATCAATAGACATTACACCAGCATCTACATCTAGTAGATTTTTGCTAACTGTATCTGGTGGAGAACAGGGGAGTAATACTGCAAATCAAGAGGTGCATACCACATTTTATGTTGATGGATCTGAAGTTTCACCTGCTGGACCTTACGAAACAAGTCGGACAGTCAACCACAGCGCATATCAAACTGTCTATGGTCCGCATAGTGCATTTTGCTTACATTCCCCTTCAACAGTAAGTGAAGTTACTT
>JAKUUR010000004.1 GCA_022448455.1 Candidatus Thioglobus autotrophicus
AATTAAAGACAATCTGTGAAAACAACAAAATACTTAAAGTATGTTGCAAAATACTTGGTCTAAAATACGCAAAGATTGTTATCGCAGTTCTGGTTGTCGGATTGGTCGGATTGGTCGTATGGTGTTATGGTTTTCCGACATAATGTTGTTATGAGTGTGTCTGGACATATCGTTTAACACTCTGTTCTATAATTCTTGAAATTACTCTTCCGTCTTTGTTTGCACAATTCTTGAACTCTTTATATAGAGTTGGTTCAATCGTGTAAGTTCTGTTAATTCTATTACTTTTGGTCTGTTGTAGCATGGGTTCTCTTGGGTTGGTTGGTATAAGTATATTTATAATTAAATAACACTATTGATTACTCATTTCGTGTCACGATTGAAACTTCGTTTCAAGGTATTCATTTGATTTAATCTTTACTGAAACTTTTGGAATGGAGGACACACTCTTGCTACTAAAAGCAAGAGTGTGGTATCTGAAACTTCAGTTGACATCGGTTCGTATCTGACATTCTGTGAATTACTTTGTTTAGCACAATGACACTCCAGATTTGCGGTGGGATTGTCTATGTCAGTTCTCTTAAAGTTGCTTGTCGCAACAAATCGCAATCCTCTAACACCATACGAACAGCATTAGAGTTCTTTGTAGGTTTAAGTATTCCCTACTTTATTTTTTAGTTGAAGTATCACTACTTCTTTTGTTTCAAGGTTAAGAAAGATACCACTATCATGCAAATGCGAAAAGTGGAATACTCGTTTTGTCGTATCAAACTTGAATTGTGTTCTTGCCTTGCAGTCTTTATCCATCTAAACAATGACTAAAAACCACTATTAACTAATATTTATTTATATCTATTTATATTTATACAAATAGTTTGTTTAATACGGGTGTTTTTCTTCTTTATTTCGCACTATTGCGCACTATTTACAGAAGAAAATTACGGGTAGGTTGAAATTGGTGCGAACTTAGTGCGAACTAATTTAGATATATTGTTGTAATAGGGGTTGTAGGACATATAAAGTATTCATAAGATATGAACATTTTCCTTAGCAAGCATGTTGGTTAGTTGAATCGTAGGTAATCCTATTAAGCTGTTTGGATCATTACCCTCCATACGATTAAATAGAGCAACTCCTAGACCTTCAGATTTAAAGCTCCCTGCACAATTAAGAACATCTTCTTTTTCAAGATAAGACAAAATATGATTATCGCTGAGAGACTTGAAAACTACTCGGAAAAACTCCACATGATTTTGAAGAATCCCGGTTTCAGTATTAAGTAGAGCAATACTTGTAAGGAATGTCACAGTTCTACCTGAACTTTTTTGTAGTTGTGCATAGGCATTCTGGTGAGTAAGCGGTTTATTGAGTATTTCATCGCCTTCTTCGTTACCACTGTCTAAGGTAGCTACTTGATCAGAAGCAATGATAAGTCCAGAATGAGTTTTTGCTACCTCTTTAGCTTTTTCTTCAGCCAAACGATAGACCAAATCATATGGCGTTTCCGATGTTTTCCGAGTTTCATCAATATTTGGAGAGACAGTAACAAAGGAAACACCAAGCCTCTCTAAAATAGCTTTTCTGGAAGGCGATGAGGAGGCAAGAATGAGTGACACTAGAAGTTCAAAAATTGTAAAATATTCCAATATTTTACTTTATTCAGGCAAGGCTTTATGCGCTTATCTATTGTTGTTGCGATGGATGACAATCACTTGATTGGAAAAGGCAATGGATTGCCCTGGCATCTTCCGGCTGATTTAGCTTTTTTTAAAAAAATTACTACTGGTAATTCAATCTTGATGGGTCGTAAAACTTATGACTCAATAGGCAAACCATTATCAAATCGTCGAAACATTGTAATCACAAGAAACAAAGATATTTCAATTCCAGGCTGCGAGGTAGTTGACAGTATAGAGAAGGCACTTTCCATTACGCAAGACGAAGAAGAGGTTATGGTAATCGGCGGAGCAAGCCTATGTGAACAGTTGCTTCCTGATGTAAGTAGACTCTACATTACTCATATTGAAGGAGAGTTCGAAGGGGACACGTATTTTCCTCATTACGATGAAAACGACTGGCTAGAAGTGAGTTGTGAGTCACATCAACCAGATGAAAAAAATAAGTATGCATATCACTTTAGTATTTTGGATAGAAAATAATGAAAAAATTGCTTGTGTTTGTTTTGATAAGCCTTTATCTTTCGGGCTGTGTATTAACTAAAGTTGTGACTGTTCCTATGAGGGTTACGGGTTCTGTGATTTCTGTAATACCAGTTGTAGGTGATGGTATAGATGAGGTCTTGGATCAAAGCGCCGATATTATCGACGCTATACCTATTTAGCTTGCTTGCAGTAGTTGTTTATTTTGTGCTGCTAAAACTTCTTTTAATGCCTTTGGCATAACTTTGACGAAGTGGGCCAATTCTGCATTCCAGTCTCCTAAAATTTGTTTTGCGATTGGAGAGCCTGTAAATTCGGCATGCTTAGTTAACAAATCCAACAACTCTTTTTGTGATTCGTCATCCATCGGATCAAAATCAATCATGGATGAGTTAGCTCGACTCTGAAGTGTAAGGTTTGGATTGTAGACGTAAGCTATACCACCACTCATACCTGCACCAAAGTTACGTCCAACCTCACCAAGAATTACTGCTCGACCGCTTGTCATGTATTCGCAGCCATGATCTCCGACACCTTCAACGACGGCAATGAGTCCAGAATTTCTGACACAGAAGCGTTCTGCAACACAACCGGATAAATACATTTCACCACCAGTGGCACCATAGCCACAAACATTGCCAGCAATAATTTCATCTTGTGTAATGAATGTTGAATTTTTAGGTGGATAGATAATAATACGACCACCAGAAAGTCCCTTGCCAACATAATCATTGGCATCCCCCTCAACAGACAAGGTTATCCCTTTTGCTAGGAATGCACCAAACGATTGACCAGCGGAACCTTTAAAGTCAACATGAATTGCATCTTCAATTAGATTATTTTCACCCCTTGTTTTAACGACATGGGAAGAGAGCATTGCGCCAACAGCCCTATCAACGTTTGTAATAACTGACTCGATTTTAACTTTACCATTGCCCTCAATGGCGACCTTTGATTGAGCTATTAACTCATGGTCTAATTGCTGATCGAGTTGGTGGTCTTGCGGGATGCTTTGATAGGTGCCAGCATTTTTATATTGTGTATCAGCAGGTGTCAAAATTGCACTAAGATCAATAGAGTCTTGCTTCCAATGGTCAATCGCTTCATTCATTTCCAGCATATCGACACGACCAACCATTTCATTGAGCGTTTTAAATCCAAGATCCGCCATAATAGTACGCAACTCTTCAGCGACCATAAATAGATAATTCACAACATGTTCTGGCTTACCTGTAAACTTTTTACGTAAAACCTTGTCTTGAGTTGCAATTCCAACAGGGCACGTATTGAGATGGCATTTACGCATCATGATGCAGCCGAGTGTAATTAGTGGTGCTGTAGAGAAACCAAACTCTTCTGCTCCAAGCAATGCCGCTATAGCAACATCGCGCCCCGTTTTAAGTTGCCCATCTGTCTGAATGACAACACGTGAACGAAGATCATTCATTACCAAGGTTTGGTGGGTTTCGGCAACACCCAATTCCCAAGGCAGGCCTGCATGCTTAATAGAGGTCAGAGGTGATGCACCAGTACCACCATCATGACCAGCAATGAGGATATGGTCAGATTTTGCTTTAGTTACCCCTGCAGCGACAGTTCCCACGCCCACTTCGGAAACCAATTTCACACTAATACGGGCTTCTGGATTGGACCTCTTAAGGTCAAAAATCAATTGTGATAAATCTTCAATAGAATAAATATCATGGTGTGGTGGTGGGCTAATTAAGCCAACTCCAGCAGTTGAACAACGTATCTTAGCAATATCTTCATCAACTTTTTTTCCTGGCAGCTCGCCACCCTCACCTGGTTTGGCACCTTGCGAGATTTTAATCTGCAATTCATCGGCATTATTAAGGTATTCGATAGTAACACCAAAGCGACCAGAAGCAACTTGCTTGATAGCGCTTCTTCGAGAGTCGCCATTTGAATCAGGTATCCAGCGTGCAGAATCTTCGCCACCCTCTCCGGTATTTGACTTACCACCGATACGATTCATGGCAATGGCAAGTGTTTCATGAGATTCAGCGGAGATGGAACCATAACTCATCGCACCTGTGGCAAATCTTTTTACGATTTCTTTGGCAGATTCAACCTTATCAATATCGACTGGATTGCCTGACTTAAATGACATCAAGCCACGTAGTGTGCAGTTACGAGTTCCTTCTTCGTTAGATTTTTTTGCAAATTCCCAATAAGCATTTTTATCGTTACTACGAGCAGCCTTTTGAAGGTCTGTAATGGTTTGTGGTTCCCACATATGTTTTTCGCCACCACTGCGCCAATGATATTGTCCAAGATTATCGAATGAAGTTGAAAGGTACGCCTTTTTATGTTGCGCTTCAGCTTCAGTTTGAAGGACTTCAAAACCAACACCACTGATTCGACTGAAAGTTTCAAAGAAACATTTATCCATCACTTCAGGAGATAAGCCAACCGCTTCGAAGATTTGGGCGCCTTTATAGGACGCTAAGGTTGAAATACCCATTTTAGCCATTACCTTCAACATCCCTTTAGCAACACCTTTACGATAGGCTGCAACGATAGCATCATCATCTTCTAGTTTGATTAAATTATCACGCCTTGCCTGCCAAAGAGCTTCAAATGCTAGGTATGGATTAACTGCATCAGCACCAAAACCAATCATTAGACAGAAATGATGGACTTCTCGAGCTTCTCCCGTTTCAACGATAATTCCAACCTGGGTTCTTTTGTGATTGGCCACCAAGTATCTGTGAACTGCCGAAGACGCCAACAAGGCACTTATAGCGCCACGACTAGAGTTTACTTTGCGATCAGATAAGATAACCAAGCTGTGACCATTTTTGATGGCTTGTGAACTTTGTTGACAAATATCATCAAGCATGTCGCTTAATTTGTGTCCTTCATCAATGTCATAAGTGATATCAATAGTTTTACTTGTCCAACCTCGATGGTTACAATCCTTAAGAGCTAACGTTTCTTCATTCGTCAGAATAGGATGCTCTATCACCAAACGGTTGGCATTTTTAGCGCTATTGATAAGTAAGTTTCCTTCTGGACCTATAGCACAGCGCAATGACATGACTACCTCTTCGCGAATGGAATCGATAGCAGGGTTGGTAACTTGGGCAAATAGTTGCTTAAAGTAGTCATAAATAATGCGAGATTGATCTGAGAGACAGGCCAATGCTGAATCATTTCCCATTGATCCAACAGGGTCTCTAAGTTCAGTGACAAGCGGCAATAGCATAAATTCCAATGTTTCCGTACTGTAACCGAATACTTTTAAGCGATGTAAGAGAGTGTCTGGATAGAAACCATGAGCCTCCTTATTACTAGCTAGTTCACTTAAATGAATTTGTTGGTCGTTGAGCCACTTTTGATAAGGGTTTTTAGCAGAAAAATTGTCTTTTATTTCGTCATCATCAACTAGTTTTCCTTGACCAAAATCGACTAAAAACATTTTGCCTGGACGAAGTCTGCCTTTAGTTTTTATATTGTCAGTTGCTACATCAACAACACCTACTTCGGATGCCATGATGACTCTGTCATCATGTGTTAAGTAATAGCGTGATGGGCGCAGACCATTTCGATCTAGGATGGCTCCGATATAGCGTCCATCTGTGAAAGTAATTGAAGCGGGACCATCCCAAGGCTCCATAACATTTGAGAAGTATTCATAAAAGGCTTTCTTCTGATCGCTCATTTCATGATCATTTTGCCATGCTTCAGGAACCATCATCAATACCGCTTCCTGCAAGGATCTACCATTCATTAAAAGAAATTCTAGAACATTATCAAAGCTGCCAGAGTCAGAAACTTCTGTTTCAATAACAGGTAAGGTTTTGTCTAAATTGTCACCAAAAAAATCACTTTCTAAAACTCCTTCACGAGCTCTCATCCAGTTGTAGTTACCTTGACGTGTATTAATTTCGCCATTGTGGGCCATAAAGCGACAAGGCTGAGCACGATCCCATGAAGGGAATGTATTGGTTGAAAAGCGTGAATGAACCATTGCCAAATATGTTTTGAAGTCTTTATTGGTTAGGTCTGGATAGAAATCCAATAACTGTGAACCCATCAGCATGCCCTTATAAACAATAACCCGGGTAGAAAGGCTACAAACATAAAACAGTAAAGCTTGTGAAAGTGATTCATCCGTACGAATTACTTTAGAAATATACTTTTTTATAATATAAAGGGCGCCCTCAAAAACATCATTATCTATGCCTTCAGCTTTTCCAATAATAAGTTGTTTAATGACCGGTTGAGAGTTTCTTGCAGTATCTCCCACGTCAGCCTTGATGGCATCAACGGGAACGTCACGCCAACCAATCAGCGTTTGTCCTTCATTTTTAACAACTTTTTCAACTATAGAAATGCAGTGTTGTCTTTGTTTATCGTCTTGAGGTAAGAAAATATTTCCAACACCATAACTGCCAGCTTCAACATCAATACCAAATAGAGATTGTATTTCCTGGGAAAAAAACTCATGGGGAATGTTGGTTAAAATTCCCGCTCCATCGCCGGTGTTAGCTTCACAGCCACAAGCACCTCGATGGCCCATACGAGAAAGCATTTCTAGAGCATCTTCAGTAATTTTGTGTGAAGCCTTAGATTTTATGTTGGCAATAAAACCAACACCACAATTTTCCTTCTCATTGTTTGGATGATAAAGACCGTGAGGTTTTGGTAAGTATAATTGTTTTTTTATCATGAAAACTCTAGGTAAAAATGAACGAAATTTTTTTAAGTGATTATAACGTATAACGTACACTTTTTGAATACCAAATAAACTCGATTATATTGTTATAGCAGGCATCTTCGGGTAGAATGTTTATATTTATTCACGAAATGTTAGCAATAATTTCACCTTCCAAAACACAAGATTTTTCGTCATGTGATATAAACTCTTTCACACAGACTCGGCAGTTAGGTCACACCCAAGAATTAGTAAATATTTTAAAAAATAAAACCCGGAAACAAATTTCAAAACTTATGTCTCTGAGTGAAAATTTATCAAAATTAAATTTTGATCGATTTCAAGCATTTAAGACACCATTCTCATTAGACAATGCCAAGCAAGCTTTTTTGGCTTTCAAAGGAGATGTATACAATGGTATTAATGCATCTTCACTTTCTGATAAAGATCTTGACTTTGCACAAAAAAATGTACGCATGCTTTCGGGTTTATATGGTGTTCTTAGGCCGCTTGATTTGATACAGCCCTATCGCTTGGAGATGGGAACAAGACTCATTAATGCTAAGGGAAACAATCTATATGATTATTGGGGGAGTGGTATTAGTGAAGTCTTGAATGAAGATGAAGAGGAGTTGATTGTTAACCTAGCATCCAATGAGTATTATAAAGCGATTGACAAAAAAATGCTCAAAGCCCAGATACTGGATATCGTTTTTAAGGAAAAGAAAAACGAGACTTATAAAGTTATTGGTATTTATGCCAAGCGAGCAAGAGGGTTAATGATTAATTACATAATTAGAAACCGTTTGACTGATGCCGAGGTGCTTAAAGATTTTTCCGACGAGGGATACCTATATAATCAGGAATTGTCTAGTGATAAGACATGGGTATACGTTAGAGGCTAGTCTAACTAGTTACTTCAGACCATATAGAGAACAATGATTAAAGTATATACGACCTACTCGTGCCCTTATTGCACTAGAGCTAAAAACTATTTAGATTTGCACGGTATAGAATATGAAACGTTAAATATTCAAGAAGATAATGAAGCTAGAGATTTTTTTATAAAGACTGGTTATCGAACAGTCCCCCAAGTGTTTGTAGGTGATAGACTTTTATGCGAGGGCGGCTCTGATGGTCTTGTTAGGATGACTAAAGAAGATATACAAAATAAAGTTTTAGAATTAACAAAAGATAGCTACTAGATTTGACTGATACCTGCGACTCCCTGGGCTCCAATACTTAATGCTTTATCAAGTACTTCCTTGCTCATTCCCCCGAGTAGATATACAGGTAAGTTGCTTTTGCTGATAATATCTGAGGCTACTTGCCAGCCAAGAGGTGGGATATCTGGATGACTCGGGGTCGAATTTACTGGTGACAAACTAATATAATCTGCAGAAATATTTTCTGCATATTCTGCTTCAAGAGCATTATGAGTTGAGACACCAAGAAGTTTATTGTTGTCGCAAGGCCTTTCTTTAAGAGACAAAAGTTCATTGCTTGTTAAATGCCAACCATCACAAAGTTCTTGGTATGTTTTATTTGGTGTGTTTAGGATAAGACTTGCTTGGTAATCCTGACAGAGTTTGTACACTTTATCTATATAAGTATGATCAAGAGATACTTTACTTCGAAGCTGGACAATCATAGTGCCAGCAATTAAGTGTTCACGACATTTTTCTATAACGGATTCAGAATGATGATCATCAGGGGTGATCCAGTAATGCTCTGGTAGAGAAATTTTGTGCACAATTTCTCTCATGGTAGGTAGTAATTTATAGTTATTTAGCTGATCTAAACTACACCAGGATGTGTCTTGCCCTTCTTGGCCTGATGGTTCTCCAGAGTATTTGTCAACATTGTATATCCACAATTTTACAACCTTATTTGGGTATTGATGAAACATCGTGTGTTTAAGACTGCTTTTGTTAACAGTGACTCCTAGTTCCTCAGAAAGTTCTCGTTTAAGACTATCTTTTTTGTTTTCACCAACTTTAATTTTTCCTCCTGGCAATTCCCAATAGCCTGGCATAAACTGGTTATTACGTCTTTTGGCGACGAGTATTTGTCCATTTTTGTTTAGAAGGATTCCAACAACTACTTCCTCTACTATGATTTTTTTATTAGATGACATGACTCAGTAATGATTTATGGTGTTGAACAGATGTTTTCTACTGTCATCGTTGTTAACAGTGCAAGGTAAAATACGTATTTTACTATTTGAGTTAGTGGATTGGACCTTCTCGATAAAATTCAGTCGTTAGTACCAGTTAAGGACTCACTTATTCAAAACCTTATTGGTATTGAAAAGGAGAGTTTGCGTGTCTCGGAGGATGGTAGTATTTCACAAGAACCACATCCAGAGGCTTACGGCTCTCCACTGACCAACCCTGCAATTACAACTGATTTTAGCGAGGCTTTAATCGAACTTGTTACCGAACCATTTGATAGCGCTGATAAGGCTCTAAATGAGTTAGCTAAAATCCAACATTTTGTGCATCATCATCTGACACCAGGTGAACGTTTTTGGCCAGCAAGTATGCCTTGTATTTTGCGAGGGCATACCAATATACCTATTGCGCAATATGGCAGTTCAAATTTGGGCATCATGAAAACGGTATATCGTCGCGGTCTCGCGAATCGTTATGGAAGTGTAATGCAAGCAATCTCAGGCATTCATTTTAATTATTCATTTTCTTTAGATTTTTTGCAAGCCTATCGTGATTTGATGTCACCAGATATGTCTTTAAGAAGCTTTATTGATTACCACTATATGGGGCTTGCACGGAACGTTATGAGGTACGGTTGGATAATCCCTTATTTGTTTGGAGCCTCTGCATCAGTTTGTAAGTCTTTTATGAAAGATTATCATGAACACGATTTGGAAGAGTTCGATGATAATACTTTTTACCTGCCATATGCGACCTCACTAAGAATGGGTGATATTGGTTATCAGAACTCTCAGGAAGAAGAAAAGGGAGTGAAGGCAAATTACAATAGTCTTCATAACTATGTTCATAGTCTTCGTGCTGCAATGCAAACAAGTTGTAAAGATTTTGAAGAGATTGGTTTAAAGAAAGATGGAGAATACCAACAACTCAATACCAATATACTGCAAATTGCAAATGAATATTACGCTTCGGTTCGACCCAAGCCTCTATTACATGGAATGGATAGGCCATTGAGGGCACTTACCAATAATGGAATTGGTTATATTGAAATTAGATCTTTGGATGTTAATCCATTAATAAGTTTAGGTATTGATAAACCACAGATACAATTTTTGGAGGTATTTTTATTGTTTTGCCTTCTTCAAGATTCTGCAGCTATCTCTACGTCAGAGCAATTCGATATTGATAATAACGATAATTTAGTGGCTCATAAAGGGCGACAGTCTGGCTTAATGCTTACAAATAATGGGAAGGAAGTATTGTTGCAGGATTGGGGTAAAGAAATCTTTGTAGGGGTTACGGATTGCTCTAAGCTTTTAACTAAAGAGCATCAGAAATCTGTTCAAAAAATGTTAAGTCGTATTAATAATCCTGATTTGACACCTTCAGCGATGATACTTGAAGAAATGAGACAGACAGAGTCAGGTTTTTTTGAATATATTGATAAATTAAGTCATCAAAATAGAGAACTATATCGAAGCAAGAGTATTGACAAGGACTATTTTGATGCATTAGAGGAGTTGGCAATATCTTCACACCAAGAGCAACTGAAGATGGAGGCCAAAGATGTATTAAGTTTTGACGAATTCATTGAAGAATATTTTGCCGTCGATGGATAAGATTGAAACTATATGCGCTCTAGCTACTGCTATTGGACAAAGCGGTATTGGGGTGATTCGTGTCTCAGGACCCTTGTCTAAAGTGATTGCTAACAAAGTTCTTAATGTTGAACTTGAACCTAGATCTGCTCACTATGGTTCTTTTTATGATGAAGAAAGTAATCAAGTTGATAAAGGTGTCGCAATTTATTTCTCTGGCCCTCAATCCTATACAGGTGAAGATGTACTAGAACTGCAAGGCCATGGTGGAATGAGTGTTTTGCGAAAGTTGTTAGAAACTGTCATTTTTTTTGGGGCTCGACTTTCAGAGCCCGGAGAGTTTACAAAGCGTGCGTTTTTAAATGGAAAGATGGACTTAGTTCAAGCAGAGGCAGTGCAAGATCTTATTCAGGCAAGCTCTGACAAATCAGCTCTCAGTGCGGTAAGGTCACTTACTGGAGAATTTTCTGAAAAAATAAACCAACTACTGAGAGATTTGATTGATTTAAGGGTTTTTGTTGAGGCCACTATCGACTTTTCTGATGAGGAGATCGATTTTTTGGAATCTCACGAGGTGTCAACAAAACTTGAAATTTTAAAAAAAGAACTTCTTGACACACTTGATTGCGCAAATCAGGGTGCTATTCTGAGAGATGGCTTGCATGTTGCAATTGCCGGCAAACCAAATGCAGGCAAGTCAAGTTTACTTAATGCTCTAACCAAACAGCCCAGTGCAATTGTTACTGATATAGCTGGAACAACACGCGATGTATTAAAAGAAACAATACATGTTGAGGGCATGCCGTTACATATTATAGATACCGCAGGCCTTCACAAAAGTGATAACATTATTGAGCAAGAAGGCATCCGGAGAGCGCATGCCGAAATTGATAATGCTGACGTTGTATTGTTGGTTTATGATGCTAAGGACTCGTCAGCCGATCCCTCTATCTTGCCAGACGTCATGGTGAGTAAACCCATCATAGCTATAAGAAATAAGATTGACTTACTAAATGCTAAGGCCGGGATGCGGCAATTTGAAGGTCAAACAGAAATTAGCTTATCGGCGAAATTTGGAGATGGGATTGAGTTATTAAGACAAGCATTATCAGATGTTGCTGGTTATAACCCCGTAGGTAATGGTGTTTTCCTTGCTCGCAAAAGACATATCCTGGCAATTGAATCGACACTTATATCTATCAACTGTGCTATTGAGCAACTAGAAGTTGGTGCCAGTGAATTAGTTGCTGAAGATTTACGTCAAGCAGGTATGTCACTTGGTATGATAACTGGGGAGTTTTCCTCAGACGATTTATTGGGTGAAATCTTCTCTTCTTTTTGTATTGGAAAATAGAGGAATATTGGACTCGTAAGTTAATAAACTTACGGAACTTATCTGGGTAATTAATTAGGTCTATAATATTGATTTTACACACTATTATTGGTTGTGTAATTTTTGAAAGTATAGCGCATCAGGCTTTATTTTATAAATATTCAAAATTATAACTTGACGCAACATTTTGAGCCTGTATAATTTCTCGCTCTTACCGCTACAAAATGATCAATTTTGGGGTGGTAGTTCTTTAACAATTTATCAAGCAACTTGTGTGGGCACTCGTGCAAGAAATTGTGCAGTGCACATAAAAAACAAAAGCAGATAAGCTTTTAAAAAAATTGAACTAATGGTTACTAAATGCCATGTGTTCTAAAAAGTCAAAGATTGAACTGAAGAGTTTGATCCTGGCTCAGATTGAACGCTGGCGGTATGCTTAACACATGCAAGTCGAACGGAAACGAAACTAGCTTGCTAGTAGGCGTCGAGTGGCGGACGGGTGAGTAACGCGTAGGAATCTGCCTGATAGTGGGGGATAGCCCGAAGAAATTCGGATTAATACCGCATAATCTATTCGTAGTAAAGTGGGGGACTTTCGAGCCTCACGCTATCAGATGAGCCTGCGTAAGATTAGCTTGTTGGTAGGGTAAAAGCCTACCAAGGCTACGATCTTTAGCTGGTCTGAGAGGATGATCAGCCACATCGGGACTGAGACACGGCCCGAACTCCTACGGGAGGCAGCAGTGGGGAATATTGGACAATGGGGGCAACCCTGATCCAGCAATACCGCGTGTGTGAAGAAGGCCTGAGGGTTGTAAAGCACTTTCAATTGTGAAGAAAAGTTAACGGTTAATAACCGTTGACCTTGACGTTAACTTTATAAGAAGCACCGGCTAACTCCGTGCCAGCAGCCGCGGTAATACGGAGGGTGCAAGCGTTAATCGGAATTACTGGGCGTAAAGCGTGCGTAGGCGGTTTATTAAGTCAGATGTGAAAGCCCCGGGCTTAACCTGGGAACTGCATTTGAAACTGGTCAACTAGAGTATGGTAGAGGAAAGTGGAATTTCTGGTGTAGCGGTGAAATGCGTAGATATCAGAAGGAACATCAATGGCGAAGGCAGCTTTCTGGACCAATACTGACGCTGAGGTACGAAAGCGTGGGTAGCAAACAGGATTAGATACCCTGGTAGTCCACGCCGTAAACGATGATAACTAGCCGTTGGGGGGATTTACCCCTTAGTGGCGAAGCTAACGCGTTAAGTTATCCGCCTGGGGAGTACGGCCGCAAGGCTAAAACTCAAAGGAATTGACGGGGACCCGCACAAGCGGTGGAGCATGTGGTTTAATTCGATGCAACGCGAAGAACCTTACCTGGTCTTGACATCCTGCGAACTTTCTAGAAATAGATTGGTGCCTTCGGGAACGCAGTGACAGGTGCTGCATGGCTGTCGTCAGCTCGTGTCGTGAGATGTTGGGTTAAGTCCCGTAACGAGCGCAACCCCTATCCTTATTTGCCAGCACATTATGGTGGGAACTATAAGGAGACTGCCGGTGATAAACCGGAGGAAGGCGGGGACGACGTCAAGTCATCATGGCCCTTACGACCAGGGCTACACACGTGCTACAATGGGAAGTACAAAGAGTCGCGAAGCCGCGAGGTGTAGCTAATCTCACAAATCTTCTCGTAGTCCGGATTGGAGTCTGCAACTCGACTCCATGAAGTCGGAATCGCTAGTAATCGTAGATCAGAATGCTACGGTGAATACGTTCCCGGGTCTTGTACACACCGCCCGTCATACCATGGGAGTGGGTTGCACCAGAAGTGGCTAGTCTAACTTTGTGAGGACGGTCACCACGGTGTGATTCATGACTGGGGTAAAGTCGTAACAAGGTAGCCCTACCGGAAGGTGGGGCTGGATCACCTCCTTAAGAAAAGTACGAGTGTTCACACAAGTTGTTTGATAAAAATTATAGAAAGAGAAAAAAAAGACCAATAACCCAAAAATCATTGTTATTGATAATAAGGGTCTGTAGCTCAGTTGGTTAGAGCGCACCCCTGATAAGGGTGAGGTCGGTGGTTCAAATCCACCCAGACCCACCATTTTTCTGGGTTATTAGTTTTATTTTGGGGGCTATAGCTCAGCTGGGAGAGCGCCTGATTTGCATTCAGGAGGTCAGCAGTTCGATCCTGCTTAGCTCCACCATTTTCTCTGATGAAAACTTAAATAAGATTTATTGTTAAGTTTTATTTAAGTTTTTATACCTAACCTTGGTTAGGAGCTCTTTAACAATTTGGATATGAAGTAAAGTTTGTTAAATACAATACAACGTATAAGTAGATATATGTAAATGTTATCGAAGGTGTATTGCATTGACACAACAATTTCAAAAAATATGGATTCTCGATGATAGATTAATCTCTATCATTGAAAATAGAAATCACCGATTAGATCGAAAGATTTAGTTAGTGACTTCACAAGGTGAAATACGAAACCAGATAACCTAGATATTTTGGGGTTATATGGTCAAGTGAATAAGTGCATACGACGGATGCCTTGGCAGTAGAAGGCGATGAAGGACGTGATAATCTGCGATAAGCTTCGGTTAGCTGATAAATGAGCTTTAACCCGGAGATCTCCGAATGGGAAAACCCAGTGATCATAAGATCATTATCCTTAACTGAATACATAGGTTAAGGAGGCAAACCTAGGGAACTGAAACATCTAAGTACCTAGAGGAAAAGAAATCAACCGAGATTCCCTTAGTAGCGGCGAGCGAACGGGGACCAGCCCTTAAGCAATTTTGAGATTAGTAGAATGTTCTGGAAAGTTCAACGATACAGGGTGATAGTCCCGTATACGAAAATCTTTTAGTTGTGAAATCGAGTAAGGCGGCGCACGTGAAACGCTGTTTGAAAATGGGGGGACCACCCTCCAAGGCTAAATACTCTCTACTGACCGATAGTGAACAAGTACCGTGAGGGAAAGGTGAAAAGAACCCCGGGAGGGGAGTGAAATAGAACCTGAAATCGTATGCATACAAGCAGTAGGAGCAGACTTGTTCTGTGACTGCGTACCTTTTGTATAATGGGTCAGCGACTTACTTCTCAGTAGCAAGGTTAACCATTAGGGGAGCCGTAGGGAAACCGAGTCTTAAATGGGCGATTAGTTGCTGGGAGTAGACCCGAAACCGGGTGATCTATCCATGGCCAGGGTGAAGGTTAGGTAAAACTAACTGGAGGCCCGAACCCACTTATGTTGAAAAATGAGGGGATGAGCTGTGGATAGGGGTGAAAGGCCAAACAAACCCGGAGATAGCTGGTTCTCTCCGAAATCTATTTAGGTAGAGCGTCATGTATTACTTCTGGGGGTAGAGCACTGTTATGGCTAGCGGGTCGTCAAGGCTTAGCAAACCATTGCAAACTCCGAATACCAGAAAGTATGAGCATGGCAGACACACTGCGGGTGCTAACGTCCGTAGTGGAAAGGGAAACAACCCAGACCGTCAGCTAAGGTCCCAAAATTATAGTTAAGTGGGAAACGATGTGAAAAGGCCCAGACAGCCAGGAGGTTGGCTTAGAAGCAGCCATTCCTTTAAAGAGTGCGTAATAGCTCACTGGTCGAGTCGGTTTGCGCGGAAGATTTAACGGGGCTAAACTATATACCGAAGCTGCGGATCGCAATTTATTGCGATGGTAGGAGAGCGTTCTGTAAGCCGTTGAAGGTGAACTGTGAGGTTTGCTGGAGGTATCAGAAGTGCGAATGCTGACATGAGTAACGATAAAGGGGGTGAAAAACCCCCTCGCCAGAAGTCCAAGGTTTCCTACGCAACGTTAATCGGCGTAGGGTTAGTCGGCCCCTAAGGCGAGGCAGAAATGCGTAGTCGATGGGAAACGGGTTAATATTCCCGTACTTCATATAACTGCGATGGGAAGACGGAGTAGGTTAGCTCAGCAAGGCGATGGTTGTCCTTGTTCAAGCGTGTAGAAATGGTTCTTAGGAAAATCCGGGAACCTCTATTTCAAGGCGTGATAACGATCCCTCTTTTGGGAGAAGTGAGTGATACCATGCTTCCAGGAAAATCCTCTAAGCTTCAGGTTATATGAAACCGTACCCCAAACCGACACAGGTGGACGAGATGAGAATTCTAAGGCGCTTGAGAGAACTCGGGTGAAGGAACTAGGCAAAATGACACCGTAACTTCGGGAGAAGGTGTGCTCTTGTTATGTGACATCACTTGCTGATGGAGCAAAGAAGAGTTGAAAATACTAGGTGGCTGCGACTGTTTATTAAAAACACAGCACTCTGCAAACACGTAAGTGGAAGTATAGGGTGTGACGCCTGCCCGGTGCTTGAAGGTTAATTGATGAGGTTAGCGCTTGCGCGAAGCTTTTGATCGAAGCCCAAGTAAACGGCGGCCGTAACTATAACGGTCCTAAGGTAGCGAAATTCCTTGTCGGGTAAGTTCCGACCTGCACGAATGGCGTAACGACGGCCACACTGTCTCCACCCGAGACTCAGTGAAATTGAAATTGCTGTTAAGATGCAGTATACCCGCGGCCAGACGGAAAGACCCCGTGCACCTTTACTACAGCTTTGCATTGAACTCTGATCCTACTTGTGTAGGATAGGTGGGAGGCTTTGAAGCTTTAACGCTAGTTAGAGTGGAGCCAACCTTGAAATACCACCCTGGTATGGTTGGGGTTCTAACCTTGGTCCGTTATCCGGATCGGGAACAATGCATGGTGGGTAGTTTGACTGGGGCGGTCTCCTCCTAAAGAGTAACGGAGGAGCGCAAAGGTATCCTCAGCACGGTCGGACATCGTGCAATGAGCGCAAAGGTAAAAGGATGCTTGACTGCGAGACTGACACGTCGAGCAGGTAGGAAACTAGGTCTTAGTGATCCGGTGGTTCTGAGTGGAAGGACCATCGCTCAACGGATAAAAGGTACGCCGGGGATAACAGGCTAATACCCCCCAAGAGTTCACATCGACGGGGGTGTTTGGCACCTCGATGTCGGCTCATCACATCCTGGGGCTGAAGCAGGTCCCAAGGGTATGGCTGTTCGCCATTTAAAGTGGTACGCGAGCTGGGTTTAGAACGTCGTGAGACAGTTCGGTCCCTATCTACCGTGGGCGTTGGAGACTTGAGGGAAGCTGTTCTTAGTACGAGAGGACCGGAACGGACACACCTCTGGTGTTTCGGTTGTCACGCCAGTGGCATTGCCGAGTAGCTATGTGTGGAAAGGATAACCGCTGAAAGCATCTAAGCGGGAAGCCCCTCCCAAGATTAGGTCTCCCTGATTATTTAATAATCCTAAAGATCCCTCGAAGACTACGAGGTTGATAGGCTAGGTGTGGAAGTGCAGCAATGTATGAAGCTAACTAGTACTAATTGATCGTGAGGCTTGACCATATAACACCCAAGATATTTGGAGATGTTGTTGTGTCAACAGGCAATATGCCTTATAAACTTTACTTTATTCCATTTTGTTATACCTCTGTGGTATAAAAACTTTTAAATCCGTTTGAGTTAAGCTTTATCTTAAATCAAACAAGCAGTTTGCTTAGTGATAATAGCAAGTGTGACCCACCTGATCCCATACCGAACTCAGAAGTGAAACCACTTAGCGCCGATGGTAGTGTGGGGTCTCCCCATGTGAGAGTAGGACATTGCTAGGCTTTAATTCGAAATACCCCAAAAATCAACAGATTTCTGGGGTATTTTTTTACCTAATTTTTATTAGAAACAAATACTTGATTTATATCGATTGAAGTCATATTTATGATGTTAGAATGTTATCTGAATTTATCACTAACTCATTATGAAGGAACTACTCTTAGCTCTTAACAAGTACTTTTCCATAGTTCCTGGACAGTTAAGACCTTATCGAAAAATTGTCCTCATACTCGCACTACTCTCAACCGTTTTTATGGGCTATGGGACGACTCGTTTTGTCTTAGACGTCTCTTTTGAATCTTGGTTTAGCGAAGATGACCCAGCAGTAAAGTCCTTAAATGAGTTTCGTGAGCAGTTTGGTAGTGATGATGGGCTCTATATTGTATATGAGGCCAAAGACGGAGATGTATTCTCAAATCAATCTTTATCTTTGATTTCTGAAATAACTGAAGTACTTGACAACGACGAGAAAATTAGCGATGAGGTTTGGCTTGAGCAATATGGACTAACCTCCAAGGTTGCTGAGACACTAAAACATATAAAGCGGGTTCAATCTTTAACTAATATTCGCATTCAAAAAAATGAAGACGATGTATTGAGCGCACCTCTCTTGGTTCCAAAAACCATACCTAGAGATATAAACATACTTAGCGAAATTAAGTCTGAAGCTGGTAAACATTCCAGCCTGCCGCTCTTTATGTTTTCAAAAGACCACCGCTTTGGTGCAATCTCAATTACGACAGATTTTGGCACGATTCCTTTATTTGAAAATCAAAATGAACAGCAGTCTTTGTTTTTTGATGACGATTGGAGTGACGATTTTGAAGATTCAGTAGATGATCAGGCTGTCCTTCAAAAGGTTAAATTTAAAGATATAGAGCCATCGCTATATATTCCTTTTATGCAGGCCGTTTCAGCCATATATGAACAACCACGGATGTTGGAAAATTTTGATTTTTATCCGATCGGGACTTCGGCGATGGTCGAGTATGCTTGGGGAACAATGATTCAAGCGGGTTTCCTTTTGGTAGGTATGCTGATTATTATTAATCTTTTGCTTTGGACCTTGTTTCGTTCAGCCAGCGCTGTAGTGCTTCCACAGTTAGCTATCGGTCTTAGTATATTGTTTGTAATTGGTGGCCTGAGTTGGCTTAATATAGCCTCCACCACACTCATTGCTTTAACAGCAATGTTAGTGATCGCCGTTGGTGTAGCAGACTGCGTCCATGTAATGAGTTCTTATTTATTGTTTAGGCGTTCTGGTAATGACCATGAACAGGCCTTGTCGCAAGCTTATGGCAAAACTGGGGTACCAATCTTGCTCACCACTGTCACAACAATGGCGGGTATGTCCTCACTGGCAGTGACAGGAATGCCACAGTTTGTTCTGTTTGGATTCTCTTCTGCGGCAGGAGTTGGTCTAGCTTTTCTATATACAATCTATCTATTGCCAGTGTTATTGGATTACTGGCATCCAATGCAAGACAAGAAAGTTTCAAATGTTGTTCAACAAAAGAAAACTTTAATAAACTTAATTAAAGCTTTCTTGAAATCGATTCAAACAAAGGCTTTAAAGTTTTTATGCTTTTTTGCGAAGCCAATAATAAATTTATCACAAAGAACTGGCTTAGCTTGGTTATTGGGGGCAGACTGGTTGCAGCCATTATTGGATAAAATTCCATCCTTCGTGCAGCGTTTTCGATATGCAGTAGTTGTGATTTTTTTTGGCGTATTTGGAATCTGTTTGTACGGTGCAACTCAAGTCAAAATTGACTCCAACTTGGTTGAGCTTTATTCTGATGATGTCCCTATTGGCAAGGCATATGATATCGTTGATGAGCACATGATGGGTACAGGGAATATGATTATTGTGGTTAATACCGGAGAGTCTGACGCCATCATGGACCCTGCAGTTTTAAACGCAATGAGTCGTCTCCAGAGTCAAGTCAAGGAAAGTTATAGCAAATATATTATTCGAACTAACTCCTTAGCAGACTTGGTTAAAGAAACTCATGCCATTATGCAAGATGATGAACAGTACCGAACTATCCCTGACAGTCAAATCACGGTATCACAGTTGTTGTATTTGTTTAACAGCGCCAACCCAGAGGAGCGACGAGCCTTGGTGAGTGATGACTACAGTAAAAGCCACATTAGTATTCAGTTGAAAAATGCAGGGTCAAATGAATACGCAGAATTTTTTGAAGGCATCCGAAAGGACATAAGTAATGAATTTGATACATTAAAAGACCGTTACCCTAATTTGGACGTTGAAATTACCGGTACTTTTGCAATGATGATGAGGCTTGCAGATGATTTAAGTAGGAATCAGTTCAAGAGTTTAGCTATAGCTGCTGTAGTTATTAGCTCCTTGTTGATGGTTACACTGGGCTCATTACAGGCAGGAGCTATGTCGATTGTCCCTAACTTAATCCCAGCCACTCTGGTGTTTGGCTTGATGGGTCTTTTAGGAATCCCGCTCGACACCGATACTCTGATGATTGCACCTTTGATAATAGGTATAGCGGTAGATGATACGATTCATTTTATTAGTCATTATAGAATGTCACTTGCTGAAAACAATGACATGCAATTGGCTTTGGTTGAGACAATAAAAGAGGTAGGTCAAGCGGTTACATTTACAACATTAATACTCGGTTTTGGTTTCTTTATGCTTACGTTTAGTGACTATCTGGGTTTGGCAAAGATTGGCGGTTTTGGATCATTGGCTATATTTGTCGCCCTGCTCTGTGACTTGCTTTTTTTCCCAGCTCTTATTATGATATTTAAACCAAAATTTGGTCAAAAAAATGTTGATGATAATTTTAATTTTCAAGAGGCTGCCTAATGAAATATTCACTCCTTAAAGTTTCTCCTTATGTTGTGTCTGTAGTTATTTTGCTTAGTGCTTTGAGTGTTATTAGTACACAGAGCTATGCTAAAACCGATTTGAGTGCGAGAGAGATTGTTGAGCGTATGGATGAAAACCAGCGTCAAACTACAGATTCCGCATTCACCAGGATGAAACTCACTACCTGTAAGTATGGGATAAATGATGGCAAGATCAAATGTGTTGAAAAAGCGCGCATTAAGTTAGTTGAAAGTGCACAAATCAATACAGGCGTTGACAACAAAGACACTAAATCTATTGCAATTATTTTAGAGCCTTCGAGTGAGCGCGGGATTGGTATGCTGTCTTATAGTTATGACGACAGCGACAGAGACAATGAGACCTGGTTGTATCTTTCAGCTTTAGGCAAAGTTAAGCGTATAAGCGTTAGGAATAGTGACGACGAGGAAACGGAGTCTGCCAGTATTTTTGGCACAGAAATGACAACTGAGGACCAAGAGACAGGCAAATTGGACGACTATACCTACGAACTATTAGATCAAGGTAAGTACCGTGGCAGAGAGGTTGCAGTCATTGAATCTACTCCGAAACCTCATCGACTTAGTAAGAGTAGTTACGGGAAAACTCGAACCTGGGTAGATACAGAAAGATTTATGGCACTCAAGGTTCAAATGTTTGATAAGTATAACAACCCGATTAAACGACTCGAGGTCGGCAAGATCGAAGAGATTAATAATATATGGATGGGGAGAAGTATGACATTTATTAATTTAGTTAGCCAAAGGCTTACCAATATGAAGTTAGAGGCGATTAGTTTTGATATGGACATTGACGAATCGTTCCTCACCCAAAGAGCCCTAACAGATCAAGCTTTTCGAGAGCAGTTTTTAGATAATTTACGTCAGCAGGCGCAATAATTTCTAAGTAAGTTATGGTTAAATTGATTAGCAACCCTATTGTTTATTCAATTTTTAGCATGATATTCAGTCAATTTGTTTTGGCTGAAGACTCATTTTTTGATGACGAAGTACTTTTTGAGAATTCTGATCAACAGCTAGTTGAGTGGTCAGATGAAAGCGACCTCTTTGGTGATGAAATTAAGAGTGCAAGACCTTTTGCCTGGTTAAATCTTGGTATTACGCAAAAATGGGGCTTTAACCCTGCGAGTGATTGGAACACCACAAAGGAAAGAACTGAGTTGACAGTTGGCACTAGTGGTTCAGTATCTGACTCGGGTTATGGGGAAGTGGAGCTTAAGGCTACCAAATACTGGCCAAGTGATAGTTATCATTCAACTTTAGCTAGTGATGTTGAGGTAGAAAGAGCTTTTTTGCAGTTCAGTTTTGGTGATTGGAGTACCAAGCTGGGACGCTATACGATTGGTTGGGGAGAGCTTGAAGGTGGAGCACTCGATGTCATCAATCCTGTTGGCAGTTTGACAGATCCTACCCAGTCATCCCAGTGGTTAATGACTGCGACACGATACTGGTCAAACAGAGACTTGAGTATATTTTATAACCCTAACCCAATCATCCAAAAGACCGTCGGCATCGCTCTAACTGATGACTCCCATCGAGAGCTTGGTGTTCGCTATGGAATAAACCAGGAAGGCGGAGATATGGCTGTTTATGGCGCCTATTTAATTCCTAATAATGCAGTCACAAACATTTCAAACAGTGCCGGCTATGCGGGCCCCTATCAACTGCTCGGTTTTAGTATGAACAGGGCATACGATAATTACTTGTTGAGGTTTGATTTAGCATATAAACACAACCTAGAGCATAACCGCTTAAGTCAGTTTGTAGAGGCTGATAGACTCGATTTGGATGTCGCTTTAGATATTCAACAGGATGATCGACAGTGGCTTTTTTCAATCAATTCGAAGTACTGGTTGGATTATTACAGTGATTATATTTCTGTCGCACTTCCCGCTAATGTCACAACTCGTCGCAACAGTTTGAGTTATCTGGCTAGTGTCAGCGACACTTTTAGTGATGAAGATTGGAGCTGGAATTTATCAAATATTATTGCCGATAACGGTGACATGTCTCTACTAACAATTGGTTTGGACTGGGATATTAGTGATCAGTGGAAAGCTTCAATCAATGCACTGCATGCAGTCGCTGAACTAGATCGTGCTTTTAGTTTGCTTGATGGTTATGAACGTCTTCAGATGGAAGTTCAATACCAATACTAATTATTATTAATAATCTTATTATTTTTTTTACTATTGATGTTAAGGGGCTTAGTCATCGCCATTAATGGCAACGGACATAGTATAATTTTCGCTTTATGTTTAGGGTTTGGAAATGTTAGGAAGTAAGCTTTTAAGGACTAATATTAAATTTGTTGTTGAGCAGCTCAAAAGGCGCAACTTTGTCTTTGATGTGGATGGATTTAATAAACTTGAGGATCAAAGAAAGGTCGCTCAAATTCAAACTCAGGACTTACAAAATTTACGTAATACAAAATCTAAAGCAATCGGACAAGCGAAAGCTTCTGGTGAAAACATGCAGCCACTGCTTGACGAGGTTTCAGACTTAGGAAAAAAACTTGACGATGCAAAATCTAAATTACAAGATATTCAGGTTAAGATTGATGAGATAGTGATGGTGATACCAAACATTCCTCATCCCTCTGTACCAGAAGGTGATAGTGAAGATGATAATGTTGAGATATTCAAGTGGGGTGAGCCAGCAACTCTAGATTTTGATGTAAAAGATCATGTTGAATTGGGTGAAATGCATGGAATGGACTTGGCTGCTGCTGCAAAAATTTCAGGGGCAAGGTTTGTTGTCATTACTGGAAAACTCGCAAAACTGCAGCGCGTCCTAACTCAGTTTATGTTAGATCATCATATCGAGAAAAATGGCTACACTGAAACCTACGTACCCTACTTAGTTAATGCAGACTCTTTGACGGGGACTGGGCAATTACCAAAATTTGAAGCTGATTTGTTTAAAACCCATCTACACGGTGAAGAAGGCGAAGCAAAGGTGCTTTATTTAATACCAACAGCAGAAGTGCCGGTGACCAATATTGTTCGTGAATCAATTATTAAGGGCTCTGAGCTACCGCTTAAGTTTGTTGCTCACACGCCGTGTTTTCGTTCTGAAGCTGGATCATACGGAAAAGATACCAGGGGCTTGATTCGTCAGCACCAGTTTGAAAAAGTTGAATTGGTGCAAATTTCTAAACCAGATAATTCTTATGAGGTGCTAGAAGAGTTAACTTCTGATGCTGAAGGTATTTTGCAATTATTGGAATTGCCTTACCGTAAAGTTATCCTATGCACCGGCGATCTGGGCTTTGCTTCAGCTAAAACCTATGACCTCGAAGTCTGGTTACCGGGTCAAAAGGCGTATCGCGAAATTTCTTCATGTTCATGCTTTGAAGGATTTCAAGCGAGACGCATGCAACTCAGATGGAAAAACCCAGAGACCAAGGAAACAGAATTTTTGCATACCTTGAACGGTTCTGGACTAGCGGTTGGTAGAGCTTTGGTTGCTGTGATGGAGAATTATCAGAATGCTGATGGCAGTATTGCCATTCCTAAGGTCTTACAAGGCTACATGGGTGGCATAACTACGATAAAATAACCCCTTTATATTTTTTGGAGTCGAAGATGAATTTACCCCCAGAGCTTTTTTTGGTAGCGATGTTTGTGTTGCTGTATTTTTTGTTAATCAGACCACAACAAAAGCGCGCTAAGGATCACAAAAATTTACTGAAAACACTCAAAAAAGGTGACGAGGTTGTCACTAATGGAGGTATTGTAGGCAAAATTAACTCTGTTGACGAGTCTTTTGCAGCACTAGAGGTTGCTGAGGGTGTGGTTGTAAAAGTACAAAAACAAGGCATTAATCAAAAAATGCCAAAAGGTAGTGCTAAGCTGTAACTTATAAACAATTAATTTAGATGAATCATTACCCTATTTGGAAAAATGCACTAATTGTTTTTTTCATATTTATCTCAGCTCTATATGCATTGCCAAATATTTATGGCTCGGATTTAGCTATTCAAATCTCTGGCACTGGTGATTATGTTGTCCAAGATCAAGACGTCAAAAATATTAAAAACACATTGTTGGATAATGAAATTGACTATAAATCAGTGGGGTTAGTCGATAGCCGCATCTTGATTCGTTTTGAGGATTCACAATCGCAACTCTCTTCAAAGGCTTTGTTAAAAAATACCCTTAGTAGGAATTATGTGGTTGCTTTGAATCTGGCGCCTTCAATTCCGCAGTGGCTATCAAATGTTGGTGGTAAAGCTATGTCACTAGGACTAGATCTAAGGGGCGGTGTACACTTTTTGCTTGAAGTCGATATGGAAGCTGTAGTGTCAATGGCTATAGACCGATACTATAATGAATTAAGAACTGTTCTTCGTGAAGACCGCTTATACAAAAGCATTCGCAAAGAGGGCAACCTGTTGGTGGTTAGCTTTAAGACTGAAAACCTTAAAACTGAAGCTAAAAAGCTCATCAAGGATGAGCTTTCTGATTTAAATATTGTTGAGGGAAGTGAAACCGACCTGCAGTTGAGTTTGGAGATTTCATCTAGTGCACAAAGTGCAGCTAAATCTAGCGCTTTAAAACAAAATATTACAACGCTTCGTAATCGTGTGAATGAGTTAGGTGTTGCGGAGCCAATTATCCAACAGCAAGGCTCAGAGAGGATTGTAGTGCAATTACCTGGCGTACAAGACACTGCCAGAGCTAAAGAAATTTTAGGCGCAGTTGCAACGGTTGAGTTTAGGTTGGTCGATGAGAAAAATGATTTGCAGACGGCTGTTCAGTCTGGAAAAATTCCAGTAGGTTCGAAGCTCTATAAATTTAGGGACGGCAGGCCGTTGCTTCTTAAAACTAGTGTTATTGTGACTGGCGAGAATATCGTTGATGCAGCCTCAGGCGTTGACAATGATAACAACCCGATGGTTAGTATTACCTTGGACAGCGCTGGCGGACGAACGATGCTTGAAACTACCAAGGAATTTCTACATCATCGTATGGCTGTTGTTTACATTGAGAACAAAGTTGAAACGATTATTGAAGATGGAAATATAGTAAAAAAACGTAGCAAAACTCAGGATATTATTAATGCTGCAACTATTCAAGGTACTTTTTCAAATCGCTTCCAGATAACAGGTTTAGATAGTGCAAGAGCGGCAAGAAATCTTGCCTTGTTGCTAAGAGCAGGTTCACTATCAGCCCCTATTGAAATCATCGAAGAGCGAACTATTGGACCAAGTCTAGGCGCAGATAATATTCAGAAAGGGTTGTTGTCTGTTTTGGTTGGATTTGCTTTGGTTTTACTTTTTATGGGCTGGCGCTATAGAGTGTTTGGATTGGTGGCAAATCTAGCTTTAACACTTAACTTAATGATAATTGTTTTCATCCTTTCTATGCTGCAGGCAACCCTGACTTTACCAGGTATAGCCGGCATCGTATTAACTGTAGGTATGGCAGTTGATGCCAATGTGCTAATTTTTGAACGCATCAAAGAAGAATTACAATTAAATAAAAATATTCAAAAAGCGATTTCTGCGGGGTACGCAAAAGCACTATTAACGATTGCCGATGCCAACATTACCACGTTGATTGCTTCATTGGTTTTGTTTAGTTTTGGTACTGGTGCAGTTAAAGGTTTTGCTGTAACCCTCTCGATCGGAATTATTACATCAATGTTCACTGCAATCGTTGTCTCTCGGGCAGTGATTAATCTGATCTATGGTGGCAGAAAAGTTGAGGAGTTAGCAATATGAGTCTGAGATCATTAAAACTGCCAACAATAGATTTTATCAATAAGCGTAAATACGCAATGGCGTTCTCTGCATTGTTGTTGATTGTGTCAATCATCTCACTTGGTTTGCAAGGACTTAAACTTGGAATTGACTTTACTGGTGGAACTCTAATAGAGGTGGGTTATCAGCAGACAGCAGACCTTGAAGATATTCGTACAAAATTAGCTAGTGCTAATTATGCGGGCACAAATGTACAGTACTTTGGATCTGACACGGAGGTACTAATACAGTTAGAACCTCAGGCTATTTCATCTGCTAAGCTTAGTTCGTCAATTATTCAGATGCTCGGTGACGGTATTGATGTGCGTCGAGTGGAGTTCGTAGGACCTAAAGTTGGTGAAGAATTAACTAATGATGGCGGATTAGCTTTACTTTATGCTCTTATTGGTATTTTGATTTATGTCGCTTTTAGATTTGAATATCGTTTTGCTCTAGGCTCGATTGCTGCACTGGTTCATGACGTTATTATTACACTGGGTGTTTTTTCAATACTGCAAATTGCATTTGATTTAACTGTGCTGGCTGCAATTCTTGCTGTCATCGGTTACTCCCTTAATGATACGATTGTGGTTTTTGATCGGATTCGGGAAAACTTTCTTTCCACCCGACACATTGAGCCTATGCCGATTGTTAATGATGCCCTAAATCAAACATTAGCACGTACATTAATGACATCATTAACGACATTGCTAGTTCTTTTAGCTTTGTTTTATTTGGGCGGTGAAGTGATACATAGCTTTGCTGGTGCACTTATAATTGGTGTTGTTATTGGTACCTATTCTTCTATCTTTGTAGCTAGCACTATGATTTTAGCACTAGGAATTTCCAAAGAGGATATATTGCCTTCTGAAAAAGAAAAAAAGGAAATTGACGCCAGACCATAGGCACCAAGTTATAAGCTTCAATGTATAAAAAGAAGGTTGTGAAGGTTTATTGATTAAATCGTTCAAATACAAGGCAGGCATTCGTGCCACCAAACCCAAAGCTATTTGATAGTATGCGGTTGAGCTTTAATTGCGTTGTTTTTCTAACAATAGGCATTCCTTCTGCTTCCTCGTCAAGTGTTTCAATGTTTACCGATTCAGCGACGAAATCATTTTCAAGCATCAGTAATGAGTAAATAGATTCATTCACTCCTGCAGCGCCTAATGCGTGCCCAGAAAGAGATTTTGTCGAACCTATAAGTGGAATCTTACTATTAAAAACCTGTTTAATAGCTTGCAACTCTTTCATATCACCCACAGGAGTTGAGGTGCCGTGAGCATTGATGTAGTCTATAGAGCCGCTGACTGTACTAATTGCTAACTCCATACAACGTTTTGCTCCTTCTCCAGAAGGCGCAACCATGTCATAGCCATCAGAGGTTGCACCATAACCAACGAGCTCCGCAATTATATGAGCACCGCGAGCTTCTGCATGCTCTAAAGACTCAAGTACGAGTGCACCACCACCCCCTGAAATAACAAATCCATCTCTATTAGCATCATAGGCTCGAGATGCTTTTTCGGGAGTGTCATTGTATTTTGAGGAAAGTGCACCCATGGCATCAAAAAGCATAGTTCCAGTCCAGTCAAGCTCCTCGCCACCACCCGCAAAGACAACATCTTGCTTACCTAACTGGATTTGTTCCATGGCATTACCAATACAATGAGCACTTGTCGAGCAGGCTGAACTGATTGAATAATTGATGCCTTTAATTTTAAATAGAGTAGAAAGACAGGCTGAGGTTGTTGAACCCATAGTTCTAGGAACTCTATACGGTCCCACACGTTTTATACCTTTGCTTCTTAATATGTCGGCGGACTCAATTACATTCTGGTGACTTGCTCCTCCAGAACCCGTGATCAGTCCAGTCCTCTCATTAGAAACAATTTCTGGGCTCAGTCCTGACTGTTTGATTGCTTCATCCATTGCAATAGCACTATAGATCGCAGCATCCGCCATGAAGCGCAACATCTTGCGATCAATGACATCACTTGAGTCGATTTCTGAAATAGAGCCATAGACATGTGACCTGAGTCCCATTTCCGCATATTTCTCACTAAACTCTATACCTGATTTTGCTTTTTTTAATGATTCAAGAACTTCGGATTTATTGTTGCCTAAACTGCAAACAATACCCATTCCTGTTATGACAACGCGTTTCATCAGAATGAAGACGTGTCAGTAAACAAGCCAACCTTTAGGTTGGTAGCATCATAAATCAATTTTCCATCAACCTCCATGGTTGCATCAGCAATACCCATATAGAGCTTTCTTGCAACAACCCTTGAGAGGCTCACATTGTAGGTTACTTTTTTGTTTTGTGGTAAAACTTGGCCTTTAAATTTAATTTGCCCAGCGCCCAGAGCACGCCCTCTACCAAGGCCCCCCAGCCAACCTAGGTAAAAACCTATTAATTGCCACATTGCATCCACACCAAGGCAACCCGGCATAACGGCATCTTCGTTAAAGTGACAGTCAAAAAACCATAGGTCTGGGTTGATGTCTAATTCAGCAGTTAAACCACCCTTGCCATATTCTCCGTCACTTTCACCAATACTCGTGATGCGGTCAAACATCAGCATTGGTGGTTGTGGCAGCTGAGCGTTACCAGGCCCAAATAATCCTTCTTTGCCACAAAGAATTAATTCGTCATAAGAGTAACTGTTCTGCTTCATAAGGCTTGATATATCAAATATAGCAAGGATTTTATCATAGTTAATTTAAGATAGAAATTCAACTAAGGCCTCAAGTCAGAGATAATATCGCTTATATCCTCTAGTCCTACAGAGATACGAATAAGGCTATCGGAGATGTTGCTTTGCCGTCTTTCATCTTCTGAAAGTCGAGCATGAGTTGTTGATGCAGGATGAGTAATGGTGCTCTTGGTATCTCCTAGATTTGCAGTAATCGAAATCATTTTGGTATTGTTTATGAGACGAAAAGCACCTTTCTTTCCACCAGATACTTCGAAAGAAACAATACCACCAAAATCACATTGTTGCTCTTTTGCAATTTGATGATGAGGGTGTGATTCTAGTCCAAGGTAGTGTAACTTTTCTACAAAAGGCTGATCATTCAGCCAATTTGCTAGTTGCCTTGCATTATCGCAATGTGCCCTCATTCTCAGAGGCAGTGTTTCAAGACCTTTGAGGACAATCCAAGCATTAAAGGCACTCAAGGTTGGTCCCGTTGTTCTAATAAAGCTACTGATTTCCTCCAGTAGCTCACTACTTCCTGCAATGGCACCTGCGAGACAACGACCCTGGCCATCAATGTACTTTGTTGCAGAGTGAATGACTATATCTGACCCCAATGCTAATGGTTTCTGAAGGGCTGGTGTCATGAGACAATTATCAACAGCTAATATGATATTGTGTTTTTTTGATATGGCTGAAAGTGCTCGCAAATCGACAACCTCACCCAGGGGGTTTGATGGTGTTTCAAGAATGAATAACTTTGTGTTGGACTGAATACTGTCCTGCCAGCTGACTAAATCGGGTAAGTCTACAAATGTTACTTCGATACCAAACTTGTTGACAATGGTATTTAGAAGTACAGTAGTGGTGCCAAACATTCCACGAGATGCAACAATATGATCTCCGGCTTTAGATAGTGCCATAATGGTGGCGAAAATAGCCGACATGCCGCTAGCGGTTGCAAGACATGATTCAGCGCCCTCCAGGGAGGCTAATTTATCTTGAAAAGTCTCCACGGTTGGGTTAGTGAATCTCGAATATACATTACCCTGTTCTTCCTTGGCGAACCTTTGAGCGGCCTGCTCGGCGCTATCAAAAATAAAACTAGAGGTAAGAAAAATAGCAGCAGAATGCTCTTGTTCTTGGCTAGTTTTATAGCCTTCACGAATTGCTTTGGTTTCAAATTTATTTTCTTTCATATAACTTTATAGTTAGTCAATCAACTTCATTGTAGATTAATTCTGAGTTTTCATTGGTAATGTTGTTTTGTTTAGCCTCATCGGATCTAAGGATTTCAATATTGTCCAGATAAGAGGTATCAATATCTTTAGTTAGATATTTACCGTCAAAACAAGAGCAATCAAAAGATGAGATATCAGGGTTGCCTTGTTGAACAGACCAAATCAAATCCTCTAGATTTTGATAAATCAATTTATCAGCACCAATTGTTTGGCACACCTCATCGGTGGTTTTATTGTGTGCAACAAACTCATTCTTGCTGGCCATATCAATGCCGTATACATTAGGGTAGCGAACCGGTGGTGCGGCTGATGCAAAAAAGACTTTTTTTGCACCCGCAAGTCTAGCCATTTGAACGATTTCTTTGCTGGTTGTACCACGCACAATAGAGTCATCTACTAAAAGAACGTTCTTGTCCTTAAATTCGAGCTCGATTGCGCTCAGTTTTTGACGTACAGATTTTTTTCTTTGTTTTTGTCCTGGCATAATAAAGGTTCTAGCAATATAGCGGTTCTTAATAAAACCTTCACGATACTTAAGGTCCAATTCATTGGCTAGCTGCAGAGCAGCTGTTCTTGAGGTGTCAGGAATAGGCATAACCACATCAATTGTTTCATCTGGCCACTTTGACTTAATCTTTGCTGCAAGCCGTTCGCCCATTCTCAGGCGTGATTTATAAACCGGGATTTTGTCAATAATGGAATCAGGTCTTGCAAAATAAACAAATTCAAAAATACAGGGAGATAATTCTGAACTGTCTGCACATTGTTTAGAGTGAATATTTCCTTTACGATCAATTACAACAGCCTCTCCTGGATTTACATCACGCATAATTTTGTAACCAAGAGCTGTTAAAGCTACGCTCTCAGATGCAACCATGTAACTAGCGCCTTTCGCTGTAGTTTTTTCTCCAAGTATGAGAGGTCTTATTCCGTAAGGATCTCTAAACGCAAAGATGCCATAGCCTGGAATCATTCCAATCGCTGCATAAGCCCCCTTGACACGATGATGAAGTTTTTTTACTGCTTTAAATATATCCGTCTCGTTAATTCGATGTTTTTGTTCTTTTGCTATTTCACTTGCCAATATATTGAGCAGTATTTCTGAATCAGAATTGGTGTTAATGTGCCTCAGATCTTGCTCAAAAAGCTCTTTCGTTAATGCCTCAGTATTGGTTAAATTACCATTATGTGCAAAAGCAATTCCGTAGGGCGAGTTTACATAAAAGGGCTGAGCTTCAGCGCCTGAAGAGCTTCCAGCCGTTGGGTAGCGGACATGTCCAATCCCCATATCGCCTATCAGTTTGGTCATATGTTTTGTTCTAAAAACATTGCGCACCATGCCATTACCTTTGCGCATGTAAAAGCGCCCTTTGCTGGCTGTGGTTATTCCTGCAGCGTCTTGACCACGATGCTGGATAATAGCTAGTGCATCATAAATATACACACCCACATTCTTTTTTGTAGTTGACAATATTCCAACAATACCGCACATAATTTATTCCCCTAATATTTCGCTTTCTATGAATGAGACAACTGCGTCGCCAGGTTCAAGTTTAACAAATAACAAATGTTCTGACAAAAAAGGTTTAATGTCAACTGCCCAATTTTGAAATGTTCTCAGTGCACCACTGGTTTCAACCCATGCATGACTTTGGGTTACCCAGCTTAAGTTTTGCAATACAAGTACTATTATTAGAACAAAAATTCCGCCCTTAAATAAGCCTAAAACTGCACCAAGAAAGTTATTCTTCAATCCATCTACATTGCGTGCATTTATTAACACATCAAGAGCTTGAAGAATGTTGAGAATTTTTTCAAATACTGGCGCCATCAGGCAAGGCTTTTCAGTGTTAATTGTAATATTAAGAAGTTTTGATAAAGCCATTACAGCACTAATAAAGGCGGCAAAAACAATACCAAATGATATAAAAATACGCAGGGAATTGCTAGTCACAATGGATTCCATTGTCTGGAGTTCAGCAACTACTCCCATGTAGTGGTAACTCAGAATAACGACCAATACAGTAACTATGATCTTCGTGAATGAACGATTAAGTTCACAGGGATTGTCAATTTGTGAGGAAGCTTCTGCTGTCTTATAAAGTGCTTTCTTGACAAACAAAATACCCAGAAAGATTACTCCAAACGATAGCGCGAAGATTGATTGGCCCTCCGAAGTGGTTGGGTCACTCAATAAAGTGTTGGCTAAATTATCATAGTAAAGCCAGGCAAGAATAATCGCCAGAATGACAAAAAATAGACTAATAATCTCTTTTGCAAGGCCCTGTACAAAACCTCTAATAATAAAAAAGATTAGAATGATGAGGGTGAGCCAATCTGACCAAGCCAGCACACTTATCGTGTTCCAAAAGTTGTCAAAAAAATTACCCATGGTCTCCCTGATTGATAAGGCTAATTTTACAATAGTTTCCTAGGACAGAGCACGAACTCCATTAACTAATAGTACTCAGATTTCTTTTAAGATAACGCTGGCATCGGCGACCGTATAGAAGGAGCCAAAAATGACAATCCTTTGAATCTCTTTCAGTGCAAGTGCCTGCTCTATAGCGCTAGCCATACTAACGCAAACCGTTGTTTCCTGAGAGTCGTCAAACTTATCCTCAAGGGTTTCTATTTGAATAGAGCGTTCAGCTGAGAGTGGCACCAAAAACCAGTGCTTAATATGAGCTGCAGCCAAGCTAATCATGTCATCGATATTTTTGTCAGCCAGTGCAGAAAAAATAGCCACCGTATCCATGGGTGAGTCTGACAATGTGTTGACCAGAGTCTGAACCGCTGCAGGGTTGTGGGCGACATCAAGAATTACAGTTTTACTACCTACATTGACTTTTTCAAATCGGGCAACGATTTGGGCCTGTTTGATTCCGCATTTAATCATTTTTTTGGAGACAGGGAATTGCTCACTGATTGCTTCGATGACTTTTATAGCTACAGCTGCATTCAGTTTTTGGTGGACACCTTCTAGTCCTATTTCGCCTTTATATTGTTCCTTGACAAGCGTCAATGGAGTGTCTATCTTTTTAGCGTAGGCTAGTACACTGTTTGGCGGGTGTTGATCACCACAAATGCAAGGCTTTGCAGTACGCATAATGCCGGCCTTTTCAGTACCGATTGATTCGCGCGTGTCACCAAGGTAGTAAGTATGATCTATTGCAATATCGGTAATAACACTGACATCGCTATTGACAACATTGACCGAATCTAGACGACCTCCAAGTCCCACTTCGAGGATGGCAATATCGACAGTAGCTTCAGAGAAAATAATTAATGCTGCCAAGGTTGAAAATTCAAAGTAAGTTAAAGAGACACCTTCCCTTTTTTCCTCAATCGCTTCAAAGGCATTAATGATCACTGAATCATTAACAATCTCCCCATTGATAGCGAAGCGCTCGTTGTACTTAATGAGGTGTGGTGAAGTAAAACGACCCACTCTATATTTTGACTCTCTATAAATACTATCGATAAAGGCGATCGTTGAACCTTTACCATTTGTACCTCCCACTGTAATGGCTAAAAATGCTACCCCATCAGGGAAAAGGCGTTGATAGACCAGTTGAACTCTGTCTAAGCCGAGAAGAATGGTTTCTTCCATCAGCTGCTCTTGCCAGCTCAACCATTCATCAAGAGTTTTTTTATTGTGCATAGTGAGAAGTTACTATACCTAATCGCAAACTAGTAAAAAGTCATTTTAGTCTTCCCAGAACTCACCTTCGATAGTTTCATTTTTGTTGTTACTTGTCTTCTCTTGATTTCTAGTTCTGTGAATAAAAACTGAATTTCTTTGGCTAAAAACACGTTCCGCATTTTTCTCAAGGATGTGATTAATAAAATATCTTCTAGTCCAAGGCATTAACCCCAATAAGCCCAAGCCATCAGTAATAAAACCAGGCGTTAATAGCAAGACACCTGAAACAAGAATAACGACACCCTCCAGCATCTCTAATGCGGGTGTTTTGCCTTCAGCTATGCTCTGTTGAGCCTTTGCCATCGTTGACCAGCCCTGTTGCCTTAACAGGGTCGAGCCAATCAGTGCAGTCACAATAACGAGTAGCACAGTTGAGAAACCACCAATAGCCTGCCCTACAGTCACTAAGACGTAAATTTCAAGAAGAGTCATCACCACAAAAATAGGGAATAACATTTAACCTCCTTTCGAGTTAGTAAAAATAATATCCCAGACACCGTGGCCTAATTTTTGACCACGATTTTCAAATTTGGTCAACGGCCGATGTTTGGGCCTTGGAGAATATATATGGTCACCCAAGGTGTTTTTAAAGTGTTGATGAGATTCCAGTGTTTCCATGATGTGCTCGGCATAGTTTTCCCAGTCAGTAACTATATGGACAATGCCATCCGTTTTTAGCTTTTTTGTAAGAATGTCTAGAAAGCTGGTTTGTATAATTCTCCGCTTGTGATGTCTCTTTTTATGCCAAGGGTCTGGAAAAAATAACTGAAATTTTGAAAGGCCGTCGTCAGGAATATGATTTTGAAGTACTTCAACTGCATCCTCTTTAATAATTTTAAGGTTGCTTAGTTGGTGTTTGTTGGCTTCATTGATGAGCCTACCAACACCGGCCTCATAGACCTCAATTCCTAAGAAGTTTTGTTTCGGTTGTTGGATTGCCATTTCTAACAAGCTATCACCATTTCCAAAGCCAACTTCAAGAGTTACATCATGAGAATTGAAGAAGAGTTCTACGAAGTTGAGCTGATTGTCTGTAAGACTGACACCATAGTTTGGCCACAATTCATGTAAAGCAATTGCCTGAGCTTTGGATAATCTCCCAGAGCGCTTAACAAAACTTTGAATTTTACGCAAGGACTTGACCTCAGTCATAAGTTGTAATCCATAATGAGTGGAGAGTGGTCAGAAAAACGTTCTTTTTTGTAGATCTCACAAGCCGTCGCAAGACCAGCGAGGTTTGAGCTTACCACTTGGTAATCGAGACGCCAACCGGTATTGTGTAGCCAGGCCTGGCCTCGATTGGACCACCATGTGTATTGAAATTCATCTTGATTAATTTCTCTGAAAGCGTCAATATAGCCCACCTCTTCATAGAGTTTGTCTAGCCAAGCTCTCTCTTCAGGCAGGAATCCAGAGTTTTTTTGGTTCGATTGCCAGTTTTTTAAATCAATCTTTTTGTGGGCGATATTCCAGTCACCACAATAAATGTACTGTCTACCGTCATTTTGTAATGCATGCAAATGAGGCAACAAGCGATTGCTGATAAATTCCATTTTAAAGGCCTGCCTCTCCTCCTTAGAAGAACCAGAGGGTAAGTAAATGGAAGCTACACTTAAATTTCCAAAGTCAGCCTGAATAAGTCGGCCCTCTGAATTGATGTCCTGCCAGGGACTATAAATCACTTGATCGGGTTTTGATTTACAATAAAGAGCAGTTCCACTATAGCCTTTCCGTACCGCGCTATGATAATAGGTGTGCATTCCTGAAGGGTAAAAGCGCTCATCAAGCTGATGTTCTTGGGCCTTAATTTCTTGCAAACAAACAACATCTGCATTTTGTTTTTCTAACCAACTAAAAAAACCTTTTCGCTCAGCCGCGCGAATTCCATTGACATTAATTGTTATAATTCTCATTGCAATTATTTTAATAGTTTAGGAATATTTGATGGAACAGTATCAAAACGATTTTGTAGACTTTATGTTGGAAATCGGAGCCCTTAAGTTTGGAGAATTTACACTTAAATCTGGTCGGGTGAGTCCTTATTTTTTTAATGCAGGTCAATTTAATCAAGGCAGCCATTTATCCCAGCTCGGACAATTTTATGCTCAAGCCATCGAAGCCAGTGGCATCAAATTTGATGTTCTATTTGGCCCCGCCTATAAAGGAATTCCACTCGTAGCTGCAACAGCTATTGCACTCAATGACAGTTTCAACAGAAGTGTTCCCTATAGTTTTAATCGAAAAGAAGCCAAGGATCATGGTGAAGGTGGAAACATTGTCGGTCATCCGCTAGAGGGAGACATTCTAATCATAGACGATGTCATAACCGCAGGAACAGCGATCAGAGAAGCAAAAGACATTATCAACGCCAATGGCGCCAAAACGAAAGGTGTGGTTGTTGCATTAGACCGACAAGAGAAGGGCAAAGGCGAACTCTCTGCCATTCAAGAGGTGGAACAAAATTTTGGTATTGCCGTTGTGAGCATCATTAACTTGTCTCATATCGTTGATTACCTGAAAGCCAATGATGATAAAAATATCATCAGCAGGATTGAGAGTTACCGTTCTCAGTATGGTATTTCTTAATTAAATCAATTAGCTAGCTTCTGTAAACGGTTCGACGATAAGTATCGAAGAGTCTGCATCAATGATTCGAACTTTTTGTCCAACACTCATTTCACAACCCTTTGCAAACCACAAAGACTCACCCAACCTAACTTTGACAATATTGTTTTCAATAGAGACAACTGTGCATTCTTTGCCAATGTGGCCCTTAGCATTAAGGTTTATCTCATCATCAACCGTTTTCACTGGGAAGTATTTTTTTGCTAAAAATGTGGAAACTGCTGAGAGCAATACAAAACTTAGGACTTGTAATCCCCAGGAAACTTCTGGGTACAAATAGAACACAATACTGATTGTGATAGCAGATGCACCAATCCAGAGCAGGAACATTGACCACAAAAAGAGTTCAACGATGACCAGTGCGAGTCCGAATACAAGCCAATGCAAGTAGTTTAGGTTGTCTAATAACATTTCCATGAAGGTGATTTTATATTCTTTATGAGAGAGTAATAAAACTTTCCTTAGTGTTAGTCTAAAAAATATTTATTTTTTTTGCAATTTAGGTCATAATGCAGATACTACTGGGGTCTTTATGGAAAATGAAAAACCTGTAAAAAATACAAAACTGGTTGAAAAGTTTCAAAAGGACGGCTTTGTCGTTCTTGAAAATGCATTAACTGATTCTCAATTGTCGGCACTAAATAGTGACTTATCAATGTGGGTTGAAGAAAGCAGGAGAAATCAAAAGCCTTACGGAAAAATCATGGATGGAAGGCCACGTTTTGATTTACAAGTAGATACCCATTCATTTGAAAACCCTGCACTTAGAAGAATAACTTCGCCTGCCGAAATTTCACAAGCATGCCTGGATGTAGTCAAAGATAACAAAGCGCTCGATCTAGTTAGTGAAATTTTTGGTCCAAATATAAAGCACTGGACAAATAAAATTAACCTTAAGCTTCCTGGCTCTGGCACGGAAGTGAAATTTCATCAGGATTTTCCTTTTGAGCCTCACTCAAATGAAGACTTAATGACAGTTTTATTTTTTCTTGATGACGTGACACTTGAAAATGGGCCCTTAGAGGTGGTTGCTGGTTCACATCAGGGACCGCTTTATTCATTATGGCATGATGGTATCTTTACGGGCGCCGTTTCTGAAGAAATTGAAGCCGACTGCAAAACCAAGGCTATTAGTTGTGTAGGCAAGGCAGGTTCGGCATGTTTAATGCATTCAAAATTAATGCATGGCTCTAAATCAAACAACACTAAATCACCGCGCTCTCTATTCATTGTGTCCTATACAGCAGAAGACGCGGTGAAGCTGACTAAAAACCCACTCCCAAGTGAATTAGAAGGAATGATTGTTAGAGGGAAGAAAACTGGTACCATTCGTTCTAGTAACTATAGTATTGAGTTGCCAGAATACCCAAAAGAGGTATCGTTCTTCGATCAGCAATCTAAAATGAAGGATATTTGATTATTTGTAATTTGTGAAGATATTAGAATGTCACAGGAAATAGAACTCATAGTTAAATTCTCTATTGTTGATGATGAGTTAGTCATTGAGTGGTATGACGGTAAGGAGAGTCGAGTATATGCCCACTGGTTGCGAGATCACTGCCAAATGCCAACCTCTATAAATACTAATAATGGGCAGCGCCTGTTTAGTGTAGTCGATATACCCGAAGAAACATACATCGAAAAAGCTTATAAGGATGAAAAAGGAAATGTCTGTGTTCTTTTTCAACCAGAAAATCATTTGTCTGTTTTTTCTCAGAGCTGGTTAAGAAAGAATTGTTATGACCTTAATCTTCACTTCGATGACAGAAGTGAAAGACAAAAAAAATTATGGCAAAAGGACACTTTTGAAGCCGGCCTTCCTTTTGTTGATTTCGAGTCCATGTGTAATGACGAGAGTGGCAAGTTAGATATGCTACGTTTGATTAGAGATGTTGGTTTTGTTGTTCTTGAAAATGTACCAACTAAAGAAGGCCAAGTTTTAAAAGTTATTAGCGAGTTGGGTTACACTAGAGAGACTAATTATGGCGCCTTATTTGAAGTAAGAACTGAAGTCAACCCTAATAACCTTGCGTATACCAATATGGGGCTCAGATCTCATACCGACAACCCTTACAGAGACCCTGTACCAACCGTTCAACTTTTGCATTGTCTAGAAAGCTCGACAGAGGGTGGAGACTCAGTGCTGGTGGATGGTTTTAAAGCTGCCACTGTTTTACGTCAAGAAAGTAAAGAAGATTTTGATATCTTAACCAGCACTTGGATTAATTTCCGCTTTTCTGATGCCAAAACCGACCTCCGTTCTAGAGTGCCAATGATTGAACTAAATGACAACAATGAAATTGTCAAAGTCAGATATAACAATCGCTCAATCGACACAATAAAATTGCCCACAAACAAAATACGGCATTTTTACAAAGCCTATCGTCATTGGAGTGAAATTATTGAAAGAGATGATTTGAAAATTATATTTAAGCTCTCAGAGGGTGATTTAATGCTATTGGACAACACCAGAATAATGCATGCGAGGACAGCTTTTTCGAAAAAAGGTAAGCGTTATTTACAGGGTGCTTATACAGATTTAGATGGTCTTTACAGCCTACTCAACATCTTAGAAAATCGAAAAAAATGACTAAGCTTAGTAGTCAAAATATTGTAAATCATATTGAAGATGTCTTTACTAGGCGCGGTGCAGAATCGTATTTGGGTGAAGACGTAACAATGGCACAGCATATGCTTCAAGCTGCGCAGTCTGCTGAAAAATCTGGAGCGGAGGATAGTTTAATTGTTGCTGCATTGCTCCATGATATTGGTCACTTTAAAAACGAAATCCCTGAAACAGCTTTAGCAAAAGGTAAAAATAATTACCATGAAGAGGCGGGCGCTAATTTTTTAGAAGATTTTTTTCCAAGCTCAGTTGTTGAGCCTATTCGTCAACATGTTTCTGCAAAGCGTTATCTATGTGCAGTTAAGTCCGATTATTTTGAACATCTTTCAGCTGCATCAGTCCACAGTCTGAATTTGCAAGGTGGGCCGATGAATGAAGATGAGGTCAGAGAATTTGAAAAAAATGATTATTTAGAGCAGTGTTTAAAGTTGCGTTACTGGGATGATGATGGTAAAGATCCAGAAAGGAAACATCCGCCATTTTCATACTACCGCCCGTTGATTGAGTCTCTAGTAAAACGCTAATTATTATAATTTATTAAAATATCATTTCATGATTGAAGAATTAATTTTCCCCGCCGGTTTGCGACTTTTTCACCGATGGCAAGAGGGCGATCCACAAGCCTCAAATCGATTAAAGGAAATATTTGATAAAACCATTGATGGAGAATATGACGAGATCTTTGCGCTTAAACCTTCTCCAAACTCTGTTCAGGCTTCTGCTTCAATAAATTTATTTGTATTGGCTGTTTTGACAAGGTTTTACGGTCTTAATTCTGCAGAAGCCTATAAAGGAGATGCGAAACGTTACGTTCGGGTTTCACTTATGATTCGTAAGTTGCTTGGTCTGCCAAAGTTATATCTCGAGTGGCCGGTGTATGCATTTACTGCTGAAGCTCTTGGAGCAGTAATGATGTATCCTGTTGGAGCTCCTCCAGGAACTGATCCTGGCATCCCATTAATTAATAAAGATAATTGGCAAGACTTAAAAGCGCTAGAAATGGACAGTGAAATTCCCAAACTGTTTGATGAGATGTTAGAGTTTTATCAGGGTTTAACAGGGCTCGAACCTGTTTTGCACTTAACAGCGCCCTATAGCTTGGCGGCAGATATTTACGGGCAGTCAGAATTGGCAACAGCCCTAAATGATGAACCTGATCATGTCAATGTATTGCTTGATCATTTGGTTGATAATGTATTGATGCCATGGGCAGATCATTTTTTTGAAAAATTTCCAAATGGTTGGCTAGAGTTGTCAGATGCTTCAGGCTCACCTTTTTTTATTGGTCCTGAAAATTGCAAAAATACAGCGATTCGTTCAATACTTAGATTAAAAAATGAAAATTCTTGGGGATCTCGAGTTTATGATGCCAACTATAGAGGTGACTACGTTACTCAAGCAAAAAAAACAAGTCGTTTATCAAGAAGAAGAAAAACAACTCAAAAGTCCTCCTCTAAAGAGCTTAGTTTTTCTGAATTATTTGCAGTAAAGCAGGCCGTTTGCACTGATTACGTTATGCGTCTTCATGACGACAGGATGCCTCTTAAATTATACCAAGAACAAGCAATTAAGCACAATGTTCCATTATTTATAGGCATTGGTGCATCCCAAATTGATTGTAATTCCATTGCTGATATAAGTGCTACCAAAGAAGAAATAAAGCAGCTTTCACTGGAGTATGTGGAATCCATAAAAAAAGTTGCCCAAGTGATTAAAAAAAATGGGCACAAGTTACGTAAACCTCCCTGGCCGGGAGCAGTTTACTTCGAGGATGTTAGTGCTAATAGTAGCATGGAAATAATTGAAACCATTATAAGCACAGTGCTGAAAAAGGGCGCACTTAAAGGATAAGATTAAGTCCGTATACAACAAACCTTGAGGTATATATAATATGCCAGGGTATTATTTACTATATGTACCGTAAGAAATATTAAGTAATTATTCTCAATAATGGACTTAATCAAAAAATGAACAACAATAAATTATTAATAATAAATGGCCCTGGACTCTCAGATTTAAGTAACCTCAATGAGATGGGTTATGGCCATCTAACATTGGACATGGTTCGAAAAAAATGTGCAGAAACTTGTGAAATTTTTGGCATTAAAATGGATTTTCGCCAAACTGATGATGAGACTGAGCTATCTCGTTTTTTAATAGAGGGTATTGAAGATTTTGATGCTTTAATAATTAACCCAGTTGGATATTCTCATGCGCCATCTATAGACTTTGCTATTTATAGTTCTGCAATTAAAATGATCACTCAACAAAACAAGCCAGTTATTGAAGTGCATATTTCAAATATTTTTCAACAAGATGTTGAAAATACTAAGCCAATACAAGTTCCAGGAGGCGAAGTGGGTTTTGTAAGTGGGCTTGGCATTCATAGCTATGATCTTGCTATTAGGGCAGTTAACAAGAAACTTAGTAAAAATTAGATGAATATATACGTTATAAATGGTCCAAACATAAATCTTCTTGGCACTCGTGAGCCAGAAATTTATGGCAAGGAGACATTAAAAAGTATTTCAAAAAAATGCATAAAGCAGGGCTTGAGAGATGGGCATGATGTTAAATTTATGCAGTCTAATTACGAAGGAGAGATAGTAGGATGGATTCAGAATGCAATTATAGAAAAAGTAGATGCAATTGTTATCAATGCTGCTGCTTATACCCACACATCGATAGCAATTCATGACGCATTGAAATCATACTCTGGTTTCAAAATAGAACTTCATATTTCGAACCCACATTTGCGTGAAACTTTTAGACATGTTTCGTATATTTCTTCAGTGGTGGATGCTATTGTTGCTGGACTTGGTGCTGACGGCTATAGTCACGTGATCGAATTATTGGCGGATCTACAAAAGCACTATAAGCAAAAAAATAAAAGCCTCAATACTTTCTAAGAAATTATCTCGTATTCGTAAATAACTCTCTACGCATCATATCAATGTGGTCTGTATGAACGCCACAGCAACCACCGATAAAATTTATACCACGCTTTTTCCAATTAGAAGAATATGCGCAATATTCATCTGCTGAAATTACGTTATTGAATGTCCAGTCACCGTCTATCGAAGTTCCAGAATGTGCATAGACGCCGATATGGCCGTCCCACTTATTCTGAAGGATATCTAAGCATTGATCAACATATTCAACCTCTGTGTGCATTATGTTTATTACATCTGGGTTGTATGATTTCAGCTCATGAATGGTGTCTTCTAGGCTATCTTTATCTAGCAAACACATTTTTTGGGATTGGTCAGGCTCACAACTAAGTCCTACCCAAATAGGTAGTCCAGAAGCTTGAGCGGCTTTCAGTGTTGTCATCATCTGCTCTATGTCAACCATCATTTCAAGCATTATTAAATCTGCACCCGCGTCTGCCATAATTTTAGCTTGTTGAGTAATCGAAGAATTTAGTTCACCTAAAGAAGGCTTGTTATCAGTCCAGGTCCAGTAGGAAATGCCCCCAGCAACCAGAACATTGTCTTTATTCAAGTGCTCTCTTGCTTCGACAGCGAGTTTTACACCGCGTTCATTCAAAGCTTTAAAGTTATGATCTAGCTCGGCATCAGATAGAGCATGCTTATTCGTTGAAAAAGTGTTACTAATTACAATCTCAGCTCCTAGATTAATATATTCTTGATGAACTTGCCTTACAATGTCAGGATGGCTTAGGGCAGCTCCACCATTCCAAGCATTTTTGAGTTGAGGTACTCCTCTACGTTCAACTTCTGTGCCGGTTGCGCCATCTATTAGAATGCACTCTCCATCCTTAACTCTTTTCATTAAACTACTGTATCTGTCCATAAATTTCTCCTTTTATGCAATTGAATTAAAGAAGAATAGGGTAAGCCTGTCGAATTGAATTGTCAATCTCACTAGTTAAATAATTTGGGTGATGTTCAAGTAAAACAACATCACTCCAACCTTCCTGAGTCAGGTGATAAAGAGTAGAAAGACCCCCAATTCCACCACCAATGACGACGACCCTAGTTCGCGATTTCATATACGGAATTATATAGATACAAATTAATGCAGCAAGGAAAATAGAAATCCTCTTGCAGGGGGGGTAGTGGAGGAGGCACAATGAAAATCTTCATCAAGTCGCATTACCCTTGGAACTCAGAGATTAATACCCCCTTAGCCGATGCCTGACTGTCTTCGTTCTGCTAGAAAGTAACTAACAAGCCCTTTTTTTTCAAGCTATATTATTACTCTAAGCACTCTGACTAAATATATTTTCTGCCAGCACAAAATCTTCTTGGGTGTCAATTTCAGTCCATTTGAGTCCTGAAATATCCAAAGCATAAAATGGAACAAAGTTGGCAATTAACCTCTCATACGCACCTTCGTAATATTCTTGATGATTTTGCTCGTCCTGCATCATTATTGCTAACTCTGTGAACAAAAGTTTTGCAGTTTCGCCACCAATTTTTTCAATCCCTATGGATTCACCGATGGCATCTTTAGGATTAACTGTTTTACTGGCCTTGATAACTCTGTTTTGCTTATCAGTAATGACTTTCATTGCTTCAGCATCAAGATTAATGTTTTTATCAAGACATAAACAATTTTCATATTCGCATTCAATAAGTTTCGTCAGGATCTTTTTATCAAATACCACATCCGCATCAAACTTGATAAAAGTTGAATCTTGAATCCAATCCCTGGTTAACATCAGAGAATACCCAGTATTCGTTTCAAAGTATCTTTCGTTGGTGACAAAATGGGCGTCTAAATCCGGAAACTGTTTGTTTACATAATCCTTTATTTTTTCTTGTAAATAGCCAACCACAAAAACAACTTCGTTGATTCCACAACTCTGAATATGAGAAATCATCATTTCCAGAATTGTATTACCACCTATCTCCAACAGACTTTTGGGACAATTATCGGTCAACGGCCTGATTCTTGAGCCGACTCCTGCTGCTAGAATGACTGCCTTAATTTTGCTGCTTTTATTTTTCATATTTATAAACCAAACCTTTCCTTAATTATTTCGGCCACCCTCTCTGCGTTTAATTCTGTGTTATTAATCTTTAAATGGTTTTTGTTACGAAATTCACCTACATACGAGTTTAGGATATGCTCTCGATCTGTTTCTAACAATTCTTTTTCAGAGGCGTCAAAATCAATTTTTGATGGTTTGTATCGCAATCGGTTGGGCGATATGTTGCGCTTAAGCCTTTCCTCGGCACTGGCCTCAAGCTCCACATAACAGACTGTGGCCTGTGCCCGTTCAAATATGTTCACTATGGTATTGATAAAATAAGTATCATTACTTGAATCCAACTTCCAAACATAAGTAAAAATCAGCCCGTCCAAATCGCTTTTAGCCACCTCTTCAAACATCTTAATTCGAAATTCAGTTACCAATTTTTTAAAACTTGGAGATTTCATATCGAAGTATGGCAAAATCACTTCGATCGTCATATGATTATGAAATAATTTTAAATCGGTTATTTTCTCCAACTCCTGACCAACTGTCATTTTTCCAACAGCCAAAGGACCAAATATGACAACAAAGTTCATATTTACTTTTCCTCCTTCATAGATAATTATTTTTCAAAAGAGATTTTTCGGTTGTGCTCTATCTGCCGTCCTCGCTGCATTCCACGAGCAAGACCGTAAAAAAGTTGACTGACAGCGAACACCCAAAGCATCGGCACCAGTGCATCAAGTATCAAAGCCAGCGATAGCATAAAGATAAAAACGCCTTCGTTGAAGGCAATAATTTTCCGCTGTTCGTTAAAAAACCATCGTAAGTTTGCCAAAACGCCAAAGCCGAGACCTGCAGCATCTTCTTTTTTTGCGCCAGAATCTTGTATAGCAAGTTTTTCCAAGAAGCTACTATCTTGTGACATTTTTGTATAAATAGTGACGTATTTTACGTAGCCCCTCAGGGAGTAAAAAGCAACACCAGTAAACGCCAAAAGTACTGGTATGACGTCATTAGTCTGACTGTAAGCGGCGTATCCTACCGCTCCAAACCATAGGGTAACCTGGATCTGGTCGCTCAACTTGTCATAAAAACCACCTGATAACGAGGTTGCTTTTCGATAACGCGCCATTTGCCCATCCATGCAATCAAAAACATGACTCAAATGGATAAGCACTGCGGCACTGACAAAATTTTCACTGCCGCCAATTACAATAAGTAGCGACGCTATGATTGCAGTAATAAAAGAAATGAGCGTGATCAAGTTCGGCGTTAACCATTTAATATCGACAACGAGATAATTAAGCGCAATAGCCAGAGGTGATGTGACAAAAGAAGACCACCATTCGTCATCTTTTGTTTTCGTCGCCCATAAGCGAGTCAGTTTTTCATTCAAAGTCTCTCTTCCGATATCAGAAGATCGGCACTGATTTTTTCAATTTCAGGAATGAGTTTCGGGATTTGACTGCTGGTTCCAACAATACGTGTTTTCCTAACCAGTTCAACACTGGGTAATATTTTTCCAATTGGCTCAAAACTAACCAATACCTGCTCCAGAGAATCCAAAAAATATTGGATATCAGTAAAAGACAATTCCCCTATATTTCCAACCTGAAAAACACGATTCTTAAAGCAACCTTTTCCCTCGTAGATAATAATGGATTTTTCGCGCAATTTATGCCGCAAAACACCAACATCGATATGCGATGGAGTATAAACAGTGGTTAATACCGAGCACATGTCTTTCTGATTAATTACAAACTTAAGCCCCATACTCAGCATACCTTGTCTTAACATATTGGCCTTGTCTCTCAGATCGGCATAGCGATTTACAACACCTTCGTTGAGTATATTGGATAGCGCTTGCTCTAGAGCATAGAACAAGTGTACCGCTGGTGTATTCGGTGTCTGCGAAAAAGTTCTTATAAAATCATAAAATTTATACAAATTTAGATACATCGATTTAATGGCAAGAGTCTTTAATTTCTCAAACTCTTGAGTTTGACCAACCACAAAAGACAATCCAGGATAAGAGCCGATTGCCTTTGAACTCGAACTTGAGCAAAATGCAATGTGGCATTTTTCCAGATCAATTACTTCTGCGCCTGCGCTGCTTACACAGTCGACAATAAATATCGCACCATGTGATTTTGCAAGTTTGCCGATTTCTTCCAAAGGATTTAACATGCCAGAACTGGTTTCATGGTGAACCATGGCAATGACATCAATCTTCTGTATCTGCAAAAAATCTTCAATTTTTTTCAGGCTCAGTTTTTCTCCCCAGTTAAATTCCAGTAAAAAAGTATTTTCATTATGAATCTTAGATATGTTGTGTAGTCTTTCGCCAAACTCGCCATTAGACAGAATAAGAATATTCTTCCTTTCAACAACTGAAGACAACATTGATTCATTGGCGGCAGTTCCCGAGCCGGTAATGACTACCGCTCGATAATCCGCTGTATTCTTTATCTCGAAGAGTGTGAGTAATTTATTCTCAATACTTTGTAACAAATAATCAAAATCGATTTCACGATGACAAATATCTTGTTTACAAATAGCCTCTCGTACATTCTGAGCCACATTGACTGGGCCCGGTGTAAATAACAAATGTTGATTCACTTTTTTTAGTTACTCCTAATATTATTCCGCATCCCTATCATTAGTGATGCGTCAGCCACTTTCATTAATAAATGAACTGTCATCAGGAAACCCTCCGCTGTTCTTCTAGGATATCGGCTAATAACTTCATGACTTGCATTTGAACGGTCACATCCAAAGCCTACAGTTGGCTCGTCAGAGAGCAGCAGCTTCACCGATAAATACAACTGTACGGTTGCTTATCTCGGTCTTGTGCTAATGCAGACAAAAGCCAACAGTGTATTTTAGCACATTTGCTTTGTCAACACTACACTAGAGCGAATAGTCGTCTTGGTAACGAACATCGCAGATAACTAATGTGGAAAAGTGATTGCGCTCTTCATCTGCGGGGATACTGGTATAGATGTTGGGGTATTATTGCACTAATGTTGGACGAAGAAGACCAAAGTAGCACTATTCAGACACATATTAATGCAACAATTTTTTGAGGATGCTTTAGTAGGGGGGGTGAGTGGTGGAGGGACAGACCATCGAAGAGTAAGATATAACCCTTACCGATAAAGGATAGTCAACTTAATTAAAAGAATTATATACACAATAATATACACAATAAAAAGTGGTAGCTCATTAGATACATAGTATATATTTATTAATTTTACTAGGAAAATCAATGACTTATAAGAACATTAGTTTCCTGTTGATAAAGATTAGATAAATATCCACCCTCCTTCGCATATTTATTTAGACTTTGACCCCCCAGGGGGAGGCTCATTGCTCTTGGCTATGTATTAATATAACCTCCCTCACACATCAAACGAAATTTGGACTTTGCGGTTGTTTTCTCATTGCTGAAGCAATCAAGACTCTCTTTCTACTGTGCCAGTAAAATCAATCTTTTTAATCGCGAAATTGTTCAGTAAATTAAGCCATACAGCCCAAATTATTTCAGAAGCTACTGTCATCAATAGTATTAATAATTCAGGGGATTTTCGAGCTGTTTTCATAGCCTGTTAACTATACTTTTAAAGCTGTAATATGAAAGATCTTAAAAGTCTTAATCTTGACTAAGATAAGGATGCTATGAAGATAATATAAATTCATTAATTTAAATTATGCATGTATTAATAGTTATAACTCACGGCATTAGACGAAAAGAGTCACTTAAATTCTTCTTCATACCAATAGCTATTTTGTTCCGCTCTTAAATTGATTAAGAGACGATACCACTTTCTCTAAGGTGTTGAATTTTTTCACTATCATATCCGAGCTCACTTGATAAGATTTGCTCGCAATGCTCTGATAGATCTGGCGACGCTGATCTATATTGCAAGGGTGTTTCGGAAAGATTGATTGGCGAGGCAATAGTGTAAATCTGTTTGTCACAATTATCAGGAATTTTCCTAACTAGATTTCTATGCTTTATTTGCGAGTGGTTAAAGACTTCTTGCAAAGTGTTGATAGGTCCGCAGGGGATATCCAATGTTTCCAATTGATTAACCCACCAAACTGTCGGCTGTGATAGAAGGATTTTACTTAAATGTTCAATAAGAGATTCTCGATTAATCACTCGCTGTTCATTGGTTTGGAAGTTGGGGTTATCTGCTAACTCTGGTCGCTCAACAAACTGGCAAAATTTTCTAAATTGAGTGTCATTGCCAATCGCAAGCATTATTATTCCATCGCTAGTATTAAAAGTTTGGTAGGGTACGATATTAGGATGGGCATTTCCTTGGCGCTTTGGATTATTTCCAGTCGCTAAATAGTTCAAGCCTTGATTCGCAAGGGTTGCTGCTTGAACATCTAACAAAGCGATATCAATATATTGTCCTTTATCAATATGGTTGCGTGCCATCAAAGCTGCAAGTATTGCGTTACTACAGTAGAGACCAGTCATTATGTCAGTAAGTGCGACTCCTACTTTCATTGGCTCTCCATTAGCCACGCCAGTGATACTCATCAGTCCTCCCTCACCCTGTATCATAGCGTCGTATCCGGCCCGTTCTGATGAAGGACCAGTTTGGCCAAAACCCGTAATGGAACAGTAAATTAAATTCGGATTAAGTAATTTCAATTTAGGATAATCAAGACCATATCTTGCGAGAGCACCAACTTTGAAATTCTCAATAAAGACATCGGCATTTTTCACCAAATCCTTGATAATTTGCTGACCAGTTTTATGTTGTATATCAATTGCAATAGATTGTTTATTTCGATTGGTAGAGTGGAAGTAGGCTGCCTGAGGAGGTTGAGTGGAAGTTTTTTCCTTGATAAATGGCGGTCCCCAATATCTTGTATCGTCGCCTTTGTTGGGTCGCTCTATTTTAATAACCTGAGCACCAAAATCAGCAAGCATCTGTGATGCCCATGGTCCTGCTAAAATACGGCTCAAGTCAATAACTTTTATTCCTTTAAGGGCTACTGTCATTAGAAAAAAGCTTGTATGCCAGTAATCGCTTTGCCTAAGATGAGTGCGTGGATATCATGTGTACCTTCATAAGTATTAACTGTTTCAAGGTTCATCATATGGCGAATAATGTGATATTCATCGACTATTCCATATGCTCCGTGCATATCTCTAGCACTACGGGCAATATTTAAAGCCTTTCCACAGGAATTACGCTTCATCATTGAAATGAGCTCAACAGGACAATGATCGTTGTCCATTAGGCGACCCATCTGTAAGCAACCTTGCAATCCAAGACTAATATCAGTTAGCATATCGGCAAGTTTTTTTTGAATGAGCTGGTTGCTGGCTAATGGACGATTAAATTGTTTTCGTTCTAAGGTGTAGTTTCGTGTTGACTGATAACAGAATTCAGCAGCGCCGAGGACTCCCCAAGCGATACCATAACGCGCTTTATTTAAGCAGCCAAATGGACCTGCAAGGCCGCTAATATTGGGAAAAAGGTTCTCATCGGGCACAAAAACATTGTCCATTACGATTTCTCCAGTAATAGAGGTTCGCAGTGAGAATTTACCATTTATTTTTGGTGCCGACAATCCATTCATGCCCTTTTCAAGAATAAAACCTCGGACTACACCATCTAACTTTGCCCAAACAACAAACACATCTGCAATAGGAGAATTGGTAATCCACATTTTATTGCCGGTTAGACGATAACCTCCTTCAATCTTTTCAGCACTTGTAGACATTGAAGCGGGGTCACTACCTGAGTTTGGTTCAGTTAATCCAAAACAACCAACCAACTCACCGCTGAGCAATTTTGGTAGATATTTACTTTTTTGTTCTTCGCTACCATAACTATATATTGGGTGAATTACAAGAGAAGACTGAACACTCATTACTGAACGATAGCCACTATCAATACGTTCAATTTCACGAGCAATAAGACCATAGCTGACATAATTGACCTCACTACCGCCATACTTTGCAGGCAAGGTTGGACCTAAAAGGCCAAGTTCTCCCAGTTCGGTTACAATATTACGATCAAACGTTTCATTTCTATTAGCCATCAGCACTCGAGGTGCTAAATATTCCTGACAGTAATCGTGAGCTGTATCGCGGATAAGTTTTTCTTCGCCACTCAGCTGACCTTCTAAAAACATACTATCTTGCCAGTTAAAATTTGTTAATGATTGGCTCATATAATTTCCATATATAGGTATTAAATCTGTGATTAAGGATAGATTATATCTAAAAAATTTCTATTGCAGTAATCACTATCAAGGTTATGTACACTCTCCCTCACACATCAAACGGAATTTGGACTTTTATTTATACTAAGTTCAAATTGAAATATAATGAATAAATGAAAAAACTACTCTTACTTATAGCATTATCTTTTATCTCAACTCAGAGTTTTTGTAAAGAACCTCCATTTTGGGGAACAATTTTTATTGACCCCAACATTGTTACTGCTTCAGATCCCTCGGCTTTTAAAAGTATTTCATACAAAGGACAAGCCTCAAGACAAATGTATGACAAGAGAAGCTCTTGGGTTAACTTACAGGCTTTTTTATTTGAAGCTAAATTTGAAGATGGAAGCATAATTGAGATGCAAGTAAACCCTGAATTTAAAGATAAGTCACTTGCAGAGGCTGAGGCTAAAAAGTATGCCTGGTTAATTGGACAACTTCCAGTAGTTCTTAGGAAAGATATACAAACATCTTGGATTCACAAAGGAATTAACCCTTATGGAGGCGGCAATAACAATATATTAATCCATACTGGCCAAACGAAAGAATATGAAAGAGATGGTATTTTAGAGGAGACTCTAATTCATGAGGCCTCACACACATCTCTAGATTCATATCATGCCAATAATTATGCTTGGCTTAACGCACAATCGAAGGATAATAATTTTATTTCGAATTACGCTAGAGACAATCCCTTGAGGGAAGATATTGCTGAAAGTTTTCTAACGTATATAGCAGCGATTCATCTAAGTGACAGAATTTCATCTGAACTGAAGTTACAAATACTTTCAACTATACCAAACAGAATTGAGTATTTTGAAAATCAGAACTTTGACCTATCTCAATACTCAAGATAGATAGTCTCTCTCATAACCACTCCGCTATAGTCGCAACGATTTAATACTATGTAAGCATCAAGGCTGAGTGATTTAGACGCTCTACAACCCTTATGATTAGTGGTTTATAATCAAGTAAAGGTTGTTATAGAGGGCGTTAAAGATAAGATGTTTGGTGGAGATGGGGGGAATTGAACCCCCGTCCGAAAACCTTCAGTCAAGAAGTCTACATGCTTAGTACAGGCCTATTGCTTTAACTTTTTACCACCCGGCCAACAGGGATGTAGAAAGCGATTTTAGATTAGGTTTTAACCCTATTACCCTAAAAAAATAATAGTGGCGAGTCTGTAAGCGACCGTTATCCCAAAAGCACAGACAACTTCTAAGTAACGGTTAGCATTATGCTGCTAAAGCGTAGTTGTCTTCGTTTGCAACTATTATTTAAAGAACGTTTTTACGAGCAATCTTTATCCTCGACATGCATCCTTGAAATCCAACTCCTCGTCGAAGCCAGTCATCCCCAGATGCTTACATTATACGCTTCATTATGAGAATTTAGCTAATTGTAACTCGTGCAAATTTTCTTTTGCCAACCTGATACACTGAGGTACCTGCTGTTGGCTCAAGATCCTTGTTGGTAATTTTTTCGCCATCCATTTTAGCTGCCCCTTGCTTGATCATACGGAATGCTTCGGAAGTCGAACTAACTAAGTTTGAGTCTTTTAGAAGGTTGGCAATCTTGGTTCCATTTTGAAAGGTAAATTCGTCCATCTTATCAGGGGTTTGGTTTTTAGCAAACCGGTCAATGAAGTTTTGTTGAGCTTGTTTTGCTAGTTCATTGCTATGGAAACGTGTAATAATCTCTTCTGCTAAGCGAAATTTAATATTTCTTGGGTTTTCGCCATCTTCAACTTCCTTTTTCCAAGACTCAATTGTTTCTAATGATTCAAAACTCAACAGCTCAAGGTAGCGCCACATCAGCTCGTCTGATATTGACATAAGCTTGCCAAACATATCATCAGGAGTCTCGTCGATACCGATATAGTTATCTAATGACTTGCTCATCTTTTGAACTCCATCAAGACCTTCTAATAATGGCATTGTAAGAATCACTTGTGGCTCTTTTCCGGCTTGTTTTTGAAGGTCTCTGCCCATTAAAAGGTTAAATTTTTGATCTGTTCCTCCTAGCTCCATGTCAGCCTGAAGTGCAAGTGAGTCATAACCTTGGACTAGAGGGTATAAGAATTCATGTATTGAAATTGCTTGCTCAGACTTGTAGCGTTTGGAAAAATCATCCCGCTCTAGCATTCTTGCGACTGTTTGTTTTGATGCCAAAGAAACCATCTCCGAAGAACTCATCTTTCCCATCCATTCAGAATTAAAAACTATCCTTGTTTTGTCTTTATCTAGTATTTTGAAGACTTGCTCTTGATAACTTTTAGAATTTTCAAGCACTTCATCTTTTGTGAGCGGTTTGCGAGTTACATTTTTACCACTTGGGTCACCGATCATGCCAGTAAAGTCGCCAATCAAGAAAATGATTTCGTGGCCAAGATCTTGAAGTTGCTTCATCTTGTTAATAACAACTGTATGTCCAAGGTGCAAGTCTGGTGCAGTTGGATCAAAGCCCACCTTGATTCTTAGAGGTTTATTTTTTTGCAGCTTTTTCTTGAGCTCTTCAAGGGGCAGTATTTCATCTGCACCTCTTTCAAAAATGGCTAATGTGTCTTGAATTGTCATAATTGTGTCACTCTATGGCCTCGTATGTCCATCACCTAGGACGATATATTTTTGTGAAGTTAAGCCTTCAAGTCCAACTGGACCGCGTACATGAAATTTATCTGTACTGATGCCAATCTCTGCACCTAGACCATACTCAAAGCCATCTGCAAATGCTGTTGATGCGTTAACCATCACTGAGGATGAGTCCACTTCGGCTAGAAATTTTCTTGCACTTGTTTTGTTTTCTGTGACGATAGTGTCGGTATGTGAAGACCCGTATTGCTCTATATGAGAAATAGCTTCATCCAATGAACTCACAATCTTTATTGATAGGATTGGAGCAAGGTACTCCTCACTCCAGTCATCTTCTGTGGCTGCAATGATTTTATTTGAACGTTTTTGAGATTCTTGACATCCACGTAATTCCACTCCTTCTTCAACATATAAGTCAATCAGTTGATCGAATGTAGCAAAATCCAAATCCTGATGAACTAGAAGTGTTTCTGTGGCGTTACAGACACCATATCGTCGGGTTTTGCCATTAAATGCTACATTTATAGCTTTCTGAGAGTCAGCCTCTTTGTCTAGGTAGGTGTGACATACACCGTGAAGGTGTTTAATGACTGGCATCCTGGCATTGGCGCTCACATTTTCAATTAAGCCTTTGCCACCTCTTGGTATGATAACATCAACATAATCGCTAGCTTGAACAAGTCTTGTCACCGCCTCACGATCAGTGATGTCGATTAGTTGCACTGCGTCAAAATTTATGCCGGCCTCAGTTAATGCATCTTTAATACACTCATATAAAGCTCGGTTTGAGTTTATTGCATCCGAACTGCCCCGTAAAATTACCGCGTTACCTGATTTTAAACACAGAACTGCTGCGTCGATAGTGACATTTGGACGAGACTCATAGATCATTCCTATAACACCTATTGGTACTCTCATTTTGCCGACCTGAATACCACTAGGGCGATACTCTAAGTCGGTTATTTCACCGATTGGATCAGGAAGAGATGCGACTTGCTCTAAACCTTCAACAATGTCATTAATTCTTTCAGGATTGAGCATTAATCGATCTAAAAAGACATCATTTAAGCCGTTACTTTTCCCTTGAGTTAAATCCTGTTTATTGGCATCAAGTATCGCTTTTTGGTTTTTCTGGATATTACTGGCAATGTTATGCAAAACAGCATTTTTTGTTTCAGTATCTGCTGTGCGCAAGGAACGAGAGGCTTTTTTTGCCTTCTGTCCAAGATTTAAAATTAGTTCGGCTATTGAGTCCATTGCGTTTTTCCTGACAAAGTGATAAGAACACTTTGCAACTCATCGTAAACGTTGAGATTATCCATACCTTTTAGTGAGCGGTCAATACGCCCGAGTGATAATAGCAATTTTTGTAGTCGTTGATAAGAATGTTTATTGAGAGCATTTGAAATCAAAGGTTTTCTTTTTTGCCATACCCGGTGTTTTTCGAGTATAGCCTCAATTGGTTCATTGTGTTTCAATTCGACAGACATCGTTACCAGAGACTTTATCTCTCGGTACAGGGATGAAACGATAATCACTGGCGGTGTCGTTTCATCAACAAGCGAGTTGAATATTTTGTTGACTTTTGTTGAATCACCTTTGAGTGCGGCATCAATCAGTCCAAAGACCGAGTAATGGGACTGTTGGTCGATTTGATTGAGGAACTCATTAGCGTTAATATGACCATCAGGATAGGCGATTTTGAGTTTTTGTATTTCTTGCATAGATGCCAAAAGGTTGCCTTCTGTGCAATAAGCGATTGCCTCAGCAACCTCGTGATTAGTTTTCAGGCCTAACTGGGTCATTTGGTTAATAATCCAGCCAACGAGATGTTCATTTTGAACCTCCCAGTGTTGAATGATAGCACCCCTTTTATCTAGAGCTTTAAACCACTTACTTTTTTGCTGGTTTATGTCTAGTTTGCCTGTAGAGATAATGAGCAAAACATCATCTGGGAGACTGTCAACTAATTCTGTTAGTGCTTTTGAACCTTTGATACCAAGTTTTCCAGTGGTAAGGCAGCACTCAATGATACGCTTCTCTGTGAAAAGTGATGGGCTTGCCATGTCACTAATGATAGTGTCCCAAGAGAACTGTCCGTCAATATCAAAACGAACACGATCGCTAAAACTATTCTCTTTCGCAGCTTCTTTAATTAGAGCCAAGCTTTGCTCAACCAAGAGAATTTCTGGGCCAAAGGCAAAATAGAGTGATTCCAAACCGTTTGAGAGGTGTTTTGAGAGCTGATCTGGCTTTATTTTCATGAGTTTTCTTAAGAAATTCGGGTCGAGTGGAAAAAATGAGCCAAAACGACATTAATTTTTGTAATATTCATTATGTCATAATTGTAAAATAATTTGTCATCAAACCTTGAAAAATTGCCATCAAACCCTATATAAGTAATCAATAGGGTATATTTACCGTTCTACATTTAGGTTAAATTTTATATATGTATAAGAATATTTTACTATGGCTGGTATTGGGCAGTGTCCTTGCCTCTCTGTTTGGTCAATTTAAACCTACCAATAATTCAACCGAGATTAGTTACTCTCAGTTCATCCAAAGTGTCAAACAAGGGAACGTTTCCAGCGTCAAGATTGCGGGAAGTCAAATTAGCGGTGTAACTTCACTAGGTGAAGAGTTTGACACCTATAGCCCTGGTGATTTGGGTTTGATGGGAGACCTACTAAATAATGGCGTTTCTGTTCAGGCTACGCCACCAGCAAAAGAGAGCTTCTTGAAGCAACTGATAATTTCACTAGCACCCATACTATTACTGATTGGCGTCATTATGTATACCATGCGTAGTGCTGGAGGCGCTATGGGTGGAAAGAATCCGATGTCATTCGGTAAATCAAAGGCACGTTTAATTACCAAGGACGAGGCACAGGTCACCTTTGCGGATGTTGCAGGCGTTGATGAGGCAAAAGAAGAGGTCAGTGAATTAGTTGACTTCCTCTCTGACCCGAGCAAATTTACTAGAGTTGGTGGAAAGATTCCAAAAGGTGTACTCATGATTGGTCCACCCGGAACAGGTAAGACTTTACTAGCAAAGGCAGTGGCGGGTGAGGCTGACGTACCATTCTTCTTTATTTCTGGTTCCGACTTTGTTGAAATGTTTGTTGGTGTTGGAGCATCTCGCGTACGTGACATGTTTGAACAGGCCAAAAAAAATGCCCCCTGTATCATCTTTATTGATGAGATTGATGCAGTAGGTCGTCAGCGTGGAGCTGGTTTGGGTGGTGGACATGATGAGCGTGAACAAACCCTTAACCAGATGCTGGTTGAAATGGATGGTTTCGAAGGGACAGAGGGTGTTATCGTTGTTGCAGCAACTAACCGTCCAGATGTACTTGATCCTGCGCTACTCAGGGCTGGAAGGTTTGATCGCACAGTCACTGTTGGTTTGCCTGATATAAAAGGGCGCGATGCTATTTTGAAGATACATATGAGGAAGCTGCCTGTTGCAAAAAATGTCAAATCTATGGATATAGCCAGAGGTACTCCAGGCTTTTCGGGTGCGGATCTAGCTAATTTAACTAATGAAGCTGCTTTGCTTGCAGCTGGGAAAAGTAAAAAACTGGTAGGAATGCAAGAATTCGAAAAAGCCAAAGACAAGATAATGATGGGCTCGGAACGCAAGAGCATGGTTATGGATGAAGCGGAAAAAGAAATGACTGCCTTTCATGAGGCCGGACACGCAATAGTTGGACGTTTGGTACCTGAACATGACCCGGTTTACAAGGTCAGCATTATTCCAAGAGGTAGGGCTTTGGGTGTGACTATGTTTCTACCCGTAAAAGATAAGTATAGTGTTTCAAAGCGCAAGATTAACTCTCAAATTTCCTCATTATTTGGTGGCCGAATTGCAGAAGAGCTTGTTTATGGTAAAGACGATGTAACAACTGGTGCAAGTAATGACATAGAACGTGCCACTGAACTTGCCCATAAAATGGTCAAACTTTGGGGAATGTCTGACGTGATGGGTCCGTTGGCTTATGGTGAAGAAGAGGGAGAGATTTTCTTAGGTCGACAGGTAACCAAACATAAGCACATTTCTGATGACACATTTAATAAAGTGGATGCTGAAATTCGTATAATTATTGATGCCAATTACGATATAGCTTACAAAATTCTTGAGGAAAACAGAGATATTCTAGACTCAATGGCAGCAGCATTAATCGAGTTTGAAACTATTGACGTGGGTCAGATTGATGACCTGATGGCTAGAAAACCAATGCGAGAGGCAGCTGAAGTTGTTGATTCTGAAGAAGTTTCGTCCGAGTTGGGAACCGGTAGTAAATCTAAAGGTTCCGAACCGTCTTCAGATGACAACCGAGGTGGTGACAGTAGTACTGAGCAGTTTGCATAGTTCGAAGTGAGCTTGATGGTCGACCAACCAATCGTCATGGGTGTACTCAACATTACCCCAGATTCATTTTCTGATGGTGGCTTATTTTTAGAAGCTCAAAGTGCAATTGATCAAGCCATCTTAATGGTTGAACAAGGCGCTGATATTATTGATATTGGCGGTGAATCAACTCGACCAGGAGCACCTGATGTAAGTGCTAAAGATGAGTTGAAGCGAGTTCTGCCTGTCATTGAAGCTTTGAGTGGTAACATTGACGTACCAATATCGATTGATACCTCTAAACCTGTTGTTATGGAGAGAGCTTTCGGTGCAGGTGCAAGTATTATTAATGACGTCTATGCTCTTCGCTCTAAAGGCGCCTTAGAAATGGCAGCTTCGTTGGGTGCCGATGTATGTTTAATGCATATGCAAGGAAATCCAAGAACGATGCAAAAAAATCCGAAGTACGATGATGTTGTTAGTGATGTGAAAATTTTCTTTACAGAACGACTCGAGGCTTGTTCAGATGTTGGGATTAAACTAGAGTCTATAACCCTTGACCCAGGATTTGGTTTCGGGAAGAACCTAGCTCATAACATAGCATTGTTAAAAAATCTGGCTGAATTTCATGACTTTGGAGTCTCTATTTTGGCTGGACTTTCAAGGAAATCAATGATCGGTTCATTGTTAGGCGATAAAGAAGTTGACTCAAGAATGATTGGCAGTGTTACAGCTGCATTAATTGCAGTGGAGAATGGCGCCAACATTATTAGAGCTCATGACGTTGCTGAAACCAAAGATGCACTTACGGTTTGGCAACAAATTAAGCATTTTAGGGAATAATTTGTGGATAAATTCTTTGGTACCGATGGCATAAGAGGAACGGTTGGCAAGCCACCTATTACGGCGGACTTTTTGTTGAAAGTAGGTTGGGCAGTAGGTTCTGTTTTGTCGGAAAATGGGCCCGCAAGTGTGATTATTGGTAAGGACACTCGCGTTTCAGGTTATCTGTTTGAATCCGCCCTCGAGGCGGGTTTTTTGTCTGCAGGGGTTAGTGTGGGACTGTTAGGACCAATGCCTTCACCGGCGATTGCCTATTTAACCAAAGCTTATGGTGCGAGTGCAGGAGTTGTAATCAGTGCCTCCCATAATAACTTTCAAGATAACGGCGTTAAGTTTTTCTCAAGTCAAGGTTTAAAGCTAAGCGATAAAACCCAGAAAGCCATAGAGAAAAAAATTTCTACTCCCATGGTTAGTGTTGATTCAGCCAATATTGGTAAAGCATTCAGGCATGACCAGGCTTTAGGTAGATATATCGAATTTTGTAAATCAACTTTCGATCGAATTTGTAATCTTTCTCATCTAACTATTGTTGTTGATTGTGCCAACGGCGCAACTTACAATATTGCACAATGTGTGTTTGAAGAGTTGGGTGCTAAGGTGATTATGATTAATAACCAGCCTGATGGTTACAACATTAACCATAATTGCGGCGCAACTGACACAACACATTTACAACAAGAAGTTTTAAACCACGAAGCAGACTTAGGTATCGCTTTTGATGGTGACGGTGATCGCTTGATAATGGTTGATCATACTGGCGAGAAGGTTGATGGAGATGAGCTAGTATTTATCATTGCCAAGGCATGGAAAAAAAATGGTACCCTTAAATCAAGCACAGTGGTTGGAACAAAAATGTCCAATTTGGGAATGCGCGAAGCACTTTCAGATCTGGATATCAATTTTATTGAAGCTGACGTGGGTGACAGATTTGTGATGGAACAATTGATACTAAACAAAGCTAATCTTGGTGGTGAAGGCTCTGGACACATTATTTGTCTTAATAAATCTACCTCGGGTGACGGCATTATTGCTGCATTGCAAGTTTTAGAAGTTATGTTGAAGTCTAATCAATCTTTGTATGACCTCAAAAAGGAAATGACTAAGTACCCCCAGGTGCTCATTAATGTTAAAACGAATGGTAAGCTGGACTTGGAGAATCACGAAAATCTTAATCAAGTCATATCAGTTGTTAAAGGAGAACTTGCAGACAAAGGACGCGTACTTATTAGGGAATCAGGTACTGAGCCTCTAGTTAGAATTATGGTAGAAAGCATCGATTTAGATTTAGCGAATAAAAGTGCAAATCAGTTAGCAGAAGCTCTGCAATCAAGTTAATCTTTACCATAATTTCAATATAATATCGTTTTTCATAACGATAACCTACCAGAGGAAAGCATGAGTTTTACAGCTTTAGAGTTAGGAGTAGTTGCTTTGATTTTTTCCTGGTCAGGTTTCGTAAGAACAGGACTTGGTTTTGGTGGTGCGGCTTTGGGACTACCTCTAATGATGCTCGTTGGTGGATCTCCGATTGACTGGTTACCAATTATTGGAATTCATTTATTCTTTTTTTCAGGTATTGCTCTCTCCAAGGTATTGAAGAAAGTTGATTGGAGGTATTTAAAGAGCTCATTGCCGTGGATTTTGCCTGCAAAATTATTAGGTGTCATTGGCCTGATAAACCTTCCGGCAGATGTGATGACTGTGATTGTTTACCTGATCACTAGCTTTTATGCATTTACCTGGATCCTTGATCGTCCAATCGGATCTCAGAAAAATTGGGTTGATAATTTATTATTGTTCTTAGGTGGATATATATCTGGAACTTCTTTAACTGGAGCTCCATTAATAGTTGCAGTTTATATGCGCCACATTGTTAAGGAGCAGTTGCGAAATACACTATTTGTTTTGTGGATTTTCCTGGTTGCAATTAAGATGAGCGCATTTATAGTGGTTGGGGTTTATATTGACTGGCGTTTTGCTTTAATGTTAATTCCAGCGGCAGCTATTGGACATTACGTTGGACTCAAAGCTCACGATAAAATTATGGAAAATAATGATCGATTCAAGAGGTGGATAGGAGGAGTGTTGCTGTCAGTTTGTGCTATTGGCTTTATAAGGCTTTTTATTATTTAATCTTAACTTCTGAGAGTTTATTCAATCAAACCAAGAGGTATTTCGGTGGTATGTTTAATTTCTTCAATAGCGAAATGTGAGGTCACCTTAGCAAATTGAACTTTATCAATTAAACGTTTATAAAAGCTGTCATAGCTTTCAATATCACTAACAATAACTTTTAATAGGTAGTCAATTTCACCGCTCATTCGGTAACACTCTACAACTTCAGGAATCTGTCGGATAGTTTCGTCAAAAATTCTGATTTTTTCTTGATCATGTGTATTCAATGTCACAAAAACCATCGTCGTGACGTTTAATCCAATTTTTTTGCGGTCAACTAGAGAGACGGTTTTACTGATGTAGCCAAGATTTTTTAATTGCTTTATGCGCTTCCAGCAAGGCGTAGTTGATAAGTGAACTTCAGCTGAGAGTTGTTGAATGGTCATTTCTGCATTATGTTGCAGTAACTCTAGCAGTTTGACATCTATTGCATCCATAATCTAATCCAAAAATAGGAAAAAATATAATATTTTTCTATAATTTTGAATTTTACCAGTAAATAAGCATTATTTTTTCTATAAATATTCAAATAATAGAATATGTTACTATAATATTTCAATATCTATATATAGAAGTAATAACATGTATCAATATAGCCCTGAAGATACTAAATTTTTAGTTGAAAGAGTGGATCAGTTTGAGAAGCAATTAAAACGTCATTTGGATGGTGATTTAGATGCTGCTAAATTTAGAAGTCTCAGATTAAGAAACGGACTTTATATGGAATTGCATGCTCATATGTTGAGGGTTGCTATTCCATACGGAACTTTAAACACAATTCAACTTAGAGCGCTTGCCGATGTGGCCGATAAGTATGATCGTGGCTTTGGCCATTTCACAACTCGTCAAAATATCCAATATAATTGGATTGAATTGTCTGAGATTGCCAATCTACTTCGTGAGTTATCAAGTGTAGGTCTTCACGCCATTCAGACTAGCGGTAAAGCAACACGGAACATTACAGCTGACCCATTATCTGGACTGACAGAGGGAGAGATTGCTGATGCCAGACCCTATTGCGAATTGATTCGTCGATGGTTGAATTTACATCCAGAATTTTCTTGGTTACCAGGTAAATTCAAGATTGCTATTAATGGCGCAAAGTTAGATGAAACAGCACTTAGAGTTCATGACCTTGGGTTGAGATTGATTCGAAATAAAGAAGGTGAGCTCGGTTTTACTGTTTATGTTGGCGGAGGCTTGGGTGCAGCGGCAATGGTGGCAGCTGAAACAGCATCTTTTGTTCCTGTTGAGGATATCCTTAGTTATCTTGAATCTGCTATGAGAATATACAATTTAAAAGGCCGTCGAGATCATCTTAAAAAGTTACGAATCAAATTTTTAGTTCGTGAGCTTGGTGCAAAGGAATATTCCCGATTAGTTGATGAAGACTGGAAACAAACCAGGGACGATCCCGAGTTGAAGTTAAACTTAACTCATTTATCAGAACTTGAAAAAGATTTTGCTCTGCCAATTAAACCATTGGCTCTTGATGGTTTTGTAGACAAAGTTGATTTTAATTACAGTATATGGAAGAAAAACAATGTTCGAGCTCATAAAGTATCGGGTCACAGTATCGTCAACATATCGCTCACAAAACTTGGCGAAGCTCCTGGCGATGCAACTTCAGAGCAGATGCGGATTTTGGCAGATTTAGCTGACCAATACAGTTATAGCGAGCTTAGAACAACAAAAAGGCAAACAATTGTTTTTCCTTATGTTCGAAAAGATCAGGTTTTTGATTTATGGCAGTCACTTGAAAAATATGGATTAGCGAGTCCGCATCAGGGAACTCTGGCACAGATTGTGGCTTGTCCTGGTGGTGATTATTGTGATTTAGCAAAGGCCGGCTCTATTCCTATTGCAACAAGAGTACAACAGCGTTTTGACGATATGGATAAATTGCTTGACATTGGCGACCTAAATATCAACATATCAGGCTGTGAAAACTCTTGTGCACATCATCACGTAGCTGATATAGGCTTACTGGGAATGCAAAAGAATGGAGAGGAGTATTATCAAATAACTGTTGCTGGTGAAACTCTTCATAAAACTGTTATTGGTAAAAAGTTAGGTCCTTCTGTTAGTGGGGATAACGTTGTTGATGCGGTTGAAGATATCGTCAATGTTTACTTAGATAATCGTGAAGAGGAAGAAAAATTCACGGAAGTTTTCAAGCGTATCGGTATTAAGCCATTTAAGGAGAAGGTCTATGAGTGAGTCTAATGAATTAACTGCTGCAAGTGCAACTTTAGGAGCTAAGGTTGCGGAATCAAGGCCACTTGACACTAGTGTATTAAATAAAGACAACGAAAGTATTGAGCTTTTCAGTGTCGAACAATGGATTGAAAACGTAGATGAAGTATCAAAGTTAGGAGTTGGAGTAATTGTTAAGCCTGCAGATGATGTACAACTGCTGAAAGACACTTTGAATGATGTCGCTTTGATTGCACTAGATTTTAATAATTTCGATGATGGTAGAGGATACTCTCAGGCTTACTTGTTAAGCAAGAGGTGGAAGTATGCAGGGGAAATTATTGGCATCAATGCACACTTGGATCAATTACAATTCATGCTCAGATCTGGAGTGACTAGCTACAAACTTTTGGAAGGCTATGAGGGCTTTGATGAGCTCGACTACTCTAATGGATTCAGTATCTGCTATCAAGCAGCAGCAAACAATTCAGGATTGAAAAAAAAGTTTTAATTTCCCCAGTCTAAAGAAAATTTCTTATAAAAGGAATTAATTCAGAGTAGAGATTGGACAGAATATATAGTTTAAAATTGCGCTGATTATGAATGAGTACTTGTTAATCCTAGTTAGTACAATTTTGGTTAACAATTTTGTACTGGTAAAGTTTTTGGGGCTTTGTCCTTTTATGGGTGTCTCCAAGAAAATGGATACAGCCATAGGTATGGGCTTTGCAACGACATTTGTCTTGACTTTGGCAAGTATTACTAGTTACCTCATTAATACTTATCTTTTAATTCCGCTTGAATTAGAGTACCTTAGAACAATCGCTTTTATCGTAACGATTGCCGCTGTTGTTGGCTTTACTGAATTAGTTGTTAATAAAACTTCACCAGTTTTGCACCAATCATTGGGCGTTTTTTTACCGCTCATTACGACGAACTGTGCGGTGCTTGGTGTTGCTCTTTTGAATGTTGCAGCGAGTAATAGTTTTCTCCAGTCAGCAGTTTATGGCTTTGGTGCTGCTGTTGGTTTTTCTTTTGTTTTGGTGCTTTTTTCAGGTATTAGAGAACGTATTGAGTCAGCCGATGTTCCAAAAATCTTTCAAGGTGTTCCTATTGCACTGATTACTGCGGGCTTGATGTCTATGGCATTTATGGGCTTTATTGGATTAGTGTAATGTTAGATGCAATCTCAACTCTTTCCCTATTGGCACTATTATTGGGTTTAGGCTTAGGTTACGCTGCGATAAGATACAGAGTAAAAGGTAACCCTTTGATTGACCAAATCGATGCAATCTTGCCACAAACGCAATGTGGCCAATGTGACTTTCCAGGTTGTCGTCCTTATGCAGAAGCAATAGCCAGTGGTGAGGTAGAAATTAATCAGTGTCCACCAGGTGGCCAGGAGGGCGTCGACGCTCTTGCAGAGCTTTTAGGTGTTGAAACATTGCCTTTAAATCAAGTGCACGGAGAAACCAAACCAAAGCGAGTTGCTGTGGTTGATGAAAAGGTTTGTATTGGCTGTACTTTATGTATTCAAGCTTGTCCAGTTGATGCTTTTGTGGGCTCCTCGAAGGTTATGACAACTGTTATCGCCGAAGAGTGTACTGGCTGTGATTTATGCTTACCTGTATGCCCTGTAGATTGTATTGATATGGTTGAAATTAAGCCCACATTTAGAACTTATGTGCCAGATATTTCGGAGTTAGCCCATGCTTAAGTTTAAATATAATGGTGGCTTGAAATTGGAAAACCCATATCCAGTTGATGCAATTGACTTGATTCGAATACCTCTGCCAGACAAAGTAGTTTTACCTATGCAGCAGCGTATTGGAAATCAAGCGATACCAATCGTTAGTGTCGGTGAACGCGTTTTAACGGGTCAAATTGTAGCTACAATAGATGACCAGCGTTGTGCCCCTGTTCACGCTTCTATTTCAGGTACTGTTGTGGCCATTGACGAGCATGTGTACGCTCACAAGTCAGGACTCAAAGGGCTTTGTGTGACTATTGAATCTGATGGCAAGGATGAATGGGTTGATACCAGTATTGGTTGCACAGAGCATTACGAGGCTTGTACAGCTAATACAATCTATAACAAAATACGCGTTTCTGGGATTGTAGGAATGGGTGGTGCCGGCTTCCCTACACATACTAAAGTGAGATTGGCAGAAGGATGTCATACCTTGCTTGTGAATGCAACTGAATGTGAACCTGGTATTACCTGTGACGCAGCATTAATGCAGGCTTATCCTACTAAGGTAATCAGAGGTATCGAAGTCTTACTCCATATTTGTCAAGCTGAACGTGCAATTATTGCTATCGAAGATGACAAACAGGATGCCATCGCAGCGCTCAATAAGTTTTGTAATAATGAAAACATCACTATTGAAGTGATGCCAACTAAATACACTTCAGGAGCCGAAAAATTACTACTTAAATCTCTTTTGGGAATTGAGGTTCCTACAGGAAAATTTGCATCTGACGTTGGTGTTCTTTGTCAGAATGTAGCTACTGTAGTTGCAATGTTTGATGCTGTGGTTGAGAATAGACCTTTAATTTCCCGTGCAGTGACTGTAGCAGGTAGTGCTGTAAAAGAGTCAAAAAATTTCCAAGTTAGGCTTGGGGCAAGTTACGACTACTTATTAAGTTTTGTTGATATTGTAGAAGGAAGTCACAAGATTAGTATGAATGGCTTAATGATGGGAATTGAACTTGATAGTACTAATTATTCTGTCTCTAAAAATACCAATTGTGTTTTTATTGATCAGTTAGAGGAGAGTAAACCGACAAAAGAATGCATTCGATGTGGATTATGTAATACAGTTTGTCCAGTCGATTTACTACCTCAACAGCTCTATTGGTATTCTAAAAGTGAAAATATTGATAAAGCGATTGAATATAATCTTCTAGATTGTATCGAGTGCAATTGTTGTTCTTACGTCTGTCCAAGTTACATTCCTTTAGTGGATTATTACCAATACTCTAAATCACTTTATAAACAACAAGTTAAAGAAAAGCAACAAACTGAGAGCGCTAGAGAGCGATACGAATTTCGCGAGTTGCGTCTAGAGAGAAACAAACGCGAGAGAGCGGAGATGATGGAAGCTAAGAAAATAGCCTTGAAAGAAAAAATGGCCAAAGATAAAGCGCACAAGGCAACAGTTGAAGCTGCCTTGGAGCGTGTTGACGCTGCTAAATCAGCTCACGGGTCTCAAGATGACGGTTAAGTTACTCAACACCAATCAAATCATGCGTCAAGTTAGTTATGCTCTCGCATTAGGTGTTGGTGCACAAGTATATTTTTTTGGTTCGTCAGTTCTTATCCAGATTTTTTTAGCTTGCATTACAGGTCTTATTACTGAGGCGCTCTTCTTGAGATTACGTGGTTCAGAAATTAAGCCTGAAATTGCTGATGGATCTGTCGTTTTGACAGCTATTTTGCTAGCTATTTCTATTCCCAGTATTGCACCCTGGTGGATCATAGTATTGGGTGTTTCATTTGCAGTTATTTTTGGCAAACAGATCTTCGGAGGTTTGGGCAATAATCCCTTTAATCCTGCAATGCTAGGTTATGCATTTTTACTAATCTCTTACCCAATGCAAATGACTCAGTGGCCAGCTGACTACATATCCATGGGTCAAGCTGCCGATGTGATATTTGGTTTGTCTAACATCGATGGTTTGACAGGAGCAACGAGTTTAGATCATGTGAAAACACAATTAACGATGGGCATTCCAATACAAGAGCTCGAGCTAAATTCCATCAGCCAACTATGGATCAATATTGGCTTTCTAATAGGAGGAATTTACCTACTTTTACGTAGAATAATTCTTTGGCAGATTCCTGTTTCATTACTATCAGGCGTAGTAGTGATGTCAACAGCTCTATACCTAGTAGACTCTAATCAGTTTGCGTCATCACTCTTTCATCTTGTCAATGGGGCAACGATGTTGGCAGCATTTTTCATTGCCACGGATCCAGTAACTGCCAGTACGACACCGTCAGGTAGAATAATTTATGGCTTTTTGATTGGCATTTTGATTGTCATAATTAGGGTATTTGGTGGCTATCCAGATGCAGTTGCTTTTGCTGTACTTCTGTTAAATATCACCGTTCCTTTGATTGATTTTTATACGCAACCCAAAGTGTTTGGAAAATGAAGAACTCAACCATTATAAAGTCAGGCTTGCTGATGTTTATTTTTACTCTCGCTTGTGTTTTTATTGTTAGCCTTGCTGAAAAAAACACCAAAGACAGAATTGAAATAAATGAGCAGCAATTACTCATTAAGCGTCTTAATGAAATTGTCACTGAGTATGACAATCCGATTCTGAGTGAAAGCTTTGATCGGAATATTAACCTTCATGGAATAGAACAGACAGTCACAATTTTCCCTGCGAAAAATAATAATAAAGTTTTTGCGCACCTTGTTGAACATACTTACCCTAATGGCTACAACGGCAATATCAGACTTCTAACTGGGATTAGTATTGAAGGAGAATTATTGGGTGTTCGAGTAATTAACCATAAAGAAACACCAGGCCTAGGTGACAAAATAGAAACTCGCAAATCAGATTGGATTAAGAGTTTTACGGGACTTTCATTGAATCAACCTGAAAAATCCAAATGGAAAGTTAAGAGAGACGGTGGTTTCTTTGATCAATTTACTGGAGCCACTATTACTCCACGTGCAATTGTAACTGCCGCTTATCAAATACTAGATTACTTCGACAAGTATGAAATTAAGTGATTTTGATTTTGATTTACCTAATTCATTAATTGCTCAATATCCTAGTGAAAAGAGAACCGATTCGCGTTTATTAGTTGTACAAGACGATTTTATTAATACAACATTTTCTCAATTAGGTGAATTTCTTAAACCCAAAGATTTATTAATTCTTAATGACACTAAGGTAATTCCTGCAAGACTTTTTGGACGCAAAGAGTCTGGTGGAAAGGTTGAAATACTAGTCGAACGACTGATTAATGACTTTCAAGCTTTGGTGATGATTAAGGCAAGCAGGGCTCCAAAGATTGACAGTTATATAGTGCTAGAAAATGACAAAAGGGTGAGGGTATGTGATAAAGATGCTGAACTGTATAAATTAAGCTTTGGTAGTAACTCTATTCTGACTTTGCTTAATGAAATTGGGCATGTTCCCCTTCCTCCTTATATTGAGCGAATTGACGGAAAGGAGGACTTAATCCGTTATCAAACGGTTTATGCAAAAAATGATGGAGCTGTTGCTGCTCCAACAGCAGGACTTCATTTTGATGAACCATTACTTTCTAACCTAAATAGTTATGGGGTTAACCACGCATTTGTGACACTTCACGTGGGTGCGGGGACTTTTCAACCAGTGAAAGTTGAAGATATCAAAGATCATCAAATGCACAGTGAGTACTTTGAAGTTTGTCAGGAAACTGTTGATAAAATAGTAACTACAAAAGCAAATGGTGGTCGAATTGTCGCTGTCGGCACAACTGCTGTTAGAACACTGGAGTCAATTGCACTTCAAGGAAAGCTTTCCAGTGCAAAAGGGGATACGGATATATTTATTTATCCCGGATTTGAGTTTCGTTTGGTAGATGCTATGATTACTAATTTTCATTTGCCAAAATCTTCTTTACTGATGTTGGTAAGCGCTTTTATTGGTATCGAGAAAATGTTTCAGATATACCAGTACGCTATCGAAGAAAAATATCGTTTTTTTAGTTACGGAGATGCGATGTTACTAGAAAAAAAACTATAGAGACTTTGTTGAGAGATGTTTTGAGAGGGCGAAGATTAGGAATGCCAATATTGGAAAGATTAAGAAACTGGTTTTGATTGATGTAGCCTGTGCAATAAACCCAATAAATAATGGACCTATAAGCATTCCACCATACCCCAGTGTTGCGATGCTCGCTATTGCTGTGCCTTGAGGTATATTTTTGTCATTTGCTGCACGAGAAAAAGCTAACGGTATGATGACTGCGATACCTAACCCTATTAAACTAAAACCAATCACTAATGGAAGAAGAGATCCGAATGTAACTAAAATTATGGATCCTATCATAGCAACTAATCCAGAGTATTGGGCTGTCTTCGAAGGTCCGATGATAGATACAATTTTGTCACCCATCAATCTCATGGTAAACATACAAATAGAAAAAGCAGTAAAACCTAGAGCTGCACTACCATCGTCAATGCTGGCAACGCTAATAAGAAAAATTGCGCTCCAGTCTGCTACAGCACCTTCACCCAATGAAGCAAAAAACGTTATAAAGGCTACGGTAAGTAAAGGCCCCCTAGGTATTGAAATAAATGGAACATTTTTGTCTCTTTGTCTTTTCTCAGATTGAAATGGAATTGTCAAAATACTAAGTGTAACCAAAAAAATCACAATTGAGCTGATTGTAAAATGAGTCTTTACGCCTAGATTATAGGTAGCTAATAAAACACCAGAGCCTGCTCCAATTCCTGATCCAAGACTCCACATTGCGTGAAAGGATGACATTAAAGGTCGCTTATTTTTACGTTCTACTTCCGCAGCCCAGGCATTCATTGCAACGTCAATTCCTCCATGAATTCCTCCAAAAAATATTATTGCAGCAATAAGCATCCAGATTGAGTTTGCATATGCGATGAAGATAAGGGTTAGTGGAAGAAATATACTACTAGCAAGCTTGGTCACAAATGCCGCACCATAATGATCAGCAGCTCTTCCAAAAATAGAGAATGCAACAACAGCTGATAAGCCTGCTAAGAAAATTAATAATCCTAAAGAGGCTGGCGATAAATCATGAATATTTGAAATTGCTGGAATACGTGACGCCCAAGTTCCAAATAAAGCACCATTAATAGCAAAAATCATTGAAACTGCAAATCTACTATTTCGAATTTTAGTCATGAATTTGTGGAACGTTAATGTCATTAATAATCATGTATGTTCCTAGTTATAAGTTCTAATTTGCTATAGTTTCAAGCAAGGTTTTGCCAATCATTGCTGGAGTTGGTGAAATACTTACACCAGCTTTTTCCAAAGATTTAATTTTGTTTTTAGCGCCTCCACTTCCACCACTTATGACTGCACCTGCGTGTCCCATTCTTTTACCTTTTGGAGCCGTCAGTCCTGCGATGTAGGAAATAACTGGTTTAGATATGTTTGATGAAATATACTCTGCAGCCTCTTCTTCTGCACTTCCCCCAATTTCTCCTACCATTACAATCGATTGAGTATCTTTATCGTGTTCAAACAACTCAAGACAGTCTATGAAATTCATTCCATGTACAGGGTCTCCACCGATACCGATACAAGTACTTTGACCTAACCCAGCAAGAGTGGTTTGAAAGACAGCCTCATAAGTCAATGTTCCTGAGCGTGAGACGATACCAACACTCCCGCTCTGATGAATATTGCCAGGCATAATGCCAAGTTTACACTCGTCTGGAGTTATTACACCAGGACAATTAGGACCAATCAATCTTGATTTACTGCCTTTAATTATGGCTTTGATTTTAATCATATCTTGAACTGGAATACCTTCAGTAATACAAGTAATAACAGGCATTTCTGCTTCGATAGCCTCAACGATTGATGCAAATGCAAATCTAGGTGGAACGTAGATCATCGAGGCGTTAGCACCAACCTCCGTCATAGATTCCTTGACTGAATTAAAAACAGGCCTATCTAGGTGAGTCTGTCCGCCTTTCCCAGGAGTTACTCCACCGACTAATTGTGTGCCATATGTAATTGACTGTTGAGAATGAAATGTACCTTGTTTACCAGTGAATCCTTGACAAATAACTTTTGTTTGTTTGTTAATCAGTACACTCATTTTGCCATCTCCACAACTTGTTTGGCTGCCTGAGTTAAATCAGCCTCAGTCATAATGTTAAAGTCACTGTCATTTAAAATTTTGAGCCCCTTAGGAGCATTTGTGCCTTCAAGTCTAACAACAATTGGTAAAGTTAGACCTACCTTTTCTATCGCTTGTAGAATTCCCTCTGCAATTAAGTCACAGTGAACAATGCCACCAAAAATATTGACCAAAATTGCTTTCACATTTTGACCGCTCTGAATAATTTCAAACGCCTTTGCGACTCTTTCGGCTGTTGTACTGCCACCGACATCCAGAAAGTTGGCAGGAGAGCCACCGTGATATTCAATTAAATCCATTGTAGCCATGGCCAACCCTGCACCATTTACCATACACCCGACTGTTCCATCTAGGGAAATGTAATTGAGCTGGTATTCACTTGCGATTCTTTCTTTTTCGTCTTCCTGTTCAAAATCTCTTAGGTTAAGGATATCTTCATTACGATAGAGTGCATTGTCATCAAAATCAATTTTGCCATCAAGCGCAATAATTTCATTTTGTTTGGTGATGATTAATGGGTTGATTTCAATAAGATTGCCATCATAATTAGTAAAGATGGAGTAAAGACCGATTAAAGTTTTTGTAAATTGCTCCAGAAGTACTGAATCTAAATTGAGTTTTTTAGCAATATTTTGACATTCTTTTGTTGATAAGCTGCCTAAAGGATCGATCGCATGTTTAATAATTTTCTTTGGTGATTCAGAGGCAACTTGTTCAATATCCATGCCTCCTTCAGTAGACGCTAGGATAACGATTCTTTCTGTTGAACGATCAACTAATAAGCCTAAGTATAACTCTTTAAATATATCTTGACCCGCCTCAATAATAACTTGATTGATGGGTTGTCCATCTTCATCAGTTTGCGGAGTCACTAGTTTTTTTCCTAATAGTTTTTGGCTTGCTTTCTCTGCATCTTCGATATTATTGCAGACTATAACGCCTCCACCTTTACCTCGACCACCTGCATGAACTTGAGCCTTCACCACCCATACATTGCCACCAAGTTTTTTACATGCAGATCGTGTTTCATTGCTATTAGAAATAACTTTTAAATCTGGAACTTTAATACCATTTTGTTTGAACAATGCTTTCGCTTGATATTCATGGATGTGCATATAATCTAAGGAAAATAAAGGTTAAAATATGTGGGGAAGCATTTTATCATTTTTGTGATGAAGCCTTTATTTTATTGACTTAATTGTTTACATTTTGAAATTCAATTTTTTTTATTTCACATAGTTAGGAAATTTAGATGAGGAAAAACCAGGAAGTGTATCAAGTCAAATTGAATTAAATAATGTGAATTACAGTACGAGTCAATTTAAAAATGGTTTGAAATTAATGCTCGATGGCAACCCTTGCTCAATTATTAATAATGAATTCTTCAAGCCTGGTAAAGGGAAGGCATTTTATCGAGTAAAGTTTAAAGACCTGATTACTGGAAAGACTCTAGAAAAAACTTTTAAATCTGGTGAGTCTCTTGAAGCAGCTGACGTGATGGAGTTGGAGATGCAGTACTTATATAACGATGGTGAAAGTTGGTATTTTATGGATCCCTCTTCTTTTGATCAGTTTGACTTGGGAGAGACGGCTTTGGGGAGTGTAATTAATTACTTAGTTGAACAGGACAACTGTATTGTGACTCTATGGAACAATAATCCAATTTCTGTTACACCCCTAAATCATGTAATTTTGGAGGTGGCTGATACTGACCCAGGTCTTAAAGGAGATACCGCAGGAACTGGAGGTAAGCCAGCAACGTTGAGTACAGGTGTTGTTGTCCAGGTTCCTTTATTCATCAGTATTGGAGACAAAGTTAAAGTTGATACTCGTACCAACGAGTACTCAGGTCGCGCTTAGGTTAATTCATGCGCCTAAGTGAAAGAGGGGGTGCTTTCCTGCTCTGGTGTTGCTATTGGAATGGAGAGATTATTTGCCGCAATAGGTTTATAATTAGTTTTAGCAGTGTTAAATAATAATTTACATAGCAGACATTGAAAGCTCAAGAAAAACCTTTCTGGCAATCTAAGACGTTATCGCAAATGACTACTGAAGAATGGGAATCACTCTGTGATGGCTGTGGGCGCTGCTGTTTGTATAAGCTAAAAAATAAAGATTCTGGTGATATTTACTTTACAGATGTTGCTTGTCACTACTTGGATGAAGAAGATTGTACTTGTCAACATTATGAGGACCGTCAAAGTTATGTGCCTGATTGTTTAAGTATTGAACCCAATTGGGGAGAAAAATTTAATTGGTTGCCCAGCACCTGTGCATATCGATTACTATACGAAGGTAAAGATTTGCCAGTTTGGCACCACTTAATTAGTGGCGACAGAAATAGTGTTCATTTGGCTGGCATTTCAGTGCGAGGTCGTACTTACAGTGGTAATAAAGTTTCAAAAGATCAATTGTTTGAGCATGTGATAACTTGGGTGGATTGAATGAATAAAATCATCATATTAATTTTTGGCTTATTTCTTTCATTAACTGTTTTATCTGATGAATGGCCTCATGAAAATATATCTAATGCGGTTTTTGCTTTAGATGTTGAGGACAGAGTTCCAATTAATATTGTTGAAGAGTCCGATAATTCTTTGGGTAAAATCTACTTTTTTACCAATATCCGTAACCTCAGTGGTGAGCGTATAACTCATCGTTGGATTTACCAAGGTAGAGTCATGGCTGATGTTAGTTTCAATATTAATGGCCCGCGATGGCGTGTATGGTCATCAAAAAACTTGTGGCATACTTGGATAGGTGAATGGAGAGTGGAAGTACTTACTGATGATGGCAGTATGCTTTACGAGAAAGTATTTAATTACATGGATAAAGAATGAATAAAGTTGTATTGGCCTACTCGGGTGGATTGGACACTAGTATTATCGCAAAATGGCTACAAGAAACTTACAATTGCGAAGTTGTAACATTTACTGCGGATATTGGTCAGGGTGAAGAGGTTGAGCCAGCTCGTGCTAAAGCTGAGGCGATGGGTATCAAGGAAATTTATATCGAGGATTTGCGTGAAGAGTTTGCGCGTGACTTTGTTTTTCCAATGTTCCGTGCTAATGCGGTTTACGAAGGTGAGTATTTATTAGGGACATCTATTGCTCGACCCCTCATTTCAAAGCGGTTGGTTGAGATTGCCAAGAAAGTTGGTGCTGACGCTATCTCTCATGGCGCTACCGGCAAAGGCAACGACCAAGTTAGACTTGAACTTAATGCCTATGCCATTAACCCTGATATTAAGGTGATTGCACCATGGCGTGAGTGGGATTTGTCTTCTCGTGAAAGTTTAATGAAGTATGCTGAAGAGCATAACATCGAAATCGATTACCAGAAGCAGTCCAAAAAGTCGCCGTATTCTATGGATGCTAACCTTTTGCATATCTCTTACGAAGGTGATATTTTGGAGGATCCATGGCAGGAGGCTGAAGATAATATGTGGCGCTGGACTGTGTCACCAGAGAAAGCTCCTGATAAGGCTGAGTATGTTGAAATTACATACGAAAAGGGTGACATCGTTGCCATTAACGGAGAAACTAAAACCCCTGCAGAAGTGATGGAAGATTTAAATAGTCGTGCTGGTGCTAATGGTGTGGGTCGCTTAGACCTCGTTGAAAATCGCTTTGTTGGTATGAAATCTAGAGGCTGTTATGAGACGCCAGCAGGGACGGTTATGTTGAAAGCTCATCGTGCTATTGAATCTCTTACCTTAGATAGAGAGGCAGCACATTTAAAGGACGAACTTATGCCAAAGTATGCCAAGCTTGTATATAACGGTTTCTGGTTTGCTCCAGAGCGTGAGATGATGCAAGCAGCGATTGATGCTAGTCAGGAAAATGTTAGTGGTATTGTTAGGGTTAAGCTTTACAAAGGCAATGTGTCTGTTGTCGGACGTAAATCAGACAATAGTTTATTTAGTGAAAAGTTAGCAACGTTTGAAGATGATCAAGGTGCTTATAATCAAAAAGATGCAGAAGGTTTTATCAAGCTCAATGCATTGCGTTTAAGACTCAAGTCCTTACAGTAAGCATGATAAAAATAGGTATTCTTTCAGATACACACGGATCAGTTCATCCACAGATTGTGGAACTCATGAATAACTGCGATTTTGCTCTTCATGCTGGTGATATAGTTGATATAGAAGTCTTACAAAAACTCAACCCGAAGCAAAGAATTGTTGCTGTGAGAGGGAATAATGATGCACACATGACTAACCTTGAGGATGTAGAGGTACTGGAATTACCAGGTGGAAAGATTGTTGTTGAGCATGGACATAAGCATGGTCACGAAAAACCCTGCCATGATTCACTGAGACGAGCATACCCAGATGCCAAAGCTATTATTTATGGTCACACTCATAAACAGGTAATAGATAAGAAGAAAACACCCTGGGTAATTAACCCTGGTGCAGCAGGAAAAACTCGGAATTACGATGGGGCAAAATGCTTGACACTTACTATTACAAACCAAAACGATTGGAATATAGAGTCTTTTATTTTTGACTAATCTAGTTAAACGTTGTAATTACTTGTGGATCGAAAGAGGCTTGTTAAGACTATTTTCGGTCATCGATAGTTTTTAAAATATTAACCTTCATTTACAGGCCCACCTGCAATAATTTCTTCCTCAGTAGCATCACGAATTGATAATACTTCAACTAAAAAAGTAATATCTTTTCCAGCAAGCGGGTGGTTTCCATCAACCGTTAACTTTTCATTCTCAATCTTCGTAACAATGAAATCTTTAGTTTCACCTTTGTCGTTTTTCGTGGTTACATTTGCACCAATGGCTCTATACTCTATCGGAACATTGTTAATATCATCAGTAAAGGTTAGTTCTTCATGTCTTGGTCCAAAGGCTTCAGTACAGTTAAGAAGAGTTTCAACTTTATCACCTACAGACTTGCCTTCCAGAGCTTTTGTTACTTCATTAAATAAAAGTGAATTGTCGCCTTGTACATAACCTAATGGAGTGTCTACTTGTTCAATGATTTCACTGCTAGACTGATCTAAAATTTTGTAGGTTAATTCAACAAACTTATTTACTGTGATTGTCTTTTTCATAAGGATTTTGTGTATTCAAGTATCAAAGAATTTCAACCAATTGGTAAGTTATATAATTTTTCAGATAATTATAATTAATTGGACTGAAATATTAATCTTTTGATAATGATCAGCCCAATATAAAATACTAGTTTAATGAGTTACTAAAAAATTGTTGCACCAAAGATTTTAACTTCATCATCTTCAACACCTAGCACCAAACGTCCTAGAAATTCTCCTGGAACTTTATTACTAGTCTGTTTATAAAGGACTGTTACGTGACTGTTTCTTCTCAAGCAGCCAAAATACTCTCTTTCATTAGATAAGCTTGTTAACATTTCGATATTTGTCCACTGTTTGCCTATCTCTACTTCACTTGCTGCCAAAATCATGGCCTTAGAGAAGTGCTTTATAAAACCAAGGTAATCCTTGTTATTAGAGGACTCAACAAGATTGTCCAACAAGGGGTCAGCAATCTCCAATATTTCTTTGTCCGTTTTCTCAAGAAGGTTCATTTAAGGTGTTCACTAAAAATAAAAAATACTAATAAGAGGCATTTATTGAGAGGTTATTTGTCGTCTTCTTTCTCATCTACAATATGATAAAGTGGTGCTTTTTCCATAGTCCATTCCCCGGTTTCAGGATCTCGGCGAGAAACGGTTAGGCAATGCCAATTATCATCGTCCAACTTCATATAGTCACCCCTATAGTAGTATCCCGGCCAACGCGTCTCCTCACGAAATAGTGTGTGTTGTGCCACACATTCTGAAGTAATTGTACGGTGCTTTAACTCCCATGCTCTCATAAGCTGGTGTAAATCTTCAGCTCCAATATGTTCGAGATCTTCTTGAAGTGTGCCTAGCAATTCGATTCCACGTTTTAGCATATTACCGTTCGTCATATAGTTCACACTAATACCGCCAACATATTCATCCATAATTTTTTCAAGACGCTGAAGACCTTGAATAGGTAAAAGGTAGCTTGGTGAAACTGTTCCCGCGGTTATCTCATTACGGCCTACAGTGTAGTTCTCCAAAGGTTTGTATATGATCTCTTTAAGATCTTCACATTGTTTGTTATTGACTTCGATTTTTTCATTGCCCAAATCTAGTATGTATTTGACTGCAGCTTTTGCAGCAATTCGACCTTCTGTAAAGGAGCCAGAAGAAAATTTGTGAGCGGTACCCCCAACCGTATCTCCTGCTCCAAAAAGTCCATCAACTGTCAACATTCGGTTATATCCCCAAAAATATTCAGGTGGTGAAATGTCTTCGGGGCCACTTACCCAAGCACCAGAACATGTTGCGTGAGAACCCATAACATAAGGCTCAGATGTAGTCAGTTCAGGGTTTACATATTTAGGATCAATATCTTGAGAAGCCCAAACAACAGCTTGCCCAACAGTCATTCCAAGGAAGTTTTCCCATCCAACTTCTTCTAGGTGAGGGTCTTGGAATGCTTCCATGGTTACCATATGAATTGGACCTCTGCCGGCCTTAACTTCCTCGATGAAAGCATGGTTACGTAAACATGTTGGTGTTGGTGTATGATCGATATACTCTCCTACCATTGCCTTGGTGTGGTCGTACCATTTTGATTCGTATTCCTCTCCATAGGTATTTTGAGTGTAAGTTTTGAGATGCAGGAAGTAGGCACCAACTGGGCCATAACCATCCTTGAATCTAGTTAGAACGATACGGTTTTCCATTTGAGTCATTTTTGCACCAACAGCAATTGGTAATGCATAGGCTGAACCACTACTCCAAGGTGCATACCAAGTTCTGCCCATGCCTTCACCTACAGAGCGGGGTTTAAAAATATGTGAAGCTCCACCAGCAGCAACAATAACAGCCTTGGCACGGAAGACATGGTAGGCACCAGTGCGACAGTTAAAGCCTACCGCACCACCCACTCGATTTTCTTTGCTTTCGTCCATCAAAAGGTGGGTCACCATAATTCGATTATATATTTTGTCAGCAGATTTACGAGCTGCTTCAGCAACGATTGGTTTGAAACTCTCCCCATGGATCATTATTTGCCATTTACCCTCACGCTGGTAATGTCCAGTTTTTTCATTTCTCATAATTGGAAGACCCCACTCTTCAAACTTATGAACAGCAGAATCCACATGACGTGCCATATCAAAAGCAAGATCTTCACGAATCAACCCCATTAAGTCGTTACGAGCATAACGTACATGGTCCTCTGGCTGATTTTCATCCCACTGCATTCCCATGTAGCAGTTAATTGCGTAAAGCCCTTGAGCTACTGCACCACTGCGATCAATGTTGGCTTTTTCAGCACAAATAATCTTCATATCTCGACCCCAATATCTGGCCTCATATGTAGCTCCGGTGCCTGCCATACCACCACCAACAACAAGAATATCGCAGTCTTCCCAAACTGTTTTAACCTTGCCCATTAGTAATACACCCCTTCTTTTAATTGTGCTTTATCTAAAACTGGTAGGCCTGTATCAATGTTCAGTGCATCTGGTTCAAAACAAAGTAATTGTGAATTGAGTGCCTCTTTATCAGGTAACTCTAACTCGCCAAGTTTTGGAATATTTTTTCCCCATGGCTGAGTGGTAATTGGAGAAAGGAAATTTTTCTCTCGACCATCTCGGAACTTAATCTTCCAGGATATTGTACCTTTCTCTTCCTCTCGAAGCACTCGTACGCTATGACCAAGAGGAGCAAAATCAGCATATCCACGAACATCAATTGCATTTTGTGGACAAGCCTTCACGCATGCATAACATTCCCAACACATGTTAGGTTCAATATTCACAGCTCGTCTGACAGTTTTATCGATGTGCATAATATCAGACGGACAAATATCAACACAGTGTCCACAGCCGTCACAACGTGTCATGTATACAAAAGTTGGCATATTATTTTCTCTCCTCGTTATTTCGTTATTTATTAGTTATAAAAGTTATTAATAGTGTCTTGGTGCTTCACGCTTAATACCCAAACCAAATTGTTCTGGTCTATCGGCTGGTGCCGGTAAATTTTCCCTTGAACCATCTGCTTGTGTTACTCGTTTCTGAAAAGCCGCCGCTGGCTTGAAAAACATATGTGCAAATTTAGACCATAACACTCCTCCAAATAGTACGGTGCTAGAAAGAACAAATAAAACAAAAAACAGGGTGTCCCAACCAGATACATCTGAAGCTTGGAAATAAGACCATATTAGGCTAAAAGTGGCAGTGGCAAGAAGTGATAGGATAAAAAGATCAGCACGTATCACTCGATACCATGGGTTTCCTTCCACTGCTACGTCAACACGAATAAAAAACCAAAACCAATAACCACCAACACACAGCATAAGTGCACCAATATGCCACAATATTGGCAGAATCGAAGGTGTAATAGCTGTTATTGAAGCATAGCAGAAAATCATAATAGCCGAAGTGGTTACAAACAATACGAAACCATACATTGTAAGAAGGTGTGCAATTCTTCTCTTTGTGTTGCAGAATTCAGCAGAGGTTAGAACATCTTCAGCTACAGTTCTCAAGGCAATTGAAGCTTTTTCTCCAGCACTAACAGGATTAGTAGCAAACTTTTTTGCCTTTTCAGAATTTCTGAAGAAGTACTTGGCGCTTTGCTTATGAGCCATATCAAGCATCGTTCCTCCTGCTACCAAGATCACCATCGCAATGACATATGCTTGCATTGCAATGGAAGGTATAAATTCAGAAAGTTCGGAAAATGGATTGATAGTAATCATAGTATTTTATTCTTTGACATTAATTGAATCATGTAGTTTCCACCGCTAAATTAACTTTTATTTGAGTCTAGAATTGTAGAATATAAGTGTCTTTGAATATCTAAATTTATAGAACCAGAAAACTTACAATTAATAGACCAGAATTGTGAATTAAATATAGTAATTATTGTATTATTCATATTGCACTACCTAGCTGAGTGACCTTTTAATTCCACGTTTACTTTCTCATCCTCTTTAATGCTGGCGTAATATTTACGAAGGATTGTCAATACTTCTGAACGGGAAAAGTTCTCAGGAACCTCTAAGTTTTCACTAAGTAGATATCGCAATTTTGAACCTGACAATAATAGTCTATCTTCATTACTATGCGGACAAATATCCATACTCGTTATGTCGGCACACTTATAACACCAGAATGACCAGTCGAGCTTGAGTGGCTGAGTCAATAACGCATCACCAATCTCATCAAATATATTATGCGCATCAAACGGACCATAGTAGTCGCCAATACCAGCATGGTCACGCCCAACTATTAAGTGAGAACAGCCATAGTTTTGTCTAAATAGTGCATGCAATAAGGCCTCACGTGGACCAGCATAGCGCATATCCAGCGGGTATCCAGATTGTAATACTGTGTTTTCTACAAAGTAATTATCAATTAAAGTAGATATCGCTTCAGAGCGAACCTCAGCTGGAATGTCACCTGGTTTTAATTCACCTAATGTAGAGTGAATCATTACGCCGTCACAACTCTTAAGTGCCGTATTAACCAAATATTCATGAGACATGTGCATTGGGTTACGAGTTTGAAATGCTGCAACAGTTGACCAGCCTTTATCCTTAAAATAATCACGAGTCTCAATTGGTGTCATGTACAGGTCACCATATTTTTCTGGGTAGCCACCATCTGACAATACCTTAATTGGTCCACCAAGATTGTACTTACCTTGCTCCATGACCATGACAACACCTGGATGCTCCATTTCAGTTGTTTTATAAACCATCTCACACTCGTATTCTTTATCAATGGTGTATTTTTCATTGACAACCATGGTGGCAATAATTTCATCAGTTTTACTATTAACTAGTGCTACTTCATCTTCTTCTTTTATATTTTCATCATCAGTAGATAAAGTAATTGGGATTGGCCAGAAAGTACCGTTTGAAGTGGTCATATTGTCACATACACTGTGCCAATCTAGTTTAGTCATAAAGCCATCAAGAGGGGTAAATCCTCCAATACCTAACATAATTACGTCCCCAAATTCTCTTGAAGAGCAAGTAATTTTAGGTAAAGATTTTGCTTTTTTTAATTCTGTTACCAAGGCATCATCTTCCAAAGCAAGAGGTACCAGAGTTTTACTTCCATGTGGCAGGACTATTTCAGACATAGTTTCGTTAGCATGTGTTTAGGTTTAGTATAGTTTGTTTTTTAGGTTTCTTCAACTCATATATATGAGTTATTAATACTTAATTAAAAGAAATTACTTATTAATTTACTGATAAAAGTTGGGGAAATAAGAGCAAATAAAATTTGAATTAGTATACATGAATTAATATATATGTATTTATTAAAAAATACATATGAACATATTATTTATATATGAAAAAAAATCTAAATTAACATCTAAGAATATATAACAATTAATTCAATCAAACTTTCCACCAAAAATAAGTATTAAAATTACTAGAATAATAACAAGTTCTAAATTCATATGAATATATTATTTAAATATATAAAAAAAGCCCAAATTAACGGGCTTTTTCGTTAAAGAGTTGAATGTAAATTTAATTACTTAATGTATGAAGACCACACTCACGACCCGCTTCCACCTTGGTCGGGTCAAAGTAGCGAGTTTCATCAGGAAGATTATTTTTTTCAAGGTAATTCTTCATATCGTTATACGTCCAGTTTAATAAAGGAGAAACTTTGATTACTCCATTTGGTCCTAAAGTGACTGTGTCCATTTTTTGTCGTACTGCTGTTTGTTCTCGTCTGACGGCAGTTAACCAAACATCAGCATTAATTTCTTTCATGGCACGTTTAAATGGTTCGAGTTTGAATTGTTCTGAAAACTCTCCATGAGCATGATTGTCAATATTTGGAATTCCATCCATAATAGCGTCACGTCTTGCAGCACTCACTACTGGAGTATATACAGTAAGATTCAAATCAAGTTTCTTTGTAACGTCATCTGCAAATTTGTAAGTTTCTGGCTTGTTATAACCTGAGTCTATCCATAGTACTTCGATTCTTGGTGTCACTTGATTTACCATGTGAAGTAATACCGCTTCCTGTGGACCAAAGTTTGTTGTAACAATAATTTTTCCTTCAATGGATAATGCCCATTTGACAACCTCTTCTGCTGTTGCGTCTTTAAGTTTTTTGTTTATATCTCTAAAGTAGGATTGTGATTCCTCTATATCAATAATTTCAGCCTCTGACTGATTTGAATGAGTTAAGTGTTGTTCCGTTAAAGTGTTCATATAAAATGCCCTATTTGTTTAATTTTTTTAATGGTATTCTGAATTAGAATTTTCGAAATTATAGTATAAAATTCTATTAATTTAATTTAATTAAAAAAATAATATTTTTATTATATATAAATGATAATAATATAGAAATATTTTCTAATATCATTAAATGTAATAGAAATGCAATAAGGTGTTTTATAGATTCAATCGATATATAATCAAATTGATTATATTTGGCTTGCTAATTAACACATCCAAAGTGAGCTGAAGTTATAATTGCGCCAATGATTCGTAGCGTAATAAAAACCACCTTGCCAATTCTTTTTGGCTTTCTGCCATTAGGTATTGCTTTTGGAATCTTGTTCCAAGAGCTTGGTTATCCTTGGTATTTCGCAACCTTGATGGGGATTTGTGTCTATGCTGGTGCGGCGCAATTCATGGCAGTGGGTATGCTAGGTGCAGGTGTAGGTTTATTTGAAATCGCAATTTCTACTTTTTTTCTTAATTCTCGTCATTTATTTTACGGATTGGCACTGTTAAATAGTTTTGGTGCATGGGGCCTAAGAAAGTTTTATCTAATTTTTGGTTTGACCGATGAGACTTATGCACTAATGACAACAATAACAGTTCCAAAAGAGTTTAATAGGGAGCGTTATTATTTTTTGATTACCTTGTTTTCGCAAAGTTATTGGGTGCTCGGCTGTTCCATCGGTGCTTTAGCAAGTAGCTCTCTTGATTTCAATACCGAGGGTATGGATTTTGCCGCAACTGCGCTCTTTACTGTACTTTTAATTGAGCAGTGGCTAAAAGTCAGAAAACCATTACCATTTGTTGTGGCTTTTGGCTCATCCTGCATTACACTGATATTGTTTTTTCAACACATGCTTTTGGCGGCGATTGTTTTATCAATAACCACGATAATTGTTTTACGTTTTATCAAATCGAAGAAAAATGACTGATATTAGCTATTTATTATTAGTAATGCTAGTGATGACAGTCGCAACTTACGCGACGAGATTGGCGCCTTTCATGCTTTTTAGTCGTGGTCAAGAAAGACCATTAATAAATTTTATTGCAAAAAATACACCACCAATGGTGATGACAATTCTTGTTATATATATGCTTAAAGGGGTTAACTATAGCTCATTTGAAGGCGTTTATACTTTTATAGCGTTACTAGTGACTGTCGTTTTTCATCTATACAGAAGAAACGCATTACTCAGCATTATTGCTGGCACTGCAGTCTATATGGTTGCAGTACAAATGTAGTTTTAACCTTTATTTATGAAATGTTATTGGTATACAAATCTTACTTTCCTGGTTCATGGTTCATATCTTAAATGAGAACACTTACGTTATAATTTAGCACCCATTATTTAATATAGTAATTTATGAGAAAGTTAGTAGACATTTTCCCGTTTCTGGTTTGGTTTAGATTAACCACAATTGAGACAATAAAAGCAGATTTTATTGCAGGACTAACGGGTGCCATTATCGTCTTGCCGCAAAGTGTGGCATTTGCGACAATTGCCGGTATGCCTCCAGAATATGGTCTTTATACTGCCATGGTTGTTCCTATTATTGCAGCACTTTTTGGCTCATCTTTCCATCTCATTTCTGGACCTACCACTGCCATTTCAATTGTGGTATTTGCAGCGGTAAGTAAGCACGCTGTTCCTGGCAGTGAGGAGTTTATTGCAATGGTTCTCACATTGACTTTTTTAGCTGGTGTTTATCAACTGGTTTTTGGGTTAGCTAAATTTGGTTTGTTGGTTAATTTTGTTTCTCATAATGTTGTTACTGGCTTTACTGCTGGTGCAGCACTGTTGATTGCAAGTACCCAGATACCCTATATATTGGGCATAGATGTAACTAGAGGTGGAAGCTTTATTGAAACCTGGATTAATCTATATTCAGGTGTTGGAGAGTTTAATATTTACTTAGTTATAGTAGGACTGAGCACATTAGGAAGTGCAATTCTCATTAAACTTATAAAACCTCAATTACCCAACTTATTGATTGGAATGTTTGTTGGTGGTTTCTTGGCTTTTTATTTAAGCAGCTTCACCGAAAGTATAGAAACCATTGGAGTCATACCAACTTATTTCCCACCTTTATCAACACCTGACTTTTCTTTAAGTTCATTAAAATCGCTTGCACCTGAAGCATTTGCTATAGCACTCTTAGGACTTATTGAAGCTTCCTCAATTGGCCGATCTATTGCCACCAAAACTAATCAAAGAATTAACCCCAGTCAGGAGTTTATTGGGCAAGGGGCATCTAATATTGTTGGCAGTTTTTTCTCAAGTTATGCTTCTTCAGGTTCATTTACCCGGACTAGTGTTAACTATGAAGCTGGTGCAAGAACGCCACTTTCTGCAATATTAGCTGCACTTATCTTAATGCTGATTGTCTTACTCGTCGCACCTTTAATCTCGTATTTGCCAATGGCAGCAATGGCAGGTGTTATATTGTTGGTTGCCTACAACCTTATTGATTTTAATAATATCAAAAAGACTTTTGCTTTTAGCAGATCTGAAAGTGTCATATTTACTGCCACCTTTTTAGCTACTTTATTATTTGAATTAGAGTTTGCGATTTATTTAGGCGTGTTATTGTCATTGATGTTTTTTATAGCCAAAACGGCTACCCCAGAGATTCATACCTTAGCCTTTGGAAGTCCCCCAGGTGAAGGGGTAAGAAAATTACAAAGCATTAGGAAGTCTCCTTTGGTACAGTGCCCACAACTTAAAATAATTCGCATTGATATGTCAATTTACTTTGGCTCTATTAATCATATCCAAAAACAAATTAATCAGATTGTTGATAACCAGAGAATCTATCACATTTTAATTGTTGCTAGTGGTGTCAACTTTATTGATCTTGCTGGTATGGAAGGTTTATTAATAGAAAACAAGCGACTCAAGGAGCTAAATGGCAGTTTGTATTTTGTTTCTGTTAAATCCTCTGTCCTTGAATTTATGGAAAAAGTTCACTTTGTAGATGACATTGGTCGTGAGAATTTTTTCGAATCAAAAGAACAAGCAATTCACATGATTTTTGATCGACTTGATCGCAGTAAGTGTGAAAAGTGTCAAGCACTAATTTTTAATGAGTGTCAATAAATATGATTATATAAATAGCAATATTTAAAAGAAAAAAGCTCGATTAAATCGAGCTTTTTTATGATGGAGGCTGGGACCGGAGTCGAACCGGTCTATAAGGCTTTGCAGGCCCCTGCATAACCGCTTTGCTACCCAGCCAATTCAACTTAATAATAAAAAAGCCTGTTCACACAGGCCAACGCAAACAGTTAGAACTTGGAGCGGGAAACGAGATTCGAACTCGCGACATTCACGTTGGCAACGTGATGCTCTACCAGCTGAGCTATTCCCGCACAAGGTCTGAAATTATAGTGTTTTTTTTCTAGCTGTCAAATGTTTTTAAACCTGCAATTAGATATTTTATACCAGACCAGAGAGTAAGAATTGTAGCTGAAAATAGAAGAACTCGACCCATCATATTAATCTCATTATATGAAAAAATAAATAGTGGCTGATGAAACAAAAGAAACAGTATGGCAATCATTTGCATAAATGTTTTTGACTTACCAATCCACGAAACCGAAATGTTAGCCCTTTTGCCAATTTCACTCATCCATTCCCTTAAAGCAGAGACTAGAATTTCTCTAGAAATTATAATAATTGAAGGTATGGTAATAAACCAAGTTTGATAATAATCTGTCAATAGAATAAGGGCTGTACAAACCATTAACTTATCTGCAACTGGATCAAGAAAAGTCCCAAGATCTGATATTTGATTAAGTTTTCTAGCTAACAAACCATCAAGAAAGTCAGTGCTGGAAATAAGCACATAAATTGCAACTAAAGAGTTGTTGATCCAGGCTAATGGTTCACCCTCTAAATAGTTTGGTTGCAAATAAAACAAAACTACAAAGACCGGAAGTAATCCGATTCTTGATAGAGTGACCATGTTTGGTATTGTCATCATATGTTGTTCATTCTATCAAAGACTTAAAGCCTATATAATAACTTTTTCATGAATGGCGCGCTCGGCAGGAGTCGAACCTGCAACCGCTCGGTTCGTAGCCGAGTACTCTATCCAGTTGAGCTACGAGCGCAGCTGCGTAATTATCGCTATCTTTCAACTAAAGGTCAAGAAGAGATTGAGTTTTTCGACAAAATATCAACCAATGCATCTAGCTTCATCATTCTTGAGCCTTTGATTAGAATTGTTGCACCTGAGTGGCATTCATTAAGTTGATTGTAAAGTGACTCAATATCTGGAAAAAGCTCCCCATTATAGTGTTTTGAATCTTCACCAAAAGTATAAAGTTTATCCAACCCCGCTTGACTCACGTATTCTCCAATTTCTTGGTGAAGTTCTCTCGAATTAGCTCCTAATTCGGCCATTGAACCTAGGACAGCAATTTTTTCTCCAGAAAAGGATTGTAATGTATCGATCGCAGCCTTCATCGAGTGAGGGTTGGCATTATAACTATCATCCAGTATCGTGAAGCGATCACTTTCAAGTAATTCAAGCCTACCTTTTTCAGTGGTGGTCTTTTCAAGGCCTTCTTTTATAAGAGGAAGACTAACTCCAAGCTCATTAGCACAAGCTGCAGCTGCCAGTGCATTGTCTATTTGATGCAATCCAATCATGGCCAGTTTGATGTTGATAACGCCGTTGTTGCAATGTAGATCAAAGTTCAAATACGCTCTCTTATGTCGAATATTACTTGCATAAATAGAGCTCATATTTCCAAAAAAAGTAAATTTTTGAGTTCCAGACATTTGTTCCCAAACACTCTTATGTGGTGACTCTTTATTCATCAAAGCATTGCCATTTTGGGAAAGAGATTTGAATATTTCACCTTTAGCTTTTACCAGGCTCTCAAGAGAGCCAAACTCTCCTAAATGGGCGTTATTAGCATTTGTAATTAATGCCAAATCGGGTTTGGCAATATCACAAAGTAATGTAATTTCTTTTTCATGGTTTGCACCCATCTCGATCACGCAATATCGATGCTTTTCTGTTAGTTCAAGAATCGTTTTAGGAACACCTAGGTGATTATTAAGGTTGCCTTTTGTTGAGAGGGTAGGCGCTTGTAATGACAAGATAGAGTCAAGCATGTTTTTTGTACTTGTTTTACCATTACTACCGGTTATTGCTATAACTTGAGGTGAGAGTGATTGGCGGTACCAAGTGGCTAATTGTTGATAAGCCTTCTCCGTGTCTTTCACAATAATAGTAGGCAAACTTGTGCTCACTTTTTTGTGAGCAATAATCGCCTTAGCTCCTAATTCTTCAGCATTTTGGGTGAAAAGGTGCCCGTCAAAATTTTCACCTTCGAGGGCTATAAAAAGTCTATCAGCAACTCTTTGACGAGTGTCAGTACAAACTCCCTTAAACTTGATTTCTTCATCTATAGAAAGACTTCCATTGACAATATTGGCGACCTTGTGTGTATTAGATAAGAGCATCTAATGCTATCTCAATGTCACTGAAAGGAAGTACTTGGGACCCTATGATTTGGGTTGTTTCATGACCTTTTCCGGCAATAAGCAAGACTTCATCTTCATTCAATGTAGTTATGGCTGTGTTGATGGCAATTTTTCTATCTAGAATAACTTGGGTGTTATTTTCTATTTTTACTCCAACCAGGATATCTTTAATAATGTTTTCGGGTTGTTCGTTTCTTGGATTATCATTTGTCAGAATAATACTGTGAGCAAGTTCACTGGCGATATTACCCATCTGTTGTCTTTTACTTTTATCTCTATCACCTCCGCAACCAAACACTACTCTCAGTTTTGATTCCGGATAATGAAGATGTAAGGTTTGTAAGGCATTTGATAGGGCATCAGGAGTGTGAGCGTAGTCAATCCAAATATTGTTCTTGGCTAACTTTTGCATTCTTCCAGGTGGTGGTGATAGCTTTGCAAGCTTTGGAATGACGAGGTCATCGCTATAACCCAGAGACTTTATGCTTACAAATGCTGCAAGAGCATTAGATAGGTTAAAGTGACCCAGTAGTGGTAATTCAAAAACAAAATTAAAAAGACGACAGATAAACCCTTTTGTACTAACCTGGTAATCACTAAAATCATCAATACTGAAGGTTTTAATCACTTTGTCTTCTGCGACATCTAAGAAGTAGGAGTGGTTTTCGTCATCTCGATTAATAATTACTGTTTGTGCTTTACTATTACTAAATAATTTCCCTTTAGCCTCACGATACTGTTCCATGGTTTCGTGGTAATCCAAATGGTCTTGCGTTAGGTTGGTAAAAATAGCTTGCTCAAAAGCTAATCCTGACAATCTATTTTGCATTAAGGCATGAGAAGATGCCTCGATAACAGCTACTTCAATCCCTTTTTTGCTGTACTCTTGAAGTGACTTATAAATCGTAAAAATATCAGGTGTTGTGTTACTTGTTTTATTATCTGAATGGCTGATACCTAAAGTACCAATAACACCAGTCCTAACATTTAAAGCTTCAAGGAGTTGTGAGATAAAGAGACTGACCGAAGTTTTTCCATTAGTTCCAGTTACCCCAATTAGCTTGATGTTTTGTGCTTCTTGATAAAAGGTTTGAGCCAGATCTGATAGATAAGAGCTAAGATTATCAATCCGAATACTCGGTACAGAACACTGAAAATCCCTATCTTCTACCAATATAGCGATACAGCCTTTATCAATTGCATTTTGGACAAACTCAGAACCATGTTTTTGTGTCCCTTGTATGGCTACAAAGATGTCACCCTTTTGAAGGCTTTGAGTATTTAGTGAGAGCCCTGTAACATCGAATGTATGTGATGTTTTTTGGATCCCAGATAGTAATGTTTTAATATTCATTATGTTTAATTAACTAGGGTCATATGAAGCATTCAAAAGCACCACAAAAAATAATACTGTTTTTGGAGAGACAAACTTTAAGCCACTTTTGCCTGCATTAAAGTGTGCATATTGATAGCACCAATAACTTGATTATTGCCGTCTACTACTGGTAATGAATTTAAGCTATATTCCTCCATCATTTGTAAAGCTATAAGGGCAGGCTTGTTGGGTTGTATCGACTTGCAATTTTGAGTCATAACGTCCTTAATTGACAAGTCTTGGAAGTTAATATTTTTTTCAATTGCACGTCTCAGGTCGCCATCAGTGAAAATTCCCAGCAAAGTATTATTTTTATCAGTAATCAGAACCATGCCGAGAGATTTTTGACTCATTACTAAAAGGCTGTCTATGATTGACGTTTCTTTTGACACGATAGGAATGTCATCACCTGATTTCATAATATTTGAAACAAGCGTTAATAAGCGTCTTCCTAAGGCTCCTGAGGGATGTGATTTGGCAAAATCTTCAGGAGTAAAGCCACGAGCATTTAAAAGTGTAATAGCAATTGCATCTCCCATAACTAAAGCTACAGTTGTGCTAGACGTAGGAGTCAGATTATGAGGGCAAGCCTCTTGGTCGACACTGACATCTAGATGCACATCACTCTCTTCGGCGATAGTAGAGCTAGAGTTTCCAGTCATACTGATCACAGCTATATTGAGTCGCTTTATACTTGGAAGAAGTGTAATGATTTCGTCTGACTCTCCAGAATATGAAATGATAATGACAACATCCTTATCATTAACCATGCCTAAATCTCCATGACCTGCTTCGCCCGGGTGAACGTAAAAAGAAGGTGTACCAGTAGAAGCAAGTGTAGCAGCAATTTTTTTAGCAATATGACCAGATTTTCCCATACCAATGAGGATAACTTTGCCTTGACAGGACAGCATAAGTTGACATGCGTCATTAAAGGTTTGATCAATCCTATCTTTTAACATTAGGATGGAATCGGCCTCAGTTTGAACAACCGCTTTTGCTATTTCAAGTAATGGTTTAGTCACAAGATTAATCAGGTTAGTTATTGTTATTTGGTAGATTATAAATATTATTTGTTAAACATGGGCCTTATAATGCTAGTCAGATTGGGTGTTAGAGTTTAATGAGTATAAATGAAAACCAAGATTTTGTTTGTCTGTATGGGTAATATTTGCCGTTCCCCGACCGCTGAAGGTTCCTTTCGATCTATTGTATCAAAACAAGACCTTTCCGATTGTTTTGAAATAGATTCTGCTGGTACACATGCCTATCACGTAGGCAATCCCCCAGATAGTAGGTCACAACAAACTGCAAGAAAGTATGGTATTGACTTATCAAGCCAAAGAGCCAGAAAAGTTCATGAAAGTGATTTTTATTACTTCGACCATATAATCGCAATGGATACGGATAATATTGAGATCTTAAAATCTATCTGTCCAACCGACAGTCAATCTCAAATTAAATTATTGCTTGATTATCTTCCCGATGCTGGCTTTCAAAGTGTACCAGATCCATATTTTGAAGGAAAATTTGATGAAGTGTTTGAAATGGTTTATGAAGCCTGCACTTCTTTTTTGGAAAGCCTCGTAAAAAAAGCCTAATATTGATTGACATTAGAGTACCCACCAAAGTATAATTCTCCGCTTTATTGGCCCCGCTATAAGGGCAAAAATTAGAAAAAAGCTTGGAGTAGAAACTTTTATGTCAACGATTAACCAATTGGTACGCAAGCCGCGCAGTAAAAAGATTGCTAAAACGGGTGTACCAGCACTAGATAGTTGTCCACAAAAGCGTGGTGTATGTACACGTGTGTATACGACAACGCCAAAGAAACCAAACTCGGCTTTAAGAAAAGTTGCCCGTGTTAGATTAACTAATGCGGCTGAAGTGACAACTTATATTGGTGGTGAAGGCCATAACTTACAAGAACACTCGGTAATTCTTATCCGTGGTGGCCGTGTAAAGGATCTACCAGGTGTGCGATATCACACGGTTCGTGGTGCATTGGATGCAAATGGTGTTGACGGCAGAATGCAAGGACGTTCTAAATATGGCACTAAAAAACCTAAAAAATAATTCATAAGAGAAGACTGAAATGAGAAGAAGATCCGCTCCCAAAAGAGAGATATTACCAGATCCCAAGTATGGTGATCTTGTATTGGCCAAGTTTGTAAACATTTTAATGTTAGACGGCAAAAAATCAGTTGCTGAAAAGATTGTCTATGATGCATTAGATACTATTGAATCTAAAGGTAATGCGGAACCAATTGAAACATTTAAACAAGCTCTTCAGAATATTGGTCCACAAGTAGAAATAAAGTCACGTCGTGTAGGTGGTTCCACTTACCAGATACCTGTTGAAGTTAGAGCAGACCGCAGGGTAGCCCTGGCGATGCGCTGGATTATTGAAGCATCAAGAAAGCGCGGTGAAAAAGGAATGAAACTCAGATTAGCTAGTGAAGTATTAGATGCAGTTCAAAATCGTGGTACGGCATTTAAGAAAAAAGAAGAAACACACAGAATGGCAGAAGCAAACAAAGCGTTTGCCCATTTCCGCTGGTAATTTAAGGACTCTATCATGCCAAGAACTACTCAAATTAATCGTTATCGTAATGTTGGCATTATGGCACACATCGATGCTGGAAAAACAACCACCACTGAACGTATTCTTTTGTACACAGGCCGCACTCATAAAATTGGTGAAGTACATGACGGTAGCGCAACCATGGACTGGATGGAGCAAGAGCAAGAACGTGGTATTACTATTACTTCTGCTGCAACTACTTGTTTCTGGAAAGGAATGGATAATCAATTTGAGAATCATCGAATCAATATTATTGACACTCCCGGACACGTTGACTTTACGATTGAAGTAGAACGTTCATTAAAAGTACTAGATGGGGCATGTGCAGTTTTTTGTGCAGTAGGTGGAGTTGAACCTCAGTCCGAAACGGTTTGGAGGCAAGCCAATAAATATAATGTCCCAAGAATTGGTTTTGTTAACAAGATGGACAGAGCAGGCGCTGACTTTTTTCGAGTTTGTGATCAAGTTAAAACCCGATTAGGTGCGAAACCAATACCTCTGCAAATTGCGATTGGTGCAGAAGAAACATTCAAAGGTGTTGTTGACCTGGTTCATATGAAAGCTATTTACTGGAATGAAGAAGACCAGGGTGAGACCTATGAAATTAAAGATATTCCTGCAGAGTTACAAGGCCTAGCTGAAGAGAAGCGTGAGTTTTTGATTGAATCTGCTGCAGAAGCAAACGAAGAGTTAATGGAAAAGTACCTAGAGGAAGGTACTTTGACAGAAGATGAAATAAAAGAAGGCATTCGTTTACAAACAATTGCAAATGAAATTATTCCAATGTTTTGTGGTTCAGCTTTTAAAAACAAAGGCGTTCAAGCAATATTAGATGCAATGATAATGTATATGCCATCGCCGCTAGATGTGGACCCTATTTGTGGTATTTTAGATGACGCCGATGAAACTTTAGCGCCAAGAATTCCTGATGATAACGAGCCCTTCGCTGCGCTAGCTTTCAAAATTGCAACTGACCCATTTGTTGGTAACTTGACATTTTTTAGAGTCTACTCAGGTGTGCTAAATTCAGGTGATTTTGTTTTCAACTCTTCTAAAGGTAAAAAAGAACGAATTGGACGTATTGTACAAATGCACTCTAATGATCGTGAAGAAATTAAAGAGGTACGAGCTGGAGATATTGCCGCAGCCATTGGCCTCAAAGATGTCACAACAGGAGACACCTTGTGTGACTTGAAGGATAGGATTGTTCTTGAAAGAATGGAATTTCCTGAGCCAGTTATTGCTGTTGCAGTAGAGCCAAAAACCAAAGCTGATCAAGAAAAAATGGGCATTGCATTGGGTAAGCTAGCAAAAGAGGACCCTTCATTCAAGGTTTCCACTGATGAAGAGTCAGGTCAGACCATTATTGCTGGCATGGGAGAGCTCCATTTAGATATTATCGTCGATCGCATGATGCGTGAATTTGATGTAGCGTGCAATGTAGGTACACCTCAAGTGGCTTATCGTGAAACTATCACTTCTCTTGTTGAGCAAGAAAATAAATTTGTCAAACAGTCAGGTGGTCGTGGTCAGTATGGTCACGTTTATTTACGTATAGAGCCACAAGAGCCAGGTGCTGGCTATGAATTTGTTGATGAAGTTAAAGGTGGTGCTATTCCTAAAGAATACATACCAGCAGTTAACAAAGGTGTTCAAGAACAAATGCAAAACGGTGTCATTGCTGGCTTTCCACTAGTTGATTTAAAAGTAACTGTTTATGATGGCTCATACCATGATGTTGATTCAAGCGAAATGGCATTTAAAATTGCAGCATCTATGTGTTTAAGAGAAGGTGTAAAACTTGCCAATCCTCAATTACTAGAACCCATGATGAGTGTTGAGGTAATAACTCCCGAGGATTACATGGGTGACGTTATGGGTGACTTAAATCGTCGTCGTGGCATAGTAAACGCAATGGACGATACACCAGCCGGCAAACAAATTCAAGCCGAAGTACCATTGGCAGAAATGTTTGGTTATGCAACAGATCTCCGTTCAATGTCGCAAGGTCGTGCAAATTATTCAATGGAATTTGTTAAATATTCTGCTGCACCTAGAAATGTTGCTGATGCAGTTATTGAAAAATTAACTAAATAAAGGGGAATAGACATGTCAAAAGAAAAATTCGAAAGAACCAAACCACATGTGAATGTGGGCACAATCGGTCACGTTGACCATGGCAAGACTACATTAACTGCAGCCCTGACTAAATGTATGTCCGAAGCTCGTGGTGGTGATGTCAAAAATTACGCAGATATCGATAACGCACCTGAAGAAAGAGAGCGCGGTATCACCATCTCAACTGCACACGTAGAGTATGAGTCAGAAGCTCGTCACTACGCTCACGTTGACTGTCCAGGGCACGCTGACTATGTTAAGAATATGATTACTGGTGCTGCGCAAATGGACGGCGCTATTATTGTCATCGCTGCGACTGACGGACCAATGGCTCAAACTCGTGAGCACATTCTTTTGTCTCGCCAG
>JAKUUR010000040.1 GCA_022448455.1 Candidatus Thioglobus autotrophicus
TGAAATAATATAATAATTTTTCTTCTCTTCAGTGAGTAGTTTTTTCATACAGAGTCTTTTTTGAACTATGAGTTAATTCTACTCCCGAAGTCAATCAAAATCAAAGTGGTTGATTTGTAAGTGTTCAGGAAAGTAAAAAAGAATGAACACAATTATTACGGATAATGTGGTGTAGAGAATAGTAGTTGTAAGGGGCAGAAACTCTATCCTCTACATAGACATTGATGAACACACTTGATGAGTGCGTCCGACTGATATTCCTATCTTGTTTGCGATATAACGAATAGATTTGCCTTTATGTCGCAATTCAACTATTGCAAGTTCTTTATCTTCATCAATCACATCTTTTCTGCCAAACTTAACACCTTGCGACAATGCTCGTTTAATGCCAATCTTCTGTCTTTCTGCCCTCATATTGTTCTCTAACTCTGCAAAGATACCGACCATATGAAAGAAAGAACTGCCCATAGTAGTAGAAGTATCAATTGCTTGTTTATATGAGTAAATATCGCATCCTAAGTCTTTCAGTTGCGATAAAACATTAACTAAATGCTTCATTGAACGACCAACTCTATCAACCGACCAGACGACCACTTTACTAAATTGCTTTCTGGACGCATCTTGCATCATACGATTAAGTTCTGCCCTCTCATCAACACCTTTAGTTCCTGATACTGTTTCGTTATAGACATTAGTGATATGCCATTTGTTCCTTTCACAAACTTCTGACAGTTCTATTAACTGATTTTCAGTCGTTTGACCAGAAGTACTGACACGAACATAGACTGCAACATCTAATACTGCATCATCTAATGTATATCCCAGTTCGTCATCTTCATACGACTTAACCATTCGTTCAATGTGTTTTTTCATATGCTTCTCCTATTCATATTTCGTCTTGGGGGTTAAAAACTGGATAGTATCGTTTCACTACTTTAAGGGATCTGTTTTGATATAGATACTTTGATATAGAGTGAAATATCCAGTTTGTTTTCTCTGTAATTTTTTTTTAGTATATTTTTTGATTGAATAGAGTTTTTGAGTGGTATGATTTGAGTATAAGAAGGGTAAGGTTATACATAAAATGGGACATAAAGACAACAAAATACTTAGTCTAAAACATGCAATACTTCTTGTCGCAATTTGCCACCTTGTTCTGGTTGTCGTATGGGCAATGAATGGTTTTTCTCTGTCATACATAATCTAAAGATGCATTATCAAGTTGTAGTAATAGTTCCATTTTCATTTTTCTTATAAGTCTTTAGTGCTGAAGTTCTTGATTGTTCTTTGCGATATTTCAAGTAAGTACCTTCAATATGTTTAACTGATGTTCCTGCCATTTTTGCAATATCAATCAAATCGCAACCAGAAACAACTCTTTGAGTAATGCACCAATGACGAAGTGAATACCAAGTCAATTTGCGTTCTCTATGATTTTTAATGCCAATTCCTTGCATTAGATTGTCCCAATGTTTTGTCCAACTCTTATGATGAAGTGTTTTAGTTCCATTCATTGAAAAAACGAGATGATGTGGTTCTGTAAATTGTTGTCTTTCTTTTAATCTTTGAAAGTATTCACCCCCTCTTGCAAGAAATGTTCTTGATTTTCTAACTTTTGAAGTTTGCCAACGAATATTCAATTCAACTAATAGAGTTTCTTTTTCAGTTTCTTCATTTATTATGTGTTTTTCATATCCCAAAATATCATTCCAAGTGAGTTGTCGGATTTCCCCCACACGCATACCAGTGTTTGCAGAAATCAAAACATAGTCTTGTATCATCAATCGTTCTAATCGTTGCATATCGTCTGGATACTCTTTTTCAGACACATACTTCCGCATAAACTTATACAATTTTTCATACTCTTTGTCTTTGAATGTATCTCTTTTACCTTCGTGTTTGATTTTGATTGGTTTGAACTCAAAATGTTCAAAATGAGAATAATTATTCCTATATGCAAACTTCATCATATTGTTGATTGTCGATTTTTCGTTTCGCAAAGTTACAAGTTCTGCGTGTTTTATATCTTTTCGTAGTTGTACATACTCATACATGCATTCTTTATCAAGTGCAGAAACATTAGTGTCTGCACCCATAATTAAGAGAAAGTATTTAAGTTGTGATTTTAGAGTTGTCCATCTTTTACGAGTAATACCTGTCATTAAATCAATGTCTTTTTCTCTATATTCAAGATATAAATCTTGAAGTTTTTGTATCGTAATACCAAAGTTTTGTTTGCCGTTAAGACCGTTTGCACTCAATTCTCTTGCCATTACTTTTGCTGAACTCATTGCTGAATTGAAATCTCTTGTTTTTAAAGATTTTCTGTAATCCTTTTGCTCGTTCTTTATCCACATACGAAATTGCCAGACATCACCACTTCTTTTGTGTCTATAGATGTGTGCTTCACCGTCTAACAAGTCGTATTGTGCATAAGTTAGACTGCCGTTTTCTGTTCTTGTTTCAAACATAATTATTTCTCTATTGTTTATAGTATCTATTTTACCAATTAGGGGTGTTTCAGTCGATTTGTGGCATATCAGAAATGCCTAATTCCGTACTAAAAGTGTGTAACAAAGTGTGTAATACGCAATGACCACCATACACTAATACCAACGGTTGGTGCCAAAAGTGTGTAAGAAGTGTGTAAGAGAAGAACCCTTATGCAGTAGGGGTTTCAGAGGAAATTACTGTCAAGACTGAATGACATCTTCGTCTTTATTAATTAGTCTTTTAATGTTACCTCGGTGAGTATAAAAAATAAGCAAACTGATTAAGCCAATTATGAGAGTTGACTTCAGATCGCCGGTTATTAAATAGAAATAAAAAGGCGAAAGTGCGGTGGCTATTAATGCTGCTAAGGAAGAAATCTTTAAAACTTTAGCGACCAGTAACCAAATAAGGGAAAAAATCAAACCCGCTAAAAAGTTAATCGCTATAAGCCCGCCAAGATAAGTTGCAACACCTTTACCACCTCTGAAACGAAAAAACACTGGAAAGATGTGGCCTAAAAAAGCGCAAAGTGCAGTTAATGTTAATGCAATTAATCCAAATCCATGATAGTCCACAATAAAGACAGGGAATGCACCCTTTAAGCCATCAAATAAAAGAACAAATGCAGCTGTCTTCTTTCCTCCCAACCTAAGAACATTGGTAGCCCCAGGATTTTTTGAACCTTGAGTTCTAGGGTCTGGTAAGCCTAAAGCCTTACAGATAATAACCGCACTAGATATAGAGCCAATCAAGTAACTTACTATCAAAAGCCAAAAATATGAATCAACCATTTCAAAAATTTCTCCTAATTGTCTACCTGTACAAAGTTCATTAAGATCAAAAAACAAATTATATCAATCAAATCATATATTTGTAGCGTTCAAACAAAACCTCAAAGGTATCATAATAGCTTTGTTATTTTTTAAATTTACTATGGATACTGTTTTTATACAAGGCCTCAAAATTGATACCGTGATTGGTATTTATGATTGGGAGAGAAAGATTCGCCAAGAAATTGTACTGGATATTGAAATGTCTGCGGATATATCAACTGCAGCGAGCACTGATCATATTAATCAGGCCTTAAATTACAAGGATATCTGCAAACGTCTATGCAGCTTTGTGGGTGATTCTGAGTTTCAGTTAGTTGAAACTTTAGCTGAAGAGATTTGCCAAATAATTATCAAAGAATTTGGTGTTCAGTGGGTCAAATTAAAACTTAACAAAGGTGAGGCTATAACTGGCGCAGAGGGCGTTGGTGTTATTATTGAAAGAACCATGGAATAATGAGCATAGTGCACCTAAATATTGGTTCAAACCAAAATAGGCGAACTAATATTCGTCTTGCCATCAAGGCTCTTGAACAGTATTTTTCAGAGATTGTATTATCATCACTTTTTGAAAGCCCTTCTGAAGGCTTTAAAGGAAATGATTTTTATAATGTTGGGGTGAATATCACCACACTCAAGACAAGTAACCAAGTAGTAGATATTTTGCGTGATATAGAGAATTCTTTAGGTAGAGATCGCTCTTTGCCAAAATTCTCATCGAGAATGATTGATCTTGATCTCGTTCTTTATGGCGGAATTATAGATGAAACTTTAAATGTCCCACGTAAAGACATATTAAAATATGCATTTGTGTTGGCACCTCTTGCTGAACTTAACCCAGAAGCAATTCATCCACTAGAAGGTACTTCATATCAAAATCTTTGGAAAATATTTCAATCTAAGCAGGATTATAATTTGAGGCAGTATAATGTTGAAAAACTTTTTGAATAAATGACTACTACGATGAAAAAATTAACTGCCCTTTCTACGCTTATTGTTATCTCAGCTTTTGTTTTTTTTACAAATACAACTCAAGCTGAGTATGTTGCTGGCGAAGATTATGTCATTTTTGATAAGTCTGTCAAAACTGAAACAGGAGATCAGGTTGAAGTCAGAGAGCTTTTTTGGTATTTCTGTCCGCATTGTTATAGCATTGAGCCTTTGGTCAATAATTGGTTACAAACAATGAATAGTTCTGCACAATTTGTTCGTCAGCCAGCAGTTTTTCCTGGATGGGAGTATGGTGCTAACTTCTATTACGTGCTACAACAGTTAGGTGAGCTGGAGAGATTGCACGGCTCACTATTTGATGCAATCCATCGTCAGAAATTAAAGTTCTCTAATCAACAAGATTTTGTCACCTGGCTTGCTTTGAATGGTGTGCAAGAAGAAAAAGCGAATGCAACGTACGAATCCTTTTCAGTTCAAGTGAATCTTAATAAAGCAAAAGCCAATACCTATAAATATCGTATTCAAGGTGTTCCTACCTTTATTGTTAATGGTAAGTATTTGGTTGATGCTACCCATGCAGGAAGTCAGAAGAAGATCTTTGAGGTGGTTGATTATCTTATTCAAAAAGAATCTCAGTAGGCAGTGACTAGGCTTTCAGCCGATACTGTTTTATTATTTTCTGGGCTTGATCCAAGTGGTGCAGCTGGTATCGTTGCAGACATTGAGACGATTAATCAGTTTGGCATGACATCACTGCCAATTATTACAACGCTTACTGTCCAGAACAGCCAGGAAGTAAAACTTGTTGAAACAACGAACCAAACTCTTATAGAAGCTCAGTTTCAAGCCCTTAGTGAGGATATAGCCTTCCAAACAGTTAAGATTGGATTATTGGGTTCCTTAGGACAAATCAAAACAATAATTAAATTACTGAATACTAGACCAGAGCTGTCTATTATCCTTGATCCAGTCATAACATCTGGAAATGATGAGGCGCTCTTGGATGAAGATGTAATTAATGTTATGAGGAACGAGCTTATTCCACTTGTCACAATTTTGACACCTAACTTAACAGAATTAAGTCGCCTAGCACCAGGCCTTGACGAGCAATCAGCTGTTTCAAGTCTTGACTGTCCTTGGATTCTAGTGACAACAGCTGATAACTCTGAGGTTGATATTGAGCATCGTTTATATCATCACTCCGAATTAGTGGGTCAATTTCCCTACAAAAAATTACCGGGGAAATATCATGGATCAGGTTGCACTCTCTCGAGTGCAATAAGTGCACTAATTGCCTCAGATGTGCCAGTTAAAATTGCTTGTAAAAGAGCGCTTGACTATACTTATCAAACTTTATTGAGTGCAAAAAAGCTGGGTAAAATGCAATATCATCCCAATCGAACCTTGCCAAAATAATATGACGTTTATTAATAAATGGTTAAGATCAGATATCCAGAATATCAAAGCTTATCATGTACCGAAGTCAGAAAATATGATAAAACTTGATGCTATGGAGAGCCCTTTTCTTGTACCTAAAGATTTGATGAAGCCTTATCTAACTTATTTGTCAGAGGCCGCATTAAACCGTTACCCTAATCCAGGTGCTGAAGAAGTACAGCAAACCCTTAGGTCACTTATGGATATACCTAATGAGCTTGGAGTTTTGCTTGGAAATGGTTCAGATGAATTGATTCAGTTGATGGCCCTTGCTTGTGAAACTGACGATACTATTTTGAGTGTTGAACCAAGTTTTGTTATGTACGAAATGATAGCAAAATTTACTCGACTAAATTACCAAGGGGTTTTGTTAGATGATAATTTTGAAATCAATCTAGATGGTACCCTCGATGAAATTAAAAGAACTCAGCCAAAACTAATCTTTATTGCTTATCCTAACAACCCTACAGGTAATGCTTTTGATCGTGAATCAATTCATACAATCATCAACGAAAGTGAAGCTTTGGTTGTGGTTGATGAGGCTTATTATGCTTATTCAGAAGACAGTTTCCTAAATGAAGTCGCAAATTACCCAAATCTAGTGCTACTTAGAACAATTTCTAAGATAGGTTTTGCAGGCCTCAGACTTGGATTACTTATTGGTAGTCAGGATACTATTAGAGAGTTAGACAAATTAAGACTTCCATATAACATCAATATTCTAACTCAGGCGAGTGCTAATTTTCTACTAAAGGGAAAAGACCGCATTGTTGCTAATGCCAATATTATTATTAATGAAAGGCAACGTCTTTTTGACGAATTAACAGCAATGGCTAGTCTTAAAGTTTTCCCATCTCAGGCGAATTTTCTATTAATTAAAGTTGATGATGCAAAAGTGTTATTTGAATTTCTAAAAGCCAATGGAATTTTGGTTAAGAGTTTTGCTATGAATCCACAACTATCAAATTGTATTCGTGTGACTGTAGGTGATCCAAGTGAAAACAACGAATTTCTTGAGAAAATAAAAAGCTATTATGGTTAATCGGAAGGAATTAAATAATTATTGTCACGACTATCTTAATGTAGTAGCGTTTGAAGATTATGGTCCAAACGGTTTACAGGTTGAAGGTGTTGAGAATATCAACAAGATAGTTAGCGGCGTAAGTGCTAATTTAGCTCTCATTGAGCGTGCTATTGATGAAAAAGCAGACGCTATTTTCGTTCATCACGGTATTTTTTGGAAGAATGAAGGGCAAACTATTACCGGTTCTAAGCGCCGAAAGGTTTCCTTATTGTTGTCTCATAATATTAATCTTTTTGGTTACCATCTTCCACTAGATGCACATCCAGAGATTGGAAATAACGTACAACTTGGAAAACGACTAGGTATACAAAATATGACTCCTGTCAGTGATAGTCTGATTTGGCAGGGCGAGTTAAATACAAACTTGAGTGATTTTTCAGCACTAATAGAAGAAAGACTGGGTAGGACACCTCAAGTTTTCGGAAAGAAATCAGAAAAAATCCAAAGAATTGCATGGTGTACGGGCGCGGCTCAAGGGTTTATCACTGATGCCATTGAGCTGAGTGTTGATCTATATTTGAGTGGCGAGGTATCAGAACAAACACCTGCAGCGGCAGAAGAAAACAACATGACTTTTATCTCTGCAGGTCATCATGCAACAGAGCGTTTAGGTATTCAGGCATTATGCAGTCATTTGAGCGAAACTTTTCAGATGCAACATCAATATATTGATGTTGAAAATTCTGTCTAGGATCTTTTTACTATTTGGAATTAATATGGAACGTGTAGATTTATCAAATTCAACTAACTTAAGTAGAATTATTTACGGTATGTGGCGATTAGCAGATGATACTGACACCTCTATTAAACATATTGATGACAAAATAAATTCATGCCTAGACCAAGGCATTACGACATTTGATCAAGCAGCAGTCTATGGTTCATATAATGCTGAAGCATTATTTGGAAATGTTATTAAAGCAAATCCAGGATTAAGAAATAGGATTGAAATTGTCACCAAGTGCGGCATTGTTAATCCATCTGATAGATATTCAAATATATCAGTTAGTCATTATGACACCTCTAGAGAGCATATTAATGAATCAGTTGAAGCGTCATTAAAAAACATGTCAACAGACTATATAGATTTACTTTTGATTCATCGACAAAACCCTTTTATGGATCATAATGAAACTGGCAGGGCTCTTGATGACCTTGTTTCATCTGGAAAAGTTAGAGAGGTTGGTGTTTCAAACTTTAAGCCATGGGATTTCAACTTATTGCAGTCTGGAACGAATACTCAGTTAGTCACAAATCAAATAGAGCTTTCTTTAACTGCAAACGATGCTTTTACAAATGGTGATTTAGCTTTTCATCAGGAGCGATCTACTACGGTAATGGCCTGGTCACCTCTTGGTGGTGGCAAGCTAATGACTGATGAGGGTTCTCTTGGAAAAGTTATTGATAAAACTGCAACGAAGCAAAATGTTGATAGGGCGGCAGTTGCAGTTGCATGGCTCTTAGCTCATCCTGCGAAGATTTGCCCGGTGATGGGGACAAATAATCTAGAAAGGATAGCC
>JAKUUR010000041.1 GCA_022448455.1 Candidatus Thioglobus autotrophicus
AGGTAAAACCGATTAAAGTGGGCCTTTTCTAAGGATGGTCCACCATCTTGCCACGTTAATCAAACTCATTAAAGATGCAGCCACGTAGGTGAATGCCGCAGCGCTCCACAGACGTCTGGCATAAACTTCGTCGCCTTCTTTGAGAATATTGCCTTCTTCCAGCATGGGTAAAGCACGGCCAAAGCTTGCATCCAACTCGGTCGGCAAGGTAATCAGATGAACCACAGCGCCTAGGCCCAGGGTCAACAAGCCACCCAAAAACATCAACAATCCAGGCCCTGGGACTCTGGTTATCAAAGCAATGAATGGCGCTGTCATAAAAATGAGAGCTCCAAAGCGTTCTGCAGGTGCCATGGTTTTGACAAGAAGCGTGCGTAATTTGAAAGGGCCATAACCGATTGCATGTTGATGTGCATGGCCCACTTCATGGGCTGCAATGGTAATGGCTGTTAATGACTTGGAGTCGTGTTTATCCGCGGTTAAGCGAACCGCTCTCGCAATGGGGTCGTAATGATCCCCTAGCTCTGTTGATTCAATTTTAATGTCTTGCAGATTGAGGGCGGTCAAGAGCTTGCTTGCGAACACAGCACCGGTAAATGGGTAACGGTCGTCGGGCTGACTGTATTTTTTCATGGTCCCCTTAACCCACAAGCTAGGTCCGATGAGAACAACCAAAACAATGGCAACTATAATCACGTAAGACATCTACATTTATAAATCTATGATCAAAATTTATTTACTGTGTTCTTCTCACTTTTATACTTGAATTAACACCTTCTACATTGAGCGTGTAAGTGCCAAAAAAACTTTTTTTAATGGTCACTGTGGGATTGTTTATTCGCACGATCAGAAGGCCTGCGCTCGATTGTTTCCATACCTGGCCATTCTCCAATTGGAACTCCGTATCGCCTGACCAACCTTTGAATTCCCCAAGGATTCTACTGGTAATTTGGTCGGGTTCCTCATCGCCTTGAGCAATTCTTTCATTACCAAATTGATCTATCTTCTGAGACAAAACTTCTGTGCTCTCATCAGCTGCAGATAGTTCACGGACCTCTTGCGTTGCTTGATTCTTATTTCTACGCAATCTAAATTTCTTGCGAGTAGTTTGTGCAGATTGTGTGACGACAGGTTTTTGAGTCAATCTGTCGTAACATTGCAAGCGAATGAGGGAAACCTGGATTTTAGAACATTCCTCTAATTTCTCCTCCAATGTTTGAGCATGGACTGACTCACCGATGCCACAGAGAATCAACAAGAAAATAAAGTATGAAAAAAATTTTGTATTTATCATGTAAACAATTCCTCACCCGACAAAAGTGTGCCTGTATGATACTCTGACTGCAGACGAGATCACAACACAGAATAGGTGCTTTCATTAGACTTGATTGGGATATAAAGGGATGAATTGTTGTTGTTATGATACAACATTCTACTTAAATTCATTTAAATCCTACCAATTTCGAAAGATTTGACTGATTTTGTTGTCAATATTTAACTTGCTTAACTCATGCAATTCCTTGAAAATAAATTAAGTTTAGTAGAGACAGTCTCCACTGTACGTTTCGTGGGTGGTAAGCCTGACTCAGTCTAGTTTAATAAACTCTGAAAATCAGGGAGAGAATGATGATGGAAATAAAGCTATTTAAAAAAGCTTTCAGTATCTTTGTCGCTTGTGGAGTTGCAGCTGCCTTGTTCGCAGTTCCTGCTTGGTCCCAAGATGAAGATGAAGAAGATGCTGCGGAGCTTGGAACGATTGAAGTAACAGGTTCTCGATTGAAACAAACGGATATTGAAACTGCCAGACCAGTAACTGTAATTACCCGTGAGCAAATTGAGCTATCTGGTTTTGCAACCGTTGCACAAGTGTTGCAAAGCACGCCTTATAACTCATTTGGTTCATTCAGAGAAACTTCTGGCTACGCCAATGGACAGGCAGTAGTTAATAGTATTTCTTTAAGAGGGCTCGGTTCACAGAGAACCTTGCTTTTACTTGATGGAAGAAGAGTTTCAGGAACTGGGGGTTCAGGTGGTGCAGCGGCTAACTTAAACCAAATACCGCTTGCCATCGTCGAACGAGTTGACATTCTAAGAGACGGTGCTTCGGCAATTTACGGCTCGGATGCTATCGGTGGTGTTGTGAACATTATTACTCGTAAAGACTTCGATGGAATGAATTTTTCACTTACTAGGGGTAAGCCAGATATTTCAGGAGGTGAATTCATTGCAGCTACTATCACTGGAGGTGCATCAAATTCCAAAGGAAACACGTTTTTCACAATACAGCACTACGGTCAAAAACCACAATATTGGAGAGATACCGAATGGGGTCATGCCTATGACTATGAGTCTTACTCTTCGTTTGGTTGGCCAGGTACCTTCTACTCACCGTATTTCGGTTATGTACCTGATTCTAGATGTCCTGATGTACCAGTAGGGGGTGTGGGTCTTTATGGTCAGCCATCTGATGACGGCACAAACTCAAACCCAGATTATCCTAATTCTTATGACTGGTTCCCTTATGGATCCTATGGTCCACCATACGATGAATGGGGTTTCTGTGGTTATGACTATGCACAAGATATTATTATGCTGCCAAGGGCAAAAAGAAATGGATTGCTCTTAAAATCGTCATACGATATCTCACCTGATGTCACGATGAATGCTGTTTTAATGATTTCACAAAACGACGCAGATTCTCGATATGCAGGCACACCAGTGACAGGTCCTTACCCTACTATGTCAGCTGATAATCCAAACCATCCTCTGATCGGCATGGGTTATGATTGTTCAGTTATGGATTGTCTTGGAGCTACGATTTTTATTCGTACTGTTCCTAACGGCACCAGGGATAATACTGTAGTCTCAAACATACAAGACTTGAGAGTTGGTCTCGAGGGTGTTTTGGATGTGTTAGGTGGAGCAACTTGGGAATTCAATGTTCAAGTCATGAATAATGACATTGACAACATGACAATAAATTTGGTCAATAAACCACTTCTGCAACAGGCAATAGATGATGGTCTACTAGACATTTTTGGGGTTCATGGAACACCTCTATCTGCACTAGCTTCGACCATGCAACAATTTAATCATACCAAGACCTATGCAGCTGATCTTAAAACTATGCAAGGTGACTTTGTTATGACTTTTGATGTTGGCGAATTGGCTGGCGGACCAGTTGGTATAGTTTTGGGTGCTGAGTATAACCATCTGTCTTTCGATCAGATCAATGACCCTGCATCCAAAGCACAACTCATTGCAGGTACCGCAGGTGGCGATAATGTTCAAGCAGAGCGTAGCAGAAAATCAGTATTCTTTGAAATCGGCTTGCCCGTCATAGAAAAACTAGAGCTAAGTCTAGCAGGACGGTACGATGACTACAGTAGTAAGGGTATTGGTAGTAATTTCTCTCCACAAATCACATTTGCATATCGACCTCTTGATTGGATGCTGCTCAGAGGCACCTTCGGAGAAGGCTTCCGTGTGGCGGCTATGACACAATTGTATGGCGAGCGATCCGAAAGCTATCCTTCAGGTATTGATGTTGTGGGTTGTCAAAGCGGTAAGGGGTTTTGTGGCTCAACACAATATAGAACACTTTACGGCGGCAACCCAGACGTGAAACCAGAGAATTCTGAACATTGGACCGTTGGTGTTGTGCTTTCCCCATTGCCAGAGCTGACCATGCAAATCGGATTTTGGCACACAGACTTTACTGATCTGATTTCGACCTCAAGCATTCAACGTGAATTTAATGCTGAAGCAGCAGGGGATGTGAACTACGTTGTCCGTTGTCCAGCTGGTGGTGTACCAGGCTGTCCTGATGGAGCTGTAGATTATATCTCACTACAAGTGCAGAACTTTGCAGGCGTTGAAGCTGAAGGTTTGGATTTTGATCTGACCTATATTTTAGATACAGAAAATGCGGGTCGATTTGATATCGGTATCAGCGGAGCAAAATACACCAAGTACATCGTGCAAGCCTATCCAGAAAGCCCTAGGAATGAGTATCAAGGTGAAATGGGATTACCTAGCCTTAGAATGAACCCTCATGTCTATTGGGGACTAGGAGACTGGGGCGCGTCTCTAACAGGATACTATATAGCTGGTCAGAGTGAAGATGTTGGTGGCACTACATATGCTGTAGGCAGCCATTATGAGGTAAATATGCAAGTAGAGTATACTCTCCCAGGGGGTGCTTCCATTGCATTGGGTGCAACAAACCTAACGAATAAGGGCCCTGAGGTCAATGGAGATTATTACGGATGGTATCCTTTAGATTGGTCTCTTTATGATACAAGAGGCAGAACAGTCTACGTCAGATACGACCAAAGCCTGTAACCAGGAAATCAACTGGATCAAAAATCAGAGCGGGTGAAAGCCCGCTCTTTTTTTATCTCAAGAGCTAACTTTTTTGCCTTATTAATTTGCTTGATGCTCATTCTCTGCTTTAAATCAAGTATCATCTGCCTGGCATAACCTATAGCAAATCTTTCACTCATCTGATCCAACTTTGATAGATGCTTGCATTGGGGGACGGATTTGTCTAGATTCTCTTGTTCATCTTTGTAGCGTTTTTCCATAGCTTTCAAGCTTTGTCTGTCGATCTTATCAGCGGCTATCGATAACCAAGCATAAGCTTTCACCAAATTCTTCTTCACGCCTTTAGCGTCACGATAGGACAAACCCAAACCCACTTGTGACCGTGTGTGGCCTGCTAATGCGGCTTGCTGATAGTATTGAAATGCCTTCTCATAGTCTTTTCGAACACCGGTGCCATATCGGTACAGTTTTGCCAAGCCATTAATGCCGTCTAGATTTCCTTTTTCTGCAGCTTTTTCATACCAAACTTTGGCCTTTCTTGCATTCTCCGGAACAACCTCACCATCCTTGTACATTTCTGCCATCGCCAGCTGGGCCTTGGTGTAATCTTGTTTAGCGGCCACGCTGATCCAAGTAAACGATTTCTTGTAATTTTTTCGAAAATCACCATATCTCGTTCCAGAGTATAAAAACCCAAGCAAGATTTGGGCTTCTGGATTGCCTTGGTTGGCAAAGACAGTACAGGCTTCAATGGCTTCAATACATTGATTGCTCTTAATTAAATCCTTGCACCCAGACTGAAAGTCTAATTCTGCATGAACCGACATGCCGAATGTCATCAAGAAAAAAGTCATCAAATTTCGCAGTGTAAGCATGGATTAAATGTTAACCAATTTCACGTAAATCAACTAGACCTTTGTCTGTTTTTTAGCTATGGTTTTATCCTTAACTTAGGAGATTGGATAAATGAAATTCATCTTATGTTTATTGATAAGTTTCGCTAGCTTCAGCCTTCATGCTGTGGATGAATTCCCTGTAGAGCATTTTTTCAAAGATCCATCCATGCTCTCTCCTCAGTTATCACCGGATGGTAAGTATTTAGCAGCGCTGTTGCCTTACAACATCAATGAAGAAACAGAAAATGTGTGCAAGAGAAGGACTCAAACTTTCCTCAAAGATCTGGAAAAATATGCTGCTAAAGAGTTAGGTTTAAAAAAAGTCGATGTGAGTAAATTATCCCCTGAATTCATTAAAGATCTAAAAAGAAAATACGCACAAGCAGAAGAAGGGGTACATTGGTGTGATCTAAGTCGCCGCAACATTGCTGTCATCTGGTTGGCTGATCCAAATCCAAATTGTCAACAAGGCACCTACGCCCATTGCCAAAGAGTGCGTGTAACTCAACTGAGAAGCCAGAATGTTTCTGATTTTCGTTGGGTCAACAATGAAAGAATTGTTTTCGAAACCGGCGGAGACCAACTCAACGATATGACTGGATTCATTGACACCATTGGCATTTATGCGGTGAATAAAGATGGAACAAAAGCCAAGCAACTGGTAGAGCCGTTAGATGCAATGACCAACCATAAAATTATCAGCACCCTTACACTGCATCGATTACCCGAGGATCCGGAACATATTTTAGTGATGCGGAACGATCGCAAACGCTACTATCTCGATGTCTATCGGATGAACGTTTACACCGGTAAATTTTTCCGGGTTTTAGTTCAACCCGGACCGGTTACAGATTGGGGGGTAGACAACAACGGAGTTGTCAGAATGGCAACCATGCAGGATGAAAACTCATTGACCTATGAAACCCAGATTATGTACAGAGACAACGAAGACGCGGAATGGCGAGAAGTTGATCGCTTTGAAGGACTGCAAAATGGCTGGAGCAGCCTTGGGTTTACTGAAGACAATAAAAAGATATACGTTACCTCCAACCTAGGCCGTGACACTTTCGCTCTGAGTCTGTTTGACCCAGCAACCGGAGAACTGGAAGACCTATTTGAGAACGAAGGCACAGATGTCACCCGAATAGGAATGACTGTCGATGGGGAAGCGATTACGATCCTCTATAACGATATAGACACCAAACCAAAACGACATTTCTTGAATGATAAATGGAAAAACATATTAGAACATCTTAGTACCTTATTAGGTGTTGATTATGTGGGGATTGCATCAATGAGTGATGATCAACAAAAAATGATTCTCTCAATTGGTGATGATAGAAATCCAGGTGATTATTATCTTTATGACCGAAACAAAAACCAGATCGCATATTTGGGCTCAACAAGGCCATGGATAGACCCAAAAACTATGGCAGAAATGAAACCGATTGAGTTCGAAGCCAGGGACGGGGAAACAATACATGGGTTTTTAAGTGTGCCCGTTGACAGTGATGGCAAGAACCTGCCTTTAATCGTTAATCCACACGGTGGGCCTTTTGGCATCCACGATCAATGGGGATTCAATCCTGAAACACAGTTTTTTGTCAACAGAGGCTATGCGGTCATGCAAGTAAACTTCAGGGGCTCAGGTGGATACGGCAAACGCCATGAAAGAATCGGTTACAAACGTTGGGGCTTGGAAATGCAGGATGACATCAGTGATGGTGTTAACTGGGCTGTGGAACAAGGTATAGCAGACCGTGATCATGTCTGCATTTACGGAGCCAGTTACGGTGGTTATGCCACCATGGCTGGCATCACTTTGACTCCCGAGCTCTATCGATGTGCCGTTAACTACGTCGGCATCTGGGATATAAAGATGCTCTACGAACAAAACGGCAGGTGGGTAGATAGAGCGAAGAGATGGTTTCAAAATCATGTGCTTGATCCTAAGGAGGATATTGATCAATTAAAAAAGACTTCGCCTAATTTTCACTTGGATAAAATTCAAGCGCCTTTGCTCATTGTTCACGGCAGACGCGATTACAACGTTCGCATTGAGCAAGCAGAAACCTTGATGGATGCGTTGGATAAAAAAAATATACCCTACGAAGTTCTGATTAAAAAAGAAGAAGGGCATGGGTTTAGACTGGAGGAAAATAGAGTTGAGCTCTACACAGTTATGGAAAAGTTCTTTGAGAAGAATCTATCTAAACCAAGCTTACGGAACGACTAACTCAGTAATTCCCACACTGCTCGATCGGCTTGGCTGATCGCAGCATCCACATAAGCAGAACCCTGTGCATCGCTATTGGCAATAGCAATATTGCCAAATGGTTTTCTGCCAATCACGTGAGGATAGCGTTCATCGTCAAGGCTATCTGGCATCTCCCCACCAAAGAACTCAGCATCAAATAAATTGTTGTACTCGTAGGAATAGCCATGCGCCCATCGGTTGACGGTGATGGCGGCAACGTCGTCTTCATCAAAGTCTTTGCCAAACATTCCT
>JAKUUR010000042.1 GCA_022448455.1 Candidatus Thioglobus autotrophicus
ATAGAGCCCTCCACCATTGTCACAACCAACCCCCAATACCCCACGATGTGCGAGGAAATCTTTGGCCCTATTTTGACCCTATACGTTTATGATCCAAAGGAATGGGAGCCGACATTACGTTTGGTGGACGAAACCAGCCCATATGCCCTCACCGGTGCGGTATTTGCAACCGACCGCCGGGCCATCGCCGAGGCCTCAGTGGCGCTCACCCATGCCGCGGGCAATTTCTACATCAACGACAAGCCCACCGGTGCAGTAGTGGGCCAGCAACCCTTCGGCGGCAGCCGTGCCAGCGGCACCAATGACAAGGCCGGCAGCGCACTCAACCTCATGCGCTGGACCAGCCAGCGCACTATCAAGGAGACCTTCGCACCTCCCGTGGATTACCGCTATCCTTTCATGAGCGAGGAATGAGCATGTGCACATCTTTATCTTTTAAGTCATTATTAATTAATTTCTATAATAATGAAACGCCTCCTGACAACAACAATCGCAGCCGTACTGTTGGTGGGGTGTGGGACGACGCAGCCGACAGAACCGCCACCAGCCAAAGCACCAGACATCTCAATTCACGATGCTGTTATAGAAGGAAACATCGAAGCCGTTAAACAGCACTTGGATGCTGGCACGGATGTGAATGCTAAGGGTGTATTTGGATGGACGCTTTTGCTTCAGGCAGTTGCTGGGGGTCACAAGGAGATCGTCGAACTGCTTATCGACAACGGTGCGGATGTTAATGGGAAGGATAAGCTTGGATGGACTCCTTTGTTTTATGCGGCTTTCAGTGGTCGCACGGAAGTCGCCGAACTACTCATCGCTGAAGGCGTGGATGTGAATGCGAAGGATAATTTGGGGACTTTGCGTTATGCGGCGAGTGGAGGCCACAAGGAAATCGTCGAACTGCTTATCGCCAATGGTGCGGATGTGTATGCGAAGAGTGGTGGTAATGGCACAACACCGCTAGATGTCGCCATCAAGTTAAACCACACCGAACTCACCGACCTCCTCCGCAAACACGGCGGCAAGACGGGTGAAGAATTGAAAGCTGAAGGGAAATGAAACACTTCCTACTAACAACAATCGCAGCCGTGATTTTGGTGGGTTCTAGGGGGTCTGCTATCGTTTAACGCACATCAGGCTTATTGAACTAATCGAAGCAATCGAAAAAGGAGACATCGAAGCCGTCAAACAGCACTTGGCTGATGGTGCGGATGTGAATGCGAAGACTGGGGGTGGAGTGACTCCGTTGCATGATGCGGCTTTCGGTCACAAAGAAATCGCCGAACTCCTTATCGACAAAGGTGCGGATGTGGATGCGCAGGATGTAAATGGATGGACTCCTTTACATTGTGCGGCGCGTAACGGCCACAAGGAAATCGCCGAACTCCTTATCGACAAAGGTGCGGATGTGGGTGTGAAGAATAAGGCTGGTTTCACTCCTTTGCATCTTGCGGCTTATTGGGATCACACAAAAATTGTCAAACTGCTGATCGCTGAAGGTGCAGATGTGAATGCGAAGGATGAGGATGGGGTGACTCCTTTGCATGAGGCGGCTCTTTGGGGTCACAATGAGGTCGCCGAACTCCTCATCGCCAACGGTGCGGATGTGAATGCGAAGACTGATGATGACCAAACACCACTAGATAATGCCATCAAGTACAAACGAACCGAAACCACCGACCTCCTCCGCAAACACGGCGGCAAGACAGCTAAAGAATTGAAAGCTGCTGGTAACTAAACCAACCCGCTCCACCACGTGAACGCCGCAGGGTTGTTGTTCCAGACCGTGCACAATCCTGTCGGGCTGAAGGCATTTTGCGGCAACAGTTAAAACGCCTTGAAAACTGCGTTTAGCGGGGTGAAAGTTCCCTCACTATGAAATCAATCCTACTCACAACAATCGCAGTCGTGCTGGTTGTGGGATAACTATCGATTCAATCAATACAACCATTGATTTTATCAATGACCGGGTTTCATGCGAAAACTGTTAAATTCCTCCTCTTCGCTGGAAACAGTGAACAAAGATAAAAATGAAACACCTCCTACTCACAGCTATCACAGCCGCGGTGCTGGTGGGGGGGTGGGTGATCAGGCGACGGCGATGATTTTGGTGTAGAAGTAAGTAATTAAGAGAAAGTAAATGAATAAATTGTTAAAAATATGGGTTCCGTATATCTCCTACCCATTCGTCATAAGCTTCTGCTTCTTGCTTCATATTGTACTTCTTTATTTTGATTTACATCTCACATTGGCAACGTGGATAGCCGTTTTATTTGGCCTTCTTAGCATAATAACGCTCGAGAGATTCGTTCCATGCAGAGTAGAGTGGATACCGAAAAATAAGGACTGGATTGTTGACTTATTTTACATGGTTTTAGTTCAAATATTACTAGTCAAATTCATGACTTTTATAGTAAGTATAGCCTTACTGAATATTTTCCAATCAAATGGTTTTACCATAAAAAACCTTTGGCCCAAAGAATGGTCAATAGGAGCTCAAGCAATTCTCATGGTTTTGATAGCAGATTTTTTTCGTTATTGGCTGCATAGATTAAGTCATGAATGGATGCCCCTATGGCGCTTACATGCGGTACATCATTCACCTCATAAATTGTATTCCATGAATGTCGGCCGCTTTCATCCCTTGGAGAAATCAATTCAATTTATTTTTGATGCTTTGCCATTTATAATACTAGGTATCACAGAAAATGTTTTAGCTATCTATTTTGTTTTTTACTCGATTAATGGCTTTTTTCAACATTGCAACATTAAGATTTATTTAGGACCACTAAACTATGTTATCAGTGGACCGGAATTGCACCGTTGGCATCATTCGATGATAATGAAAGAATCTAATAAAAACTTTGGAAATAACTTGATAGTTTGGGACTTATTGTTTGGGACTTGGCATCTACCAAAAGCAAAAAAGGTAGATCAGTTAGGGTTAATAAATAGAAATTACCCCTTGGGGTTAATTGAACAATTAAAAAGCCCCTTCATTAATGGGTTAGATCAGGACAAAAGTGATTGATTTATTAAAACAATGTTTTCTTAGGATTTGCCTCCGCATAAGGATGATGTGGATCAGAAAAAAATATTATGTCCCATTTATTGAATTAACTAAGAACCCAAAAATAAATCAGTGGAATCTATTAAAAAATATTTTACATCAAAACAAGGACACGCATTTTGGGAGCAAACATAAGTTTACATCAATTCACTCCTACGAGGATTTTCAAAATGCAATCCCAATTAATGAATATGAAGACTTGCGTTCTTACATTAACCAACAAGAACAAACGGGAGAACCATATCTGAACTCACAGCAACCAGTTATGTACGCTCAAACAAGCGGGACTACTGGTGAACCAAAAAATATCCCGATACTTAATGCATCAATCGAAAGCTATAAACACAGTCAAAGTCTGTTTTCATACACTCTATATAGTTTTGATACAGAAGTTTATAGTGGGAATATTTTGGCTATTGTTAGCCCGGATATCGAGGGATACCTAAGCACCGGAACCCCTTATGGAGCAATATCAGGTTTAATATACAAAAGTATGCCCGCACTATTACGCCACAGTTACCTTTTGCCTTTTGAAATTTTCACAGTTTCCGACTACGATGTAAAATATTATTTGATCTGCGCATTTGCACTAAAATCAGAGAATATAACTTTAATCGCCACGCCGAATCCTTCAACAATTTTACGACTTAAGGATATCATAGACACTAACTTTGAAAATCTACTTCATGACATAGAGTCAGGGAACCTCTCTTGCATGAAGGAAATTGATCCAAAAAAAAGAAAAGGGATAAATTGCAAGTTCAAGCAAAACCAATTGAGGGCATCGCAACTAAGGGAATTAAAAAAGAATAGGGGAAGATTGAGCATATCCGACATTTGGCCAAATTTGAAACTAATTTCAACTTGGACCTCTGGAAACTGCAGCACCTTATTACCTGCATTAAGAGCGCAGTTGAGCAGCAAATCATTTATTGCCGAAATTGGGTATATGTCCAGTGAATTTCGAGGTACGGTTAATCTAGACATAAGAAATGAAATACAAGTCCCAACGCTTAATGAAAACTTCTTCGAATTTGTTGAACGTGATGAATGGGGCAGTGAAAGCCCTAACTTTTTAATGCTTCATGAAATTGAACTCGGTAAGGATTACTATATTTTTGTGACAACGCAGAACGGACTCTATCGTTATTTCATTAATGATATTATTCAAGTCACAGGAAAATACCACAATACACCAACCATGAAATTTATCCAAAAAGGTGATGGAGTCATAAACTTAACCGGAGAAAAATTATATGAAGATCAAGTGAACAAAGCGGTTTTAAAGGTAATCAAAAATTACAATCTTAGAATTAAATTTTACGTGATGGTAGCGTACTCCAAAGAATTAAAGTATCGCCTATACATTCAACAACCATTTAAACCAGCTTATGCTCATGAGATAGAGGAAGAAATTTGTCAGTTGAATATTGAGTATATGGAAAAGCGTAAGAGCGGCAGATTGATGCCGTTAGAAGTTGTTTGCGTAGAAAAAAGAACAGCTGAGGAATTTAAAAAATATAATCTCGATAAAGGCCAAAGAGAAGGGCAGTTTAAATTGGTTAGATTACTTAGCGACAAGGACTGCGATTTTAACTTCAACAAGTTTTGCATTCGGGAATCATGCTAATATCAAGTTGTCATTTTAATTCTATTAAAATTCCGTTTCGTGAATCCTTTAAGCATTCATCTTTCAAACGTTCTGAAACAGAAACAATACTTTCAATTGTTAAATCAAAAGATATTGCTGGCTATGGGGAAGGATGCCCCAGAAAATATGTGACGAACGAAACCATCAAATCATCTCTGCTATTCTTAAATGAAAACAATACTGACTGGCTTAAGTTAAACAATTTTGAGGATCTTGTTAATTGGGTAGCGCTCAATCGAACGCTTGTTGATAAAAATCCCGCTGCCTTTTGCTCATTTGAATTAGCTCTGTTGGATTTAATTGGCCGCATAAATAAAAAAAGCGCTGAAAGCATTGTCGGACTGAAAGAGTTAGATGGCAATTTCGGCTATACCGCTGTTTTAGGAATCTTGAGCCAACAACAGTTTAGTTCACAAGTTCAACGCTATTCAAAAATTGGTTTTACTGACTTCAAAATAAAACTATCGGGAAAATTCCAGTTAGATAACGACAATATAAGGCACCTAAATACAACCATTACGAATTCCAGAATTCGACTTGATGCTAACAATCTGTGGACAAATTGGCGGTCTGCAGCTGATTATATTAAAAGACTAGGTTTTGACTTTCTTGGCGTAGAAGAACCTTTGGCTCATGGTGATTTTGAAGGAATGCAGAAGTTTTCTAATTCGATTAATACTCCTATAATATTAGATGAAAGTTTTTTACGTTTTGAACATTTTAAGCACATTAAATCTAGCCCTAAGAACTGGCTAATTAACTTACGCATTTCAAAAATGGGAGGAATTCTACGATCTATTGAAATCGCTAATCAGGCAGAGAATTTAGGTCTCTCTCTAATTATAGGAACTCAGGTTGGAGAAACTAGCATTTTAACTAGAGCTGCATTGTCAATTGCTAACCATTATCGAGATTTAGTTATCGCACAGGAAGGAGCATTTGGAACTTATCTATTAGAGAAAGATATAACTGAAGACCCTATTATCTTTGGCAAAGATGGAGCACTTGAATCTTCATCAATTACTACCAATAGCTACGGATGGGGAATGAATATCCGAACATTGGAATAGAATTATTATGCAATAAACAAATGCTAAAGATGGTTGTTAACCGATACTGATATGGATCTTGTGGATATGTTTAGTGCTTTTTGCCTGCAGAATAACAGGACAGATTTTGGTTGAATTCTTTGGGGTCACATTTCTTCCAGCATCAAAGGAATGGTTTTCAGGCATAATCTCTTACCCAATACTTCTTGTCTTCCAAATCGTAATAATTCTACTCATGGCACAAGTTGCAACTGATATTACTAAAGGCACCGGACGATTTAGCCGTTCAAGTTACGTTACTGCCAAGAACTTGCGCATTTTTGGATCAATATATCTAGATTCTATGATACTCAGATATATTATTCGCATGTATATTTATCCCGAAGAAAGATGGACCGGCGGATGCATCCCTATTTTCTTTCATTGGGTTTTAGCAACTTTCGTCTTGCCTTGGGGCAACTGGAAAAAAGTCTCGGAGGAATTAGAAACTGAAGAAAAGTAAACGATACTTAATTCAAGTTAGATTACCTAATTTAGAATCAAATTAATGTATAGCCACTTCTTCAATGGAGTGGCTTTTTTAATACATTTTAAAATTTAAAAAACAAACAGTAGAAAAGAGCACGAAAATAGAAATTTATTCTGAATGATACGTGTAAAGATAGATAACAGAGTATGTTTAGCAATAATTACACAACTATCTTTGAGCTACTTGGCGGCAATCAAATATTTAATAATTTTAATGAATCTACAATCGAAGAAACTAAAGCTGAAATACTTGCTAATATACCTCCATTTACTGATGCCGAATGCGATGAAAGTAGCTTAGAGGGGCCTTTGCGGGCCAAGAACAGCAGCTCTAGCTTTAGCCTTCATATGGCCAAAGCACAAACAAGTATGTATGACCCCAGCAAGGGTAAAAAAACGGTTCCAAACAAGGCTCATCCCCATAATAGATTCCTTATCGGGGGGGGGTATGTCTTGTAATCAGCCTCAATCTACATGACAATTCCAGCGCTATGAAATCAATACTCGTCACAACAATCGCAGCTGTGCTGTTGGTGGGGTGTGGTAAGGTGCAACAGTCGGCTTCTCCAGAAGGAACGAAAACTGTTGAAGTTACCACAGCACAGCCAGAACATGATATCGAACACAAGAAATTGTGGGCCAAATCCTACTTGAACCAGAAAGCCCCCGAATTGATTGTTGAAAAATGGTTAAGTGAAAAGCCCGAATGGAAGGGCAAGTTTTTGCTGGTTGATTTTTGGGCAACCTGGTGCGGCCCGTGCCTCAAGGCGATTCCGGAACTGAATCGATTCCATGAACAATTTGGAAAACAGATGGTTGTTGTTGGACTATCCGATGAGCAGGCGAGCAAGGTCGCTTCAATGAAGCAACCCCACATCGAATACTACAGTGCAATTGACACACAAAAGAGGATGAAGAAAGAGGTGGAGGTGAAAGGGATTCCACACGTAATG
>JAKUUR010000043.1 GCA_022448455.1 Candidatus Thioglobus autotrophicus
TTTTATTCTATTAGAAACATGTGGTTTTGTTAAAAATAAGTCTCTTTTCACATGTTTAAGCTATAAAGGAAAGAATTTAATCTCTTAAGAAGGTTGTTTTAACTAGGTTTTTGAGAAAACATGTGGAATTGTATAGAACTACATGTTTTAGTGATTTTATTGGGTAAAGATTGAGTGGGAATGAGAATTAATGTTGTAGGAACAAGAATCTAAGATAACCCTTGAATTAATCCTTTATCATCCACATCTATATTTTCCGCAGCCGGTGTTTTTGGTAACCCTGGCATTGTAATCACATCGCCGGTTAGCACCACTATAAACCCTGCTCCAGAGGATAATCTGACTTCTCTAATCGGAACATCGAACCCAGTCGGCCTACCTTTTAGTCTTGGATCCGTTGATAAAGAGGCTGGTGTTTTAGCCATGCACACAGGTAATTGTCCAAACCCTTGATCTTCAAGTCGTTTTATTTCTGTTCTTACATCTTTGTTAGCCATAATATTATTGGCGCCATACATAGATGTGGCAATGGTTTTCATTTTATTCCAAAGACTCATGTCATCTGGGTATAGAAAATTAAAATCTGTTTTATGATTCTCTGACAAATCCACCACTGCTTTTGCAAGATCTATTGCGCCTTTCCCCCCATCTCTCCAGTGGCTGCAAATAACCACATCAACCCCTAAATAGTCACATTTCTCTTTAACCATTGAAATCTCTTGTTCTGTATCGTGGGTAAACTGATTGATAGCAACAACCACCGGTAAACCAAATTGATGAATATTCTCAATGTGTTTTTTTAGGTTTTCAGTGCCCTCACTTACAGCGTCAACATTTTCTTCTCTAATCTTATCAAGAGGCACGCCACCATGAGATTTTAAGGATTGAAGAGTAGCCACTAGCACCACAGCGTTAGGTGTTAAGTTGGCTTTTCTGCATTTTATATCAAAGAATTTTTCGGCACCAAGGTCTGAACCAAAACCAGCCTCTGTGATCGTATAATCAGCCAATTTCAAAGCCAATTTAGTTGCAGCTATACTGTTGCAACCATGAGCAATATTAGCAAAAGGCCCGCCATGGATAAAGACTGGATTACCTTCTAATGTTTGAGCTAAATTTGGATTAATTGCATCCTTTAACAAAGCTGTCATAGCACCTTCAACATGTAGATCGGCCGCTGTTATTGGCTCCCCGTCATGGTTATAAGCAACAATTATTAATGCAATATTTTTCCTTAAATCATTGATGTCATTAGACAAACAAAAAATTGCCATAATCTCTGATGCTGCAGTGATTGAAAAAGTGTCTTGTCTTGGTATTGAATTTGATGGTCCGCCAAGTCCTACAACTACTTGCCTCAGTGCCCTATCATTTAGATCTAAAACACGATTCCAGACTATTCTTCGATGATCAATATTGAGTTTATTGCCATGATGAAGATGATTATCTAAGCACGCTGCTAATAGATTATGAGCTGAGGTAATAGCATGAAAATCACCGTTAAAATGGAGATTAATATCTTCCATTGGAATAACTTGAGAAAAGCCTCCACCGGCTCCACCACCCTTCATACCAAAACACGGTCCTAATGATGGTTCTCTGATGCAGGCGGTTGTTTTATGTCCAAGCAATGCCATGGCATCACTTAGACCAACAGTTGTTGTGGTTTTACCTTCTCCTGCAGGAGTTGGGGTAATGCCAGAAACCAGAATTAATTTACCGTTATTATGATCCTTGAGCTTTTCACGATTAATTGAAAGATTAACCTTACCCTTGAATTTACCGTAATGCTCAAGATATTCATCACTAATACCTAACTTAGCAGCAATTGTCTCAATTGTTCTTAGTTCTGCGTCTCTAGCAATCTCTATATCTGTTCTCAAAATAACCTCTCACATTTACATTTAAGACAAACAAGACTATATATTATCTTTGAAGATTACAATTACTTCTGGGCCGTATAGGAATCGCTGTTTACAAGGTTCTTGAACAAGTTGCATAAGCTTCTAAACCATTATCTATTCAACGTTAATATTGACAATGGAGATTAGTTTGCGTAGGGTCTGTTAACAAACTTAATTTCAAAAATCTTGGGGGTCCGAATAAATGTTTGAAAAAATTAGAGCACGCTTGACCTATTACCTTTCAACACTTGCTCTATTAAATGCAGCAGCATTTAGTGGATTTGCAATGGCACAAGCAGAATTAGAAGAAGTTGTTGTCACTGCTCGAAAGAAAACAGAAAGTTTACAAGACGTCCCAATATCTGTATCAGCACTTCGTGAAAGCGATTTAGAAGACAAAGGAATAAATGTATTTGAAGATTATTTATTACAACTCCCTAGTGTAACTGCAGGCGGTGCAGGACCCGGAACCAGTACAATTTATATTAGAGGTCTTGCCTCAACAACACCCAATCTCACTACAGCTGGTGTTGCTGGCTTAGCTCCAAACGTATCATTCTATTTAGATGAGCAACCATTAGCTCAACCGGGAAGAAACTTGGATGTATATGCAGCAGATATGGCACGTATTGAGGTTCTAGCCGGTCCACAAGGAACTCTTTTTGGTGCTAGTTCACAAGCTGGTGTTGTTAGAATGATTACTAACAAACCTGTGATTGGTGAAGCATCAGCTAACGTAGAAGTTGAAGCAAGGTTTATGCCAGGAGCAGAGTCTGGAGATAAAGTAGAACTTGTAGCGAACATGCCTCTTGGTGATTCAGCCGCAGCTAGATTTGTTGCCTACAGAGATAAAAAAGGCGGTTATATTGATCAAGTTGCAGGCTCTCTTAACGCAAGTCAATCTGCACGTTTCAGACCAGCAGGTACACTAAGAGACAATGGCCTTCCTGTTTCTTCATCTAGAGCAGGCTTTCAAGCTGGAGCTGATCTTTCAGGAGCTACTTTAAACAATGCAGTCGCAATTGTTAAAGAAGATGCTAACACATTAACTTATCAAGGCTTCAGAGCAAGTCTTGCCCTTGAAATTGGTAAAAATTGGAATGCGCTAGCAACGGTAGCACAACAAACTATTGATGCTGATGGTGTGTTTTTTGTAGACCCAAATTTAGGTGATCTAGAAATCCAAAGATATACCGAAGACGTCATTGAAGATGAATTTGACAACATGAGTTTAACTCTTGAGGGTTCAATAGGCGATCTTGAAGTAGTTTATGCCGGAGCATATACAGACAGAACATCAGATCAAATGGTTGATTACACTGACTACTTATTTGTTGGTCAGTATCTTCCTTACTACATTTGTGATTACTATGTAACCTACACGACTTATGCACCTGGTAATGTTCCAACAGGAACTTGTGGTGCTCCTAACTTATTAGTTGATTCAACAACAAATCTTGAAGTTACATCTCATGAATTCCGTATACATGCAAATTTAAATGACACTACGTCACTTACAGCTGGTGTCTTCGCTAGTGATACTGAGCTTACAGAGTTAAATTTATTCACTTATCCAGGTTCAGTAGATAATGATATTACATACGCTGCTAACTATGCTTTGACAGATACATCAGTAACTGGAGTAATTAATAAAGCAAGTCCTGGCTGGTTTTCAGCAGGGCCTTATTCAGAACCAGTTATATTCTTTAATGATATTAAGAGAACTGATAAGCAAATGGGCGTATTTGGTGAAGTAAGTTTTGCATTGAATGACACATCAGAACTTTCGGTAGGTGCTCGTTGGTATGATATTGAGGTTGATTTTGAAGGTAGTGCTAACTCATCATTTTATAATGGGTTCGGTAATCCAGATACTCAACAATTTGGATCTAACTTATCCGCACAATATGCACCAGGAAATGCAAACGGCTATCCTGACAAAGCGCAAACAGATGGTGTTATTGGAAAGGTTACTTATTCATGGAATCCAAGTGAGGATGTTATGTATTACGCCACCTGGTCAGAAGGCTTTAGACCGGGTCTTCTAAATAGACCTGTCGGCAGCTCAAGTCCAGATGGATCATATACTGTAAAACCAGCTGTTGATTCTGATGAAGTTACAAACTATGAGTTTGGTTGGAAAACTGTTCTTCAAGATGGTGCGCTTAGATTTAATGGTAGTGTTTTCTACGTTGATGTAAGCGGCTTACAAAGTACTATTTTTGATCCAAGTATCGTTAACTTGTTCTTCTCTGATAACGCTGCTGATGCTGAAATAAAAGGAGTCGAGGGTGACTTTCTTTATTACACTGATAACGGTTTTATACTATCAGGTGCTTTTTCGCTCTTAGATACAGAAATCACTAAGAGCTTAGTTCCAACCGCTGACGTGGTTGTTGGTTCTGATTTAGCATTTGCCCCTGGATTTCAGGCTAACTTTACTGCCAGAAAAGAGTGGGGAACGTCATCGGGTAATACAGGACATTGGCAAGCTCAATTCAATCACTCACGTGCAAGTGATTCTGACATCATGGAACCTAACAGAGCTCAGCAAGGTATGTATAGCCTTGCCAATATCAGAGCTGGTGTCAGTAACGACAATTGGACGGCAGAAATGTATATCAATAACATCACGGATGAAAGGGCTGAAATAAGCAATACTTTCGTCTTTGATAGACAGCGTGTAGCTGTTATAAGACCACTTAATATTGGTTTAAGGTATAAACTAAAGTTTTAACTTCGATAGGTAAAAAATATTAAAGGGAGCTCAGGCTCCCTTTTTATTTTTTTAGAAATTAGATTTTATTATATTTGTTAGAATGAGATTGGGATGAAAGAAGATCAATTAAGTATAGACGAAACTGCACTTTCGGTAGATTTAAGCGAAGCTACAGAAGCTGTCAAAGAAAGCAGATTTGAAGATGCACTTAATTTATTAAAGATTACTCTTAAAGAACATCCTGACAATATAGATAGCTTATACCTTGCAGCAGTTTCAGCGAGATACTTAAAAAAATTTGATGATTCAAAAAAATATATTGAACACTTGTTGTTCAATGCCCCGGATATGGGACGCGCTTATCAGGAGTTGGGCCACCTTAATAGAGATATGGGAGATGAAGAGAAAGCTGTCGTGCACTATAGACAAGCCTGTGAACTTAACCCGGCACTTTTGGCAGCTTGGAATTCTTTATACAAATACTTTGTAAAAAATAAAAACAAACCAGCAGCTGATCATGCCCTTGAGCAAATCAATAAATTACAATCACTTCCAGGTGTACTTTTGTACGTAGACCAGATTCTCAATGAAGGCAGACTCGGCATGGCGGAGATAAAGTGCAGGTCTTTTCTTAAAAAAAATCCTACTCATACCTACGCAATGTCATTGCTTGCTGAAATTGCTAATCGAATGGGCTATTTTGATGATGCAGAATTTTTACTTGAAAAGGCTGTCGAGTTCAAACCAGATGATGGCGACCTAAGAATGAAATATGCTTCGATTCTTAGAAAAAAACAAAAGTTTGCTAAGACTATGGAACAAGTAAACATATTGTGTGATAAATATCCTGACAATCTTACTTATCAAGCTCAAAAAGCCAGTGAAATTATGCAAAATGGAGACCATGAAGAAGCAATTACCTTATTGGACGATATTCTGAGCAAAAACCCATTTAATTTCAGTACACTTACATCAAAAGGTCATGCACAAAAAACTCTAGGCAGAACAGACCAAGCCATTAAGAGCTATCAATCTGCCTATCAAATAAAGCCAGATCATGGAGAGGCTTTCTTTTCTTTGGCAAATCTAAAAACTTATTCTTTTACCAGTAATGAATTAGATAGCATGCGAGAACAGGTTGGGAGAGTAGATTTATCATTAAGAGATAAAGCATATTTTCATTTTGCTCTTACTCAAGGTTGTGAAGTGAATGGGGAATATGATGAGGCATTTTTTCATTTAGAAAAAGGGAACAAAATCAAAAATGATCAAAG
>JAKUUR010000044.1 GCA_022448455.1 Candidatus Thioglobus autotrophicus
CATTGCTCTCGGCTATGTATTAATATAACCTCCCTCACACATCAAACGAAATTTGGACTTTTATTTATACTAAGTTCAAATTGAAATATAATCATAGTATGAAGAAACTACTCCTAACCTCAACTTTTGAGGAGTGCTTGGTTACACAATATTTACTTTGCGAAAAGCTCCAACTCAATATTTCTAAAGGCTTTAAACTCTAGCGCATTACCAGAAGGATCTGAAAAAAACATAGTGCCTTGTTCACCTGGCTCTCCTTTAAACCGCACATACGGTTCAATGATAAAATCATCAATGAACTCGCTAACTTTTTGGGCGAAAGCTTCCCAATCTTCAAAGTTCATAACAACTCCATAATGAGGAACTGGAACCCCATGCCCATCAACAGGATTTGAAATATTAATTATCTTCCCAGTTTTACCAAGTTTTGGATTGAGATGGGTTACAAACTGGTGACCAAACATATTAAAATCAATCCAGGTCCCCATGCTTCTACCTTCAGAAAGTCCCATCTTAACGCCATAGAAGTCTCTGGCCTCATCAATATCCCGAACTTGAACAGCTATATGAAAAGGTGTTAATTGCACGTCTCCTCCTAAGTGTAACGCCCAAATAACAGGCTAAGTAATAGTTGGCTAAAATGTGAAACGAAGCGGAACCGAGCAAGCGTTAGTGCCCCTGCTAATTTTCTTGTTAGCCTGATTTTTGCAAAGTTATCGTAACAGTCCCTGCTCCCATTAACATTGTACCACTGATTTTATTAATAATTTTAATGCCTTAGCACTTAGAAAAAGTTAGATAAACAAGGTATTTTCTAGTTTTTTACGAAAAAAATTGAAAAATTAAAATTAGGATGAGAAATTATGGATTATGCAAAGGTCTCTAATTGTATATTAGTTGAAATTTCCATCGTATTTTTCCTATTAATTAAAAAGTATAAAAGCCCAAATGAGCTTGTTTTGTTTATGGCTCATTTTGATACCAGTAAATTGAGTATACCAGCAAGCTTTTTTTGGGTGGGACGGATGCTTCTTTGGTTGTAAAATTTTTACCTTAGTCGAGAGGCGCATGAAGTCGCGTCCGGTTGGTGACGATGCCTCCTCGATTTCCGATTTCAATTGAACCATAGCGTTCCTTGAAACACTCGGGCAAAGGGCGATCGCCCGCAATCGAAAGCCACAGGCGCATCAAATGCCGTCGATGGCTGGGTTCAGGCCAATCAAGAAATCCGGTTCGGTCATGAAGCTGAGAGTGATTGTAAATGAACTGCATATCTCCTGGCTGGAGCTGTATGCCAAAGCAAAGCTGGGAATCATTGGCTAGGGTATCAAACATATTGAGCGCCTCGATATGTAAAGGGGTCAATCGCATCACGCCCTCGAACCGCTGGGCGCTGTCAATGTACTGTCGTTGATAGAAAACGGTCAGATAGCCCTCATGCCAGCTCAGCACTGGGATTTCCATGTAAGGATTAGCCCCTTGTGGAATCTCGCCACGGCGGTCCGTCGCAATCGGATCGAAGAGTACTTCTAGCAGATCTGGGCACTCCTGTTTCATTCTGTTGTAGATTGATTCCGCACTTACATGCAGGGATTTTCCACCTTCTTTGGCCTCCCGGATGCATAGTAAGCCAACGACATCCGCACTATCCGTGTGAAAGCTCTGACGTTCACAGGTCTGGTAGATACGGCTGTTGGGATCATTCGCATCAGCACCTATGTCCCGCACGTGGCCCAAAATATGCCCTTCTGCATTTTGTGACCGAGCGCTTCCGATATGCGCGCCAATGCCGCAAAAGATCGTCGCTACAAACGCCTGCGAATAGTTTTCAATAGGAAGGCCGCACAAAACCTCAAGCCCAACGCCTGACAGTAAAGTTTGCTTGAGCTTCGAGATATGTTCGCCGAACGTGGTTAGAGGAAAAGTCTCTTCGCTGATTTCACCGACATCAACACCAAGACTTTGAAAATGGGTTGCGGCGGCTTCAAGATCGCGTACATCATTCACGCTCAACTTGTAAATCCATGCAGCGGGGTTGCGCGCCATGTCAGTACCCAACCAAGCCGATGGCTTAGTAATGGCATCAGGAAGTGTAGCGTTCCGGCTGGTTTGGTTTGGCATCTTAAATCCTTTGTTTTGTATATATTATTCCTTACTGATATTGCATAGCAAAACAAAATGATTAAAAGTCATATTTATCCAGACTCTTTAGACCCTGGAGGCTCCCAAACACCCCTGTTGCTAGACCGGTACAATCATCCCTTTTTATAAATATTTCTGGACCTTGGAGGTGCTCAGAAAGATTATCTAATGACTCTATTGGTGTTGGAAAATGTCCTAGGCTAATTCTTTCAAATTTGTTGTAAATAATATTTCCTAATTTTAGTTAAACACTTTTTTCTTTTTTAACCTTAGTGGTTTAAAACCTTAGAGAGAAATTCCTGAGCTCGGTCACTTCGAGGTGAGCCAAAAAAATCCTGCGAAGGCGCATCTTCAATAATTTTTCCATAGTCCATAAAAACCACACGATCAGCAACTTTTCTAGCAAAGCCCATTTCATGAGTAACAACCATCATCGTCATTCCTTCTTTTGCCAATTTAACCATAACATCTAGCACTTCATTAATCATCTCAGGATCCAGAGCAGAAGTTGGTTCATCAAAAAGCATTGCCATTGGTTCCATTGCAAGACCACGAGCAATAGCTACTCGTTGCTGCTGGCCGCCTGATAGTTGTGATGGGTATTTGTGAGCATGTTCTGTAAGATCAACACGCTCAAGTAAAGCCTGTGCTTTTTGTTCTGCTTCCTCATTGGTTCGTCTCAAGACTTTCGTTTGACCAAGTTTTATATTTTCAGTCACATTCATATGTGGAAAAAGCTCAAAGTTTTGAAACACCATTCCAATCTTGGATCTCATTTGATCTAGGTTTGTAGACTTATCAGTGACACTTATTCCAGATACGATAATTTCACCACTATTAACTGGTTCTAAACCATTAATAGTTTTAATCAGAGAGCTTTTCCCAGAACCAGAAGGTCCACAAACAACAATCACTTCACCTTTAGAAACATTCAACGAACAGTCATTCAAAACCTGAATCTTGCCATACCACTTGTTAACAGATTTCACTTTAATCATCATGTTGCTCTTTTCATAATTCATTATTAATCCTTTTTTGATAATATTTAACGCCCATTGACGCCGTAAAACATAATACAAAATATACAAGCGCTACAAAGAGAAACATCTCAACAAGTCTCTGATCACGGTTTGCAATTATTTCAGCACTAACAAGAAAATCACGTAATCCAACTACATAAACTAATGCTGTATCCTGAAATAGGATAATCGCCTGAGTTAGAAGTATAGGTGTCATTGCACGGAAGGCTTGAGGAAGAACAACATAACGCATGCTTTGTATGTAGGTAAGACCAATCGCTCGAGCTGCGGCTAGCTGACCAAGACGAACCGAATTGATGCCTGCCCTTATAATTTCAGAATAATATGCAGCTTCAAAAAGAATAAAGGCTACCAAAACTGATGTAAAAGCACCCACTGGTCGTCCAACAATTAGTGGTACCAGAAAAAAGAACCAGAAGATAACCAAAATGAGAGGTAGTGAACGAAAGAAGTTGACATATGCTGCCGAGATTTGAGACAAGATTGGTATTTTGGCGATACGTAGCAGCGCTAAAAATGTTCCTAAAATAAGACCTCCAACAATAGCAAGGCCTGCCAAAAGGAATGTCATTTTTATACCTTCCCATAACAATGAGCTGTTTGCAGGAATAACTATAACTGAGAAGTCAAGCTCAAACATTATGAAGCTCCTTTTGAAAATGATCCGGGAAGTGCTGTTCGTTTATCTATTTGCTGCATCAATGCCATAACAGTAAAGGTAACAAGAGAATAAATAATAGTGGCAGCAGTAAAAGCCTCAAATCCTTGAAAGGTGTATTCTTCAATTTGACGAGTCATAGCAGTTAGTTCAATCACACCTATCGTGAGAGCTAAAGAGGAATTTTTAAATATTGTCAGAAATTCACTTGTGAGTGGCGGAAGTATGATTCTGTATGCATTGGGTAATAATACAAATCGATAGACTTGGACCTCAGTCATGCCAATTGCACGACCAGCTTGGCGCTGATCTTCACCAACAGCCTTTATACCAGAGCGAACTTGTTCGCAAACTCTTGAGGCTGTATAGAGTCCAATTGCAACAACTGCGGTAGTTAGAGCTGGATAAGGCATATCACGTTTTACCCAACGCGACCATTCATCTGTAAGAAACTCAGGGAAGACAAAATACCAAAGAAAAATCTGTACTAATAGAGGTATATTTCGAAAAAGCTCAACATAGCAGGTGGCGATTAAACGTAAGGATTTTTTACTTGAAGTGCGAAATATTCCTAATAATGAACCAAGTGAGAATGCGATAATCCAAGCCAAAATAGATATTACAATGGTCCATCCTAATGCCCCAATCATCCAGCCTAGATATGGGTCACGGAACAAAATACCCCAATCCCAATTATAGTTCATGTTTTTCCTCGACTTTTAATATGACAAGGCGTGTGATAGCACACGCCTTATTTTTGTTACTTTTTAGAGTTAAAACTACTCAGGCAATGCCTGAACTTCAAATGCTACACGCAGTGTTGAAGACATTGGCATATTTATGGAAGTCGGCCCTGGCTCGAACCATTTAGCATAGATTTCAGCCATTTCACCCGATCTCATCAAACCAGCAATAGCCGCACGACCAAGACGCTCAAAGGTTGAATCATTACGCTGAACCATTAATGCATAAGGGTCAAATGATAGAAAACGACCAGTAACTTGATAGTTCGATGGGTTGTCAGACTTAGAAATCAAGCCATATAAAAGCACATCATCTGATCCATAAGCGTCTATTCGATCTGTCTTAAGTGCTAACCATCCCTGACTGTGGTCTTTAACTGTAACAACTTTAATGTCTAAGCCACCAGCTGCAATTAATGCCTTGATAGCTTTTTCATTTGTGGTACCTGCTGACAGACCAATAACCATTCCATTCATATCCTCAAGTTCATTAATACCAGATCCAACTTTTGAGGCAATTTTTGTGCCAGTTATAAATGTAGTAGGTAAGTATTCAACTTGCTTTTGACGAGTAAGGTTGTTAGTTGTTGATCCACATTCAATATCAATAGTACCATTTGCTATCAAAGGTATGCGTGTCTGTCCAGTAACTGGGACATAATTAATGTCTAGACTGCCGACTCCGAGTTGTGCTTTAATCGCATCAACAATTTTAAGGCATAGATCTATAGAATAACCTTCTGGCTCATTATTAGCTCCAATGTACGAAAATGGTATTGAGGTTTCACGGTGCCCTATATTTACTACACCACTATCCTGAATACGTTTAAGCGTTGGACTGTCTCCAGCATCGGCAACTGCAGGTAGCGAAAAGCTAAGTGCAGAAATAACAGCCGCAAAAAGTATCATATTTTTTTTCATTTTTTTTAACTCCTTTTAGTTAGTATTGTACGTTCGTTTCTATAATTTAGAAAAAAGTACAAATTTAGTATATCATTATATTTATAGATAAAAATGAAATATATTGTTTTTTATTTAGGCTCTATTTACCACCCCTCACACATCCAACGAAATTTGGGTTTTCAAGCGTACTGTGTAGGTACTGTTAAGACTTTCATTGTTTAGATAAGCAATCACTTTACT
>JAKUUR010000045.1 GCA_022448455.1 Candidatus Thioglobus autotrophicus
TTCATGAGAGATGCCTTGGTTGGAAAGGTAGATGAAAACACTGCTATCGTAACCGCTGACATTTTTGATCCTGAAGGTATGAAACAGGCATTTTCAGACCCTGAAATGGAAAAACGTTTGGAAGAAATGGGTGTTGAACGTACAATGTACATGTTACAACCTGCTCCAGTACCTGGTTCATAAAAGACAAAGGGACTAGCTGCTCCACCGATTTGTTTTACAAGAAGTGGGGATTTTTCTTAGTGTTGATTGTCTGACTGTGAAGAATTTAGTGGGGGTTCTGTTGGAGTATCTAGGCAGAAATGAGTCTAACTACTTTCTGTATCTATGGGCGGACCCAGTACGCTCCCCCCCCCTCAGAGCTCCTGCATCTCAATCAAGCCGGTGGGGCCAAAAGGCCTTGAAGTTGTTACTCTTATTGTTTCACCGCACTCGTCCCTTATCAAAACCAAATAATCAATTCACTGTCCGCCTCGAACGCAGCGCACATAGTAAGTGCTAGTCTTTGCGGCGCTTCCTGGGTTTAGGTTGTGTTGTACGACCCCCTTTCTTGCATTCAGAGAAGCAATTCCAAACGTTCTTTCACATCTTGGACGGTTTTGACCTCCACTATCTGCATACCTAACCGGCTTGCAATAGCCACATTTTCTGGAGAGTCATCAAAAAATAGGATTTGGTGGATGGGCTCACCTATAGCTTCTGCGACTGCATAAAATGCCTCCTCATCTGGTTTTCTAAGACCTAATTCATAGGAAACAAATATTTTTTTGAATTTGGTAAGAAGCTCAGGACATAAGTTTTGCCAAACTACATGGTGTGGAAGCGTTGTATTTGAAAAAACATACAGTGGGTATCTAAGAGAAGCACGTTTAACAACATCATCTATTCCCGTTATTTCACCAACGAATACAGAATTCCAGCCTTCAAGAAACTGTGCGTTAGTTATATCTATCCTGAGTGTTTCCCTTACTGAATTGAAGAATTGCGCTGATGTTATTTCCCCTCGCTCAAATCGCTCATGATCTTTATCCTGAAGAGAAAACCGAGGGACTAGTTCCTCAGCTGTTATTCCTGCATAGCTGGCCCAGACTGACAAGACTCTTGAGAAATCTATTTCGACTAGAACATTGCCTAGATCAAAAAGTAATGCCCGTATATCAGAGTCGTAGTGGGTGCTCAAAGGAAGACTCCTTCATCGGATTCTGTGATGTGAATTATTGCAAAGACAGCCACACCAGTCGCAGCAAGCAGAATAGAGGATAGAGCAGCTGCTGTACCAAACTCACCGTCTAGGACAGACAGATAAATGCGTACAGGCATAGTGACCGTTCCCCCAACGTATAGAATAATTGAAGAGGAAAGTTCATTAATCGCAGTGATAAAAGCCATCATCGCTCCAGCAAAAACGCCTGGCATCATTAAGGGTAGAGTTACTTTTAAAAATGTCTTGGCTGGACTGGCACCGAGACTTATAGCTGCTTCCTCGATACCCAAACTGATCTGCTTCAGAATAGAGACACTTGAGCGTACTGAATAAGGTAGTCTGCGAACAAAGATTACCAAAATGATTATTGTTGCCGTCCCTACTAAGACTACTGGTTTGCTATTAAAAGAAACTATAAACCCCAAACCTAGTACAACTCCTGGTACGATATAAGGGATCATCAACAAGGAATCCAGAAAACCAGTCAATATTGATGGTTTTCTGGCCACAGTGTAGCCGATCAATGTTCCCAAAGCAACAATCATCAACACAGCAGAAATCGAAAACACAAAACTATTAAAGATCGCATCCGGCACATCATTAATTATTCGCCGATAGCTATCCAGTCCAAAACCTGACTTAAATACAGGTCCACTGGTTTTTCTAAAAGAGTTGTAAATCACAACAAGTGAAGGCAATGAACTTAAAAACACTATGAGATAACAAAGAGCATGTACCGGTATAGAGCTTACTCGACTAAGTTGTTTGACTTCAGGACGTCGTAACATATCGCTACCATAATCTTTTTTTCTAATCAATCTACGTTGTATATAAACAAAGATTAATGAAACAAGAATCAGTAAAATACTGACTGTAGATGCAAGGCCAGGATTACCACCCAATTCACTGGTAAAGAGATTGTAAGCAAGTGTTGATAACACGCGAAAATTACGTCCAATAATAGATGGAGTCCCAAAATCAGCCAATGAAAGAACAAAGGCCAGTAGAGCTCCAGTGCTGACAGCAGGAAATATTATCGGCAATGTCACACGCATAAATTTGGAAAAAGGCCGGCAACCAAGGCTTTCCGCTGCTTCCTCAAGAGAAACGTTGATTGTCCTGATTGCTCCTGCTGTCAGCAAAAAGACAAAGGGATAGAATTTTAGGCTAAACACAAGAATTATCCCCAAAGGTCCGTAAATTGTCGGCATGAAAATGCCCATTGACTCCAAACCAAGACGTAACCATCCGTTTGAGCCAAGCATCGTTATCCAGGCATAGGCACCAATAAAAGGTGGCGAAACTAAAGCCAAAATAGCCAAAGTCGAAATTAATGATTTGCCTTTGATATTAAAACGTGTAGTAAAAAATGCCAGCGGTATGCCTATTATGAGAGCTCCAACCATGCTGGACAAGCCCACTATAACAGAGTTATAAATAGCAGTACGGTAATAACGTCGACCAAGAATATTAGTATAATTCTGAAGTGTGAAAACGCCTGTTTCATTATCTAAAAAGCTGGCTACAAAGATATTATAGAGCGGAAAGATTAGTAGTAGACCAACAATCACGAAAGCCAGAAAAATGACAATGGTCCAAATGTTATTGAGGGAATATATTAGATGTTTCACAAGATCAACGCCTCAAACCGCTTTTATTGTTGAAAAACATTATTGACTTGTGTGGCAACTCCAATTGAACAGTTTTTCCGATTTCATCAAGTAAACGTTCACCCGGACGAGTAATATGGGCTACAAGTTGATTGCCGTCAATTAATTTGACATGAATTTGTGCCTCACGTCCAGAAAATGAAATGTTTTTGATGGTACCTTTCAAGTGTATTACTTGACTTTTTAATTTAGCTGTACTGTTTGATATCAAAACATCTTCAGGTCGAATACCTACAATTAACTTTTCAGACTCGTTACCAACATTAGTTTTTGCAGGTAAATCCTCAATCACCGTTGGTACTTTCAAATCATGAAAATCTAATCCGGCAAAAGGCCAAGGGAAAAAATTCATGTTGCCGACAAACGAGGCCACAAAATGGTCTGCTGGTTTTTTATATATTTCCCAAGGTGTTCCAACTTGCACCATTTGCCCAGAACGCATAATGCAGAGCCGATCAGAAATCACCAGTGCTTCTTCCTGATCATGGGTAACATAGATTGTCGTTGTACCAAGTTTTTTTTGAATTTTCCGTATATCTTCACGCAATTCAATACGTAATTTAGCATCCAGGTTTGAAAGCGGTTCGTCCATCAACAGTATTTTGGGCTGAATCACCAATGCCCTCGCGAGACCCACCCGCTGCTGTTGTCCACCGCTCAATTCATTCGGCATTCTTTTTTCAAGACCTGAAAGTTGCACCGTTTCCAACGCATCGGCAACGCGACTTTTTATTTCCTGACGGGAAACATTTCGGTTCCTGAGTCCAAATGCAATATTATCTTCCACTGACATATGTGGAAAGATAGCGTAATCTTGAAAGACCATCCCAATATCGCGACGGAATGCTGGAAGATTATCGATCCCTATACCGTCTATGTTGATAGTCCCACTGTCTTGACGATTGAAACCGGCAATAGTGCGAAGTAGGGTGGTTTTTCCGCAACCGCTAGGTCCCAAAAGAGTGAAGAGTTCACCGGATTGAATTTCCAGGCTGAATTGTTTTAGAGCCTCAACGTCCGAATATTTTTTGTTAAGATTGTTCAGTTGGACAGTTGACATCCTGCTATGTTGCTGAAAAGGGGGCAATAAGCCTCAGAAAAATACTTGGTGGCTGGACTAAATTGCCAGGCTCACCAAGTAAAACTTAAGGGCATATTTGGAGGGGGAGAGTAACTCAATAAGTTATTCACCTATCAAAATGTCGTTCCACTTCTTGCGGAATAAATCCTTATTACCTGCTGACCAAGAAAAATCATAAGGAACCACTTTGAATGAAGAAAGAGGAGGAAGATCACCGCTTGCAGATACGTCTTTCCGGATTGGGCGGCGGCCCATTTCATGAACGAGGAATTCCTGGGTTTCCTTAGAAAGCGCCCAATCGATGAAGCGTTTTCCGTTTTCTGAGTTGGGACCATTTTTCACAAGGGCTATACCGTCTGGAGCCGCCACTGTACCGTCCTCGGGATAGATTATCTCAACAGGTCCGCCACCTTGAACATACTTATAGGCATTGTCTTCCAGAGTAACTCCAACAGCTGCTTCACCGTCATTCACAAACCTCGGTACGGCACTAGAACTGCCAGAGAGCACAAAGTTCTGTAGAATCGGTTTGTAAACATCCCACCCTTTGTCACCATAAATTGTAAGCACAGTGGCTAGCTGCATGTATGATGAACCTGATTTGTCGGCCCGAGCTGAGGATATTCTACCCTTCAAATCCGCCCGTCCCAAATCCTTCCAAGTACGAGGATATTGAGATGGTTTTAATAGATTTTTATTCACGATGAACACATTAACAATTGCTGTGTAAGGCAACCAATTTGTTCCTACTTTGAAAGACTGTTCGATATTGTCATAACCAGCAGGAATATAATTAGCAAGTATATCTGAACTTGCCTCTAGTTGTTCACCACCGATAGACCATATTACATCTGCCTGTGGATTATTGCGCTCGGCATTGGCACGATTGATGATATCTCCAGACCCGGCTTTTATCACTTCGGCTTTTATCCCGGTTTTGGCTTCAAATCGGGGTATCATAGCGTCAATAATGGCCTGCTTATGTGCGCTATAAAGTACAACCTTTCCACCCGCAATAACCAAATTAGCAGGTGCAATTGCCATTATCCCCATAATGGCGAATAATGCGGTTTTTTTTATTTTTGCAACCATAGTAATTCTCCTTTGTATTTTAGATTTAATAAAAACCTATCCACAAGTAGGTCTTTTAATTGATCAACATTAAATTTAATGTTGCTAGCCCGACATGGGCTAATTCGGCATTCTAAAAGGATCTTTATCTTTTAATTCAATAAAAGAATGAAGAGTGGTCATCCTAAAAAAAATTCTAAAGTATATTGCCTTAATCTCCTCCTAACAGAAGCTTTTAATATTAGCCTATACTTAAAGTTATTGTAGCTATAAATATTCAAGCTCCTCTGGCCTCAGGCTCTGAACTGAATTAGAATTCAGTACAAATTTTATCAAAAAATTTACTTCTGTCAAGCTTTTTAATTTTAGTATTACATTCTAAGTCATAATTTAGCTCAAAATAAATGTTCTAGAGTTTAGATGTATCCTTACTAATACCTTTACCTGGTTCATAAAGACAAAGGGACTAACTGCTCCACCGACTTGTTTTACAAGAAATTGGTGATTTTACTTGGAGGGTATCTGACTGTGAAGAATTAGTGGGGGTTACTCACACCGAAGAGGTTAAGGTCTCTCCGGTACTTACCACTGCCACGAAGGTACTGTTTCCGAATACGATATCAGT
>JAKUUR010000046.1 GCA_022448455.1 Candidatus Thioglobus autotrophicus
GCTTGCTGAACAGAGAGCCGCAGCCGCTGCATCCACTGCAGCATACCAGTCCAAGCTTGCATACGATGCCAGGGTTGAAGAACTGATGGAAGCTTTAGCGATAGAACAAGAAATTGCAGCTTTTGAATCCGAACTAGAGGCAGATCTTGCTAAACAAGCCGCTGAATCTGCCGCTGCAGAGATGATGGCTGAAATTGAAGAAGAGCTTGCTCAAAAAGCTGCCCTTGAAGCCTTCCAGAAAAAGCTTGCTGAACAGAGAGCCGCAGCCGCTGCATCCACTGCAGCATACCAGTCCAAGCTTGCATACGATGCCAGGGTTGCTAAACTTATGGAAGATTTAGTGAAGCAACTTGAAGAAGTTATGGAACCTGATGATTATGAATTACATCTTGTAGAAGAACTTATAGCACAAGCTACTGCTAAATTAGAAGAAGAAAAATTTATTGGAGCAATATCTGGAGAAATAGTAACCGTTGCAATTCATGAATTTTGTCAAGACACTTTGAATTTGTCAGAGAGTAATATTGCTCTGTTCAAAAAAGCATTAGCAGGTGGTTATTTGGGTAATGTAGGTCCACAGGTTAAGTACGGAACAGAATTCACTGCAAATAGATGGGATAAATATATTACTTGTGTTGGTTCATTCGATTAACGTTGCTTGTAAAGAATTAGCACTTATATTTCTAGTAATGAGTTTTCCTTGTCACTGAGAGATTTATCAATTAAATCAATGTGTTGGTCAGTAATTTTTTGAATATTTTCTTCAGACCGATGGGCTTCATCTTCTGATATTTCTTTTTCTTTAAGTAGTTCCCTATAATCTGATATAGCATCTCTACGAATGTTTCTAACAGCTACCCTTGCATGTTCTGTCTCATCGCGAACCACGCGCACTAATTCTTTTCGTCGCTCTTCTGTAAGTGGTGGAAGGGGAATGCGAATAACTTGACCCATCGAGATTGGATTTAGTCCTAAATCAGAAGTCATTATTGCCTTTTCAATTGGTCCAACCATATCTTTTTCCCATAATGTAACTTTCAGTGTTCTTGAGTCTTCTGTAGTTATATTTGATACTTGGGAGATGGGTACTAAGGCGCCATAATATTCAACGTGAATTTGTTCAAGTAGTGAAGGATGTGCTCTACCAGCTCGAATTTTGCTAAAGTCACTCTCAAGCGAAGCTAGAGTTTTATTCATACGGTCATTAGCATCATTATGAATTTCATTAAACATTGTTAATCTCCATGTTGGCTGACAGCTGTGCCTATTGGTTTGCCATTTAAAATATTAGCTAAAGCTACAAAATAGTGATTTTACACAAGGCGTGCGTATAATGAACCCTTTGTCCCTCATAAAATAGATTGAGTTTATGGATGCAATAAGCATACGTGGAGCCAGGGTTCATAATTTAAAGAATATTGATGTAATCCTTCCCAGAAATAAACTTGTAGTGATTACTGGACTGTCTGGATCTGGTAAATCATCATTAGCTTTTGATACTATCTATGCCGAAGGTCAACGTCGTTATGTTGAGTCATTATCAGCTTATGCCAGACAATTTTTATCGTTAATGGAAAAGCCAGATGTTGATCACATAGAAGGACTATCTCCAGCCATTTCGATTGAGCAAAAGGCTACTTCTCATAATCCGCGATCCACTGTTGGAACTATCACAGAAATCTATGATTATTTAAGATTACTGTTTGCGAGGGTAGGGACACCAAGATGTCCAGAGCACAAAACTGCTTTAGAGTCTCAGACTATTTCGCAGATGGTTGATGAAATACTCTCTTTGCCGGAAGGTGACAAAATTATGATTTTGGCTCCTATAGTGCAAAATCGTAAGGGTAGTCATCAAAAGTTATTGCAAGAGCTTTCGCATCAAGGTTTTCTGAGGGCAAGAGTTGATAAAGAAATTTTATATCTTGAGGAACTAACTGAACTTGATGGTAACAAGCATCACACAATAGAGATTGTTGTTGATCGATTAAAGGTTCGTCAAGACATTACCTCAAGATTGTCAGAGTCTTTAGAAACTGCACTCAATATGAGTTCAGGTATTGCAAAAGTGATTCCCATGGATACTGACACTGTTTGGAAAGAGATAACTTTTTCTGCAAAATTTTCCTGTGTTCATTGCGGCTACTCTTTAGATGAATTAGAACCTAGACTCTTTTCGTTTAATAACCCTGTAGGCGCCTGTGAAACTTGTGATGGTCTAGGAGTGAAAGATGTTTTTGATGAAGAAAAAGTGGTTGCTAATCCTGAACTTAGTTTAGAGGATGGTGCAATATATGGTTGGAGTAAAAGTAATGCTTATTTTTATCAAATGTTGAGATTGGTAGGCGACTTTTACAATTTTAGTATTGAACAACCTTTCAATGAATTGGCAGATGAACATAAAAATATCATCCTTTATGGTAGTGGAAGCCAGTCTATTGATTTTTCCAAAATAAAAGGCAGGAGAGGTTGGTCAAACAAGAAAAAACCTTTTGAGGGAATCATTCCAAGGATGATTCGTCGCTATGAGGAAAGCGATATACGTTCTGTTAGAGAAGATTTATCCAGATATGTAATTAGCAAACCCTGCGAAAGTTGTCATGGAGATAGACTTAATAAAGCTGCAAGAAATGTATTTATCCAAAATAAAAATCTATCAGATTTAACTAAGCTTACTATTGATCAGATATATGATTTTTTTGATTGTCTTGAACTTGATGGCAAGCGTGGGCAAATTGCAAGTAAGATTCTCAAAGAAATCTTACAACGTTTGCACTTTTTAATTAATGTAGGGCTAGATTATCTCAGCTTGGAGCGAAAAGCTAACACTCTTTCTGGTGGAGAAGCTCAACGCATTCGACTGGCTTCTCAGATTGGTGCTGGTCTGATCGGTGTGTTGTATGTTTTGGATGAACCCTCCATAGGGCTTCATCAGCGTGACAATCAAAAATTATTAGACACACTAACTTATCTAAGGGATTTAGGCAATACAGTGATTGTAATAGAGCATGATGAAGAGGCCATTAGGCAAGCCGATTATATTGTTGATATTGGACCTGGTGCTGGGATTCATGGTGGAGAAATTGTTGTTGTTGGCACCCTAAAAGAGGTAATCAATAGCACCAAGTCTCTAACTGGAGACTATTTAAGTGGCCGACAAGTTATTAGCGTGCCTAATAAAAGAAAGCAAGCTACTGAATGGTTGAATATAAAAGGTGCAAGTGGAAACAATTTGAAGGATGTTAATTTAGCAATCCCAGTAGGTCTACTAACATGCATCACAGGGGTTTCAGGTTCAGGAAAATCTACTTTAATTAACAATACCTTGCATCAGTTAGCTGCAAAAATTTTGAATCGTGCTCAGGTTGAGGTAGCCCCCTTTAAAGAGTTTGATGGAATGCACTTTTTTGATAAAGTAGTTAACATTAATCAAGGCCCTATTGGTCGCACACCGAGGTCTAATCCAGCTACTTATACTGGTGTTTTTACCATGATTCGTGATTTATTTTCTCAGACACTTGAGTCACGATCTCGTGGTTATAAATCGGGCCGCTTTAGCTTTAATGTCAAAGGTGGTCGATGTGAGGCTTGTAAAGGCGACGGTCTCATTAAGGTAGAAATGCATTTTTTGCCCGATATTTATGTTTCGTGTGATGTTTGTAGCGGTCAAAGATACAACCGTGAAACTCTAGAGATACAATACAAGGGCAAAACAATCGCTGATATTTTACAGATGACGGTAGAAGATGCTCTAGAATTTTTTCATGCAATACCTAAAATTACACAAAAACTTCAAACCTTGATGGATGTCGGATTATCCTACATCACACTTGGACAGAATGCGACAACGTTGTCAGGTGGGGAGGCTCAGCGCGTAAAACTATCCAAAGAACTCTCTAAATCAGATACTGGGAAAACGCTATACATTTTAGATGAACCCACCATTGGTCTTCACTTTCACGATATCAAGCAATTACTCTTAGTTATTACTCGACTCAGAGATCGTAATAACACGATTGTTGTCATTGAGCATAATCTTGATGTTATAAAGACAGCAGACTGGATTGTAGATCTTGGACCTGAAGGCGGTAATAAAGGTGGTGAAATTATTGCATTTGGAACACCAGAGATGGTTTCTCAATCAAACAAATCTTTTACTGGGCAATTCCTTAAAAAACATCTTTAAGATAATGCTTTATAATCTTTTAGTATCAGTTTGAATTCACTACTTACGTTAACTTTATGAATGAGTACTGGGAGAAAATTGTGCGCCATTGAAAGATTTAGTGTTAATCTCAATTCTGGACAATTAACTATAATAGTTTCCATTTCATTATCTTTAATATTAAGGGTTTCATACCCCATAACTAAAAACTTTTGATACTCAACCCCATCTTCGTTTGCCACTTGGTAAATAAATTCTAATTGGTTAGGATTTTTTTTTAAATCGTTTGCAAGAATCAGATATACACTGAGCTGATCAACAAGGTTTCCTGGGTCAATCTTCCATTCTTTTCCGTTACTAGAAATGGCGTAATTTCTATTAATGATTGTAATTTCATAGTTTTTCTTAACCTTATTCTTTATCCTTTCAACAACAGAAAAATGAGTACTTATCAACTCACCATCAATCTCTTGTCCAATACTTCGTTCTGTTCTGGAGTAATCATATAAAGCCTTCCACAACAAATCAGTATGTGCCTCAGTTGTATATATATATTGATTATCTTTTACATCCAAGACAAAGAGAGCAGTACCAATATTAAGGCTACCTATCTTTGTTTTTGCATAGAGTTCATAGCTCGCTGTATATGAGCTAAGTGCATAGGATTGAAGTGTAATAAATAAAATTAAAATAAAAGTTAAAGTCTTTTTCATAGTATCTTTTCATCTAACATAGCTGTGTTTTTGTTAACAAGTTTTAGTCTGCCCTGAGTATACCAGTGAATGGCTTTTGGGTAGATGACATGCTCTTTATCAAGAACTTTTTTTGCAAGGGTTTGTGCATTATCTGTAGAATCAATATTGACAAACTCTTGTGCTATAACAGGCCCACCATCAAGCTCTTTTGTTACAAAATGTACACTCACGCCATGAATCTTTTCAGAAGCCTCAATTGCTCTTTGGTGTGTGTTGAGTCCTGGAAATTTTGGTAGCAGTGAAGGGTGTATATTCAGTATTTTCCCGAAATATTTTGAAATAAAATCAGCAGAAAGAATTCTCATGTAACCAGCTAAAATGATAACTTTTGCTTGATAATTATCGATGACTTTCATGATTTCTTGATCAAAACCAAGT
>JAKUUR010000047.1 GCA_022448455.1 Candidatus Thioglobus autotrophicus
CCAAAATTTGGAGCGGTAGTTCAGTTGGTTAGAACGCCTGCCTGTCACGCAGGAGGTCGCGGGTTCGACCCCCGTCCGCTCCGCCATAATTGGTTGAAAATATGTTAGAAGCAATTAGAAAAAAATCTAAGGGTTGGGTCGCTTACCTTATCGTAGGTCTTATTGCAGTGCCTTTTGCATTGTTTGGGGTTCAGCAATATTTTAGTGGTTCTTCGAACTCTGTTATTGCGATAGTTGATGGTGAAGATATTACTGTGAATAATTATTATCAAGAATTTAACACCCAACAAAGAAATTTACAACAGCAGCTTGGTTCATCTTATTCTACTGAAATTGATAATGCCCTCAGACAAACACTTATTGATACGTTGATTAACGAGAAATTACTAGAGAATTTCACCAATTCAATGAAGCTAGTAACTCTTGATGAAGAAGTTCGTTCATTGATTCAATCAAACCCTGTTTTTCAGGTGGACGGTATTTTTTCTGAAGACCGTTACATACAAATACTGAGATTAAATAATTTCACTCCGCTTGGTTATGAGTTAGAGCAATCAAAATCGATGTCGCTTGATCAAATTAAGAGAAATTTGAATAATTCTGCTTTTTTATCAACGGTACAGATTGAACAACTCAATGACTTATCTTCGCAGCAACGAGAAGTATCCTTTGTCGTTTTAAATACTGAAAAATATCAGGACCAGATTGTTGTTAATCAGGAGCAAATTTCTGAATACTTTGATAATAATAAATCAAAATTTATAGAAGGTCGTAAAGTTCAAGTTGATTTTGTTGAATTATCGTTAGACAATATTGAACAGCAGATTGATCCTGATAATGAAACTCTTCAGAAACTCTATATAGAGAATGAAGATCTCTACACAAATCCTGAACAAAGAAGAGCTCAACATATCTTGCTTGAAAAGGTAAGTAATGCAAGTTCAATATTGAAAGAGATTAAGCAGGGTGGTGATTTTTCTGAATTAGCAAGAATTCATTCTAAAGATATTACTACCAGCGAGATTGGTGGTGACTTGGGTTTATTCGAAAGAGAGCTCATGGTTCCAGAGTTTGACAAGGCTGTCTTTGATATGAATGTTGGTGATATTAGTGATGTTGTAAAGTCAGATTATGGTTACCACATCATTAAGCTTAACGAAATCCAACCAGCTACCTTGCAGTCTTTTGAAGAAGTGGAGGAGCAACTATTAGCACTTCACAAGAAAAACGTTAACCAAAAAGCACTCTATGACTTGCAAGAGGAGCTCGGCAATTTGGCATACGAGGAGTCTATTGATGTAGTCTCAAACCAGCTTGACCTTGAACTTCAAACTTCTGATTTTTTCTCAGAGCTTAGCACTGAATATGATGAAGTTTTCGTATCCACTGCATTCAGTGATGTCGTTTTTGAGGATGGAGAAAATTCTGATGTCATAGAATTAAGTAAGGATAGATTTGTTGTTATGAGTCTTGCAAATCAGCAGCCTGAACGCCAGAAAGTGTTAGATGAAGTTGAAGATCAGATAGTAGATATTTTAAGAAATCTAGGCGCAAAACAATTGATTGATGACTTAGCCCAAACCATTTCTTCTTCTTTAACAAGCGGGAACACTAATCAAGTGAATTCTTTAATGTCTGAAAACAATCTTGAATGGAATGAAGTAGGTTGGATCACTAGGGGTTCACAATTACCATTCAATGTAACAAGCGAGGTTTACAAATTATCTAAACCTAACTCTGGTGAGCATACCTACCATTCCCAGAGTGTAGATGCCAGTACAACTCTTGTGATTGACTTGAAGGCTGTGAAGTTGTCAGAAGAGAACAAAAATAGTGAAATTGTTGACCTTTATTTGACTGAGGAGAATAACGAACTATTTCTAAGTCTTGTTAATAAATTAAGAAATTCTGCAGAAATAAAAGTTTTTTCTGAACTTCTTTAAATTATTACAGTTTACAAAATTACTCGATATCTTCCCAACTAATAAAAATAAGGTTTTGCGTTTTCGAGTATGTGTTTGTATGAAGTGATTTTGCTGGCTCTTTAAGATTTTTAATATAAGCGACGGCATTATCAGATTGCTCTCTATCTCGAAAATGCATAATCATAAAGTATTTTTGCTTCCTTTCATCATCGGTATCTAAAATTGTGTCGCTTTGGCGTAGGCCAATTGGGCCATGGCTTTCTACCAAGTCAAGTTCACGCATGTGAGCTGTATAGTCAGTCAGTGATTTTTGAAACTCTTCTATAGAATACTTTGGTTTAAGATCAAAACAAGTTAGCATGTGAAACATTTTATTACTTAAGCCTTAATTATAAGTCAGGCCCTTTTTCATAAAAGTTATAGCCTGCATCAACATAGGTCACCTCACCAGTAATACCAGACGCTAGGTCTGAACATAAAAAAGCAGCAGCATTACCAACTTCTTTGGTGCTGACGTTCCGCTTCAATGCTGAGCTTTCAGCAGCATGGTCCAAAAGCTTTCCAAAGCCCTTTATACCGCTTGCTGCAAGTGTTTTAATAGCACCTGCAGAAATAGCATTAACTCGAATACCTTTGTCACCTCCAAGCGCAGCAGCCATATATCTTACGTTGGCTTCAAGCGACGCTTTGGCAATACCCATGACATTGTAGTTAGGTATTGCACGAAGAGCTCCTAAGTAGGTTAGTGTTAATAGTGCGCTATTTGAGTTAAGCATTGGAAGTGCAGCTTTTGCAAGCGCAGTAAAGCTATATGAACTTATTTCATGGGCTTTCAGAAACCCCTCACGTGTTGTGACCTCAACGTAGTTTCCATCTAGTTCCGCGCGGTTAGCAAATGCAACCGAATGAACGAGAATGTCGAAACTGTCCCATGACTCCTTCAATTTAACAAAGGTCTGGCTAATTTGCTCGTCTTCAGAGACATCACAGGGGATCACAATTGATGAGTTGCAAACCTCAGCGCACTTTTCAACTCGACTTTTGAGTTTATCGGTTTGATAAGTGAGTGCGATTTCACATCCATTTGAAGCCATCGCTTCTGCAATCCCCCAGGCAATTGAGCGGTTTGATGCGACACCCACAACGAGAGCTTTTTTACCAGTTAAAAAACCCATAAAGTCTCCACTAAATTTATAATACAATTAACCATGAATTATAAACACATTGATTAAATAGGTGCTAGGTACTTGGTTCTTGTCGTTTGTTTTTAAAGGTATCCTTAAACAATAGTTCAATTTTTTTGGAAATATTTGTTATGACTTATGAAGTATAAAAGTTACTACTTATTGTGTCTGGCGCTGGTAATTTTCGACCAGCTAATGAAACAGATTGTTGTCTCGTCATTTAATCTAGGTGAGTCAATGGTCATCAATTCATATCTTAGTTGGACTTATATACAAAACGCCGGTGCTGCTTTTAGTATTTTGTCGGGGGGAGGTGCAATACAAAAAGCCTTTTTGTTGGCTGTATCACTTTTTGTGTCTTTTATGGTTATGGTTTGGATTCATAAAACGCCTGCCATAAACCGTCAAAGGCTTTTTGGGCAGTTTATTCTACTCTCAGGAGCCTTAGGTAACTTATTAGATCGTGCTCAATATGGCTACGTGGTTGATTTTATTGATGTCCATTACCAGAATTATTATTGGCCGGTATTTAATGTTGCTGACGGCTTTATTTTTATCGGCGTTATATTGCTTTTATTTGAGCGCCGACAGCCTTCTTTATGAAAATAGTTACTATAATAAATCTTGCAGGCATTCCAATATTAGACTTAACTGGTAGAATATAATCTTCCTTTAATTATCAAGTTTCAATGCATGAAAAAGGCTCTGATTCTTTCATTGTTTATGTCAGTTAGCAACATTGTGATTGCTGATTTTGTAAAACTGTCCAACGAAGGCGAAGTTTTGGATTTCGAAAATTCGAATTGGTCGTGCGTCTTAGACCAAAAGACCTCTCTTGTATGGGAGGTGAAAGGTGAAACAGAGGGTTTGCAATATACCATGAACACATATACCTGGTTTGATGGTGATACTGGTAGGAAGAATAATATGTATAGTAAAAATTGTTTTTGGGGTGAGGGTTGCAATACTCAATCCTACATTGATGACATCAATGAAGCACAACTCTGCACCTATAATAATTGGCGCTTGCCAACAAGGAATGAATTAAAAACAATAATCAATTATTATGCTGATGATGATATTTTAATTGATTTGGACTTTTTCCCAAATACCCAGATGGGCACCTACTGGACATCAATGACAGCTAAAGATAACCCTTCACTAGCTTACGAAATTCCATTCTTTTTTGGGGGATCTATAGTCAGAGAAAAGTACATAGATACTTACATTCGACTTGTGCGCAGTGCTGACTAGAGAAATAGACAAAACACTCTACGAGTCTTATTCAGACGATATACCTGCGTTCTTAAAAAATATATATGCTGCTAGGTCTGTCACTGAATCTCAGCTGGTATTGTCGCTGCCTGGTTTGTTAAAACCAAACTTTGATCAATTGGATGTCGCACTTAACCTTCTTGAGCGAGCAATTACTGAAAATAGACGTATATTGATTGTTGGAGATTTTGATGCAGATGGGGCTACTGCAAGCGCTGTTGCAGTCAAGGCACTCAGGATGATGGGTGCAAAGTTTGTAGATTTTCTGGTACCAAATCGATTTGAGCATGGCTACGGATTAAGTCCAGAAATTGTTAACAAAGCAAAGAAAGAAAAGGACCCTGACTTAATCATAACTGTTGATAATGGCATCTCGAGTATCGAAGGAACTTCATTGGCTAGATCTCTTGGTATCGATGTCATCATTACTGATCATCACCTACCTCCCATAATTCTTCCAGATGCAAATGCCATAATTAACCCAAATCTAAAGGGCTGTAAATTTCCCTCAAAAAATTTAGCAGGTGTTGGGGTTTGTTTTTATTTGTTTTCAGCACTTAAGACGCACTTAGAAAGTTTGAGTTATTTTGAAAAACATCAGATCTCAGTGCCTGACCTTCGTGAACTGCTTGCCTTGGTAGCACTTGGTACGGTAGCTGATGTTGTTAGATTAGATCAGAATAATCGGATTCTTATCAGTGAGGGACTTAAGAGAATTCGGCAAAAACGCTGTTCGAAGGGGATATTGGCGATACTTGAGATGACAAAACGTCCCGGCGAGTCACTGCAAGCTTCTGACTTGGGTTTTTCTGTCGCTCCGAGGATTAACGCAGCTGGTCGTCT
>JAKUUR010000048.1 GCA_022448455.1 Candidatus Thioglobus autotrophicus
CGCATCTGTAAATTTGCCTGATATAAAAGATAATGACTCTGAAACAGTAAAATTACGTAACAGGCCAGGCACTGTTGGTCGTGCATTTAGTGGCACTGAGTTTCGAATCGTTGATCCCGACTCTCTTGACCCTATTCCTACAGGAGAAGATGGACTGATTCTGATTGGTGGACCTGAAATAATGAAGGTCTACTTGAAAATGCCTGAAAAAACCGCAGAAGTTATTGAAATAATAGATGATTATAGGTGGTACCGTACTGGAGACAAAGGCCACCTAGACGAAGACGGCTTCTTGACCATTGTGGATCGCTATTCAAGGTTTGCCAAGATTGGTGGTGAAATGATCAGCCTAACAAAGGTCGAAGAAGAGATATTAGATGCTTGTGATGATAAGGATTTGGAAATTGCGGCAACATGCCTACCAGACCAGATCAAGGGTGAAAAGATTGTCCTGCTGGCAACGACAGATCTTGACAAAGACGAACTTAAGAAAATTCTCACGGAGGCCAATATAAATCCACTCTACCACCCTTCCAAGGTTTTAATCGTTAAAGAGATTCCTAAGCTTGGAAATGGCAAAACTGATTTTGGTGCAACCAAGAAAATTGCATTAGCTAACCCAAATTAATCTCTACAAATCATGCCTGAACTACCAGAGGTTGAAACAACCAAACGTGGTCTCGAACCACACATACTTGGAAGACAGGTCTTATTTGCCCAAATCTATCAAAAACAACTTCGCTGGAAAATCCCTTCTCACCTCCCCAAAACCATAAAGGGAGAGTTCATTAAAAAGATTTCGAGACGCGCAAAGTATATACTCATCAAATTTAGCAACGGTACATTGGTAATGCATCTCGGTATGTCAGGTTCAATTAGTGTTGTAGCTTCTGGAGAATCATTAAAAAAACATCATCACTTCGAACTAATATTTGATAACGGAACCAGTATGCGTTTTCATGACCCTCGTCGATTTGGCTCAATTCTTTGGCAAAAAAATAATGAGCAATTAAACCTCTTTAATAATCTTGGTCCAGAACCTTTAAGCAGCGAATTCAATGATAACACTCTGTACCAGTCATCTAGAGGCAGGAAGAAAAACATTAAGGCATTTATTATGGATAGCAATATAGTTGTAGGTGTTGGAAACATTTATGCATCAGAAAGTCTTTTTCTAGCTGGAATATCTCCTAAAAGGGCAGCAGGCAAAATATCAAAAAAGCGTTACCAAGTGCTCACTCAATGTATTAAACAAATATTGTCAGAAGCCATCAATAATGGTGGAACAACCTTGAATGACTTTTCAAATATTGATGGCGAGCCCGGTTATTTTTCTCAAGTTTTGTCTGTCTATGGACGCAATGATATGTCTTGCAATCGGTGCGATGGTACAATCAAAAGAATCGTACAAAACCAGCGTGCCAGTTACTACTGCCCCAGATGCCAGAAATAGATAACCCGAAAGCGCTATTCGAAAGCGCCTGTTCAACAAATTCAGAGCCGTATGCACTTCAAAATATTGGTGACATGATGGCGCCTGAGTTTAGTGAAAATTGCATTATTATTGTGGATCCTGGTATGCCTATTCATCACCAAGCCTATGCCATTATTGATTACAAGGATGAGTTATATTTCCGTCAATATATTGTACAAAACAACAGGCAATTCATGCGCTGCTTGAATTCGTCTCACCCAGAAATCGAGTTGATCGATGATTTCGAAGTGAGGGGCTGTGTCGTTCAACAAAAACAGCGAAAACAAAGGTCATTGCACTATTATTTTTTAGATAAAAACAGCAAAGAAATGGTCTTTAGTAGTAAAGGAAAAATCAAGGACAGTGAACGCTAATAGTATCAGCTAACTTTATTCAAACCATCCAAATCAAGTGTGCCATTCTTCCTGAACATGCACCGTCACGTCGAAAGGAAAAGAACTGCTTTGAATCTTGATAGGTACAACAATCTCCACCACTAATTGATGTGATTCCGTAACCCTCCAATATAACCTTTGCTCCGTCATAGAGATCGAGATAATGTTTGCCATTTTTTTCAATAAATGAACGCTCAAATATTGAGTTTCTATCTAGAAATTGTGTTTTTACCTCGCTACCAACCTCATATGCTGACTGCGAGATTGCGGGTCCTAGATGAACTAGGAGTTCACTCCCTTCAATTTTAATCTCCTCAATCAAAGATTCAATTACACCACCCACCAAGCCTTTCCAACCGGCATGCGCTATACCAACAAACGTCCCCCGTTTATCACAAATAAAGACAGGCATACAGTCAGCCGTAAGAACACCACACACCACGCCCGATGTCCTGCTATAGCTTGCATCGGCTTCAGCCAATGAAAACTTAGAATCCACCCTAATACAAACACTGGAGTGGGTTTGATTAATCCATTTAGGACTAGAGGGAAGTTTATAGTGTTTCTCAAGGAACTCACGATTAGCACTTACTGCACTCGGCTCGTCACCAACATGCAATGCCAAATTAAAATTTCCAAAACAATCGGCACCAGCACCACCCTCTATAAATCTTGGAGTCGATATGAATTTAACATTATCTGGAAACATCGTCACCCTAATTCATATTCATTTTTTTAGCATGGGTCATAATTATTTAGCACATCTAATAACGCTAACATATCTTCAGGCAATGGAGCCTTCCATGACATCAACTCCCCACTAATAGGATGAGTTAAAGTCAATTTCCTTGCATGTAAGGCTTGCCTTTTAAAATTGACTAAAGCTTCTTTTAAAACTGTATCTGCTTTTTTGGGGAAACGAACCTTACCGCCATACATTGGATCTCCTATTAAAGGGTAACCGATGTGAGATAAGTGGACACGGATTTGGTGAGTCCGTCCGGTCTCCAAGATGACCTTAACATGGGTATGGTTCTGGTAACGATCTATTACTCGGTAATGAGTGACGGCTTCCTTACCATGACTTGAGACGGCTTGCTTTACTCTGTCCTTAGCATCGCGGCTAATCGGCTCATCGATCGTTCCTCCGGCAACCATATACCCATAGACGATAGCAGAATACTCTCTCGATACTGAATGCGTTTGAAGTTGTTTAACCAAATATTTTTGTGACTTTTCGTTTCGTGCAACGACCATCAAACCTGAAGTATTTTTGTCAAGTCGATGGACAATTCCAGCTCTATCAAGTATCGCCAATTTGGGCTCGTAATGTAGTAAAGCGTTTGCCAAAGTGCCACTCCAATTTCCGGCACCTGGATGAGTTACCAAACCAACAGCCTTATTTAATACAATGATGTCTTCATCCTCAAAGACAACATTTAGGGGAATATCTTCGCCCACCCAGTCATTATTCTGCTTCTGACTGATTGTCAACTCAACCATTTCAGAACCATTCACTTTATCTTTTGGTTTGAAGGGTTTGTGGTTAATGAGAGCTTCACCTGATTTAATCCAAGCAGTAATCTTGGAACGAGAGTAATCTGGCAACATTTCTGACAAAGCAACATCAAGCCTCTGACCTTTCATACGCTCTGGAATGATTATTTTTAGTGTTTCCATGACATTATTTTAATTCAAATCAAATTGACATTTACTATTGAAAAACCCTTGTCATGGTTTGATGACATAAATGTTTCCACTGTCGGTGGAGAAGTAAATCCAACCCTCTGGGCTTTGAAGGAGCGCTCTGATTCTCTCATTTAAGTCTTCAATTAAGCGCTCCTCTGCAATCGCATTCCCTTCCTGATCAAGCTTGATTCTATTGATATGCCGCAGTTTTAATGCACCAGCGAAGAGGTCTCCTTTCCATTCTGGAAAAGCATCACCGGAGTATTGCATTAAACTACCAGGTGCTATAGATGGTATATAAAACTTTTTTGGTTGCTCCATGCCTTCTTTGTGAGTACCTTCACCAACAGCCCTAAATGAAGCATACTCTTTGCCGTAAGAGATAATAGGCCAACCATAATTACCACCCCTTTCAATGAGATTTAATTCGTCGCCACCTCGCGGACCGTGCTCAATAGACCATAGTCTTTGGTTGACACCATCCCAAACCAGACCCTGAGGGTTGCGATGACCGTAGCTCCATATTTCATTTCGCGCACCTTCAACGTCTACAAATGGATTGTCTTGCGGAACGGAGCCGTCAACATTAAGCCTTAAAATAGAGCCTGCATGTGATTCTAGATTTTGTCCATTAGGTCGATTCCCTCTATCACCTACAGAAAAATATAGATGCGTATCGTCAAAAGCGATGCGACTGCCAAAGTGCCTATCACTGCCCCATGCTATACCAGTAACATCAAATATAACGCCAAAAAGCGAATGCGTTACCAACAAGTCCTGCCAATCAAAAATACCCTCTTTACTGATATGTGCTCTGGCCAAAGTTGTTTCACCATTACCTGCAGCATCAATGGGTTTTACATATGTGAAATAAGTCCAATCTGCAATCTCATTATTTGTCGGTTTCGCTACATCCATTAAACCACCCTGCCCTTTTGCAATAATGTCAGGGAGTCCTGACAAATAATTCACTTCGCCACTGTCAATGTTAACAATGCCAAGTCTTCCTTTGCGTTCGGTGAAGAGTATTTCGTTCTGCGACTGAAAAGACATACCCCAAGGTATACCTAAACCCGTGGCGACCTGAGTGACCTGATAAGTGGTCGCTAATATGTCAACAGGAAATAAAAAAAGCACACACCCAGCAATAATAAATTTGTGAATTGTTTGACAACAAAATTTCATAAAAATTAGCGACTGGTTACTCCAACATTAAAAAGACATTTCTGTACTAAATTGAGCAGTATTGTTATATCCAGAACTCGATGTCTGGGCAACTTCAAAACCGGCATTTATTGACCAATCATCACTTAACCTTTTATTAAAATCTAGTCCAATTTGTCCATTAGAAGAATCACCATCAATTAATGAAAGACTATACTCAGTTCTAGAATTGGGCTGGAATGATACACCCAGGCTTATTGTGTTTTCATAACCTGAATTGTCAGTTTGATTTCTCTCATAGTCTGCCATAAATAACCACCCGTTTTCTAACTCAATGTCAGCGCCAAATCCTAGGCGAAAATTGTCATTCTCTTCTTTATCAATATTTAAAGTGTAATCTGTATTGGGG
>JAKUUR010000049.1 GCA_022448455.1 Candidatus Thioglobus autotrophicus
CCAGACAACAATCTGGTAGATGCAAATGGACCTTCGCAACGAATATCATATTCTTGAATTAATTTCTCAGCACTACTAACTGCCTGCTTTTTGTCGATAATAAATCCTGATTTAGCTTTAGAGCGTAATTGTTCCCCAAGAAAATTTTCCCATAGTTCCATTTCTCCTATAATGCCCTCATTTGTGCGGTCTTCTGGAATCCGTGCTACTCCAGATTCTGTAAGATAACGAGGATCATATTTAATTAAACTCTCTCCAAATAGTTTAAATTCCCCTGAGCTTGGGGAAGCTAACCCTTGCAAAATTGAACTTAATCCAGCTTGACCATTACCTGCAACTCCCGCCAGACCAATAATTTCTTTTTCATGTATTTTAAGGTTTATATTAGAAAGCGCAGTCGAGCCCTCGCTCACATTTAAACATACATTATTAAGCTCTACGACCGCCTTACCAATTTTCAATTTTTCATACGCTGGTCGTGTAACTGTGTGTCCAACCATCATTTCTGCGAGAGACTCCTTACTTGCATCTTTAGTGACTACTTCTCCTACTAATTTGCCGTCACGTAGAACTACAATTCGATCACTAATTTTTAAAATTTCATTTAATTTATGCGATATAAACATTATTGATAAACCAGCATTTACCATTTCCTTGAGTACTGTGAAAAGCTGTGTAGTCTCTTGCGGAGTGAGAACTGCAGTCGGTTCATCAAGTATCAAAATACTTGCATCACGATATAGCGCTTTTATTATTTCAACTCGCTGTTTTTCGCCAACCGTTAAATCGGCTACTTTAGCATCTGGATTAATTAACAAGCCGAAGCGCTTTGATAGTGCTTTAAGTTTTTTATACGCTTGTTTTTTTTGACTCCAAAGTCTAGTTAAAGGCTCGGTGCCAAGAATAATATTTTCTAATACAGTAAGATTATCCGCTAAAGTAAAATGCTGGTGAACCATGCCAATTCCAGCATCTAGTGAAGCTCTTGTTGAGCCTGGTGTTAATCTTTGACCCTCAACTTCGATAAACCCTTTGTCACTAATATAGTGTCCAAAGAGTATATTCATTAATGTGGTCTTACCTGCACCATTTTCACCCAATACAGATAATATTTCACCCTCACCTAGTGAGAGTGAAATATTGTCATTCGCTACAACAGAACCAAAATTCTTGCAAATTTTGGAAAATTGTAACTTCTTCATCTGATAATTTTAGTAAGTTGATTTTGGCTCGTCGTCATTAATTTCAACTACAAGACTACCACCTAAGATTTTTCTAGACATTGCTGCTACTTTAGCTTTAACATCACTTGCAATCCTACTATCAAACTCATAGTAAGGTGCTAAAGAAGCTCCGCCTTTTTGCATCATGGTCCATTCTTTATAATCCTCTGCTTCGAAGGTACCAGCTTTAACACGGGAGATTGCATGATTAATTGCGTTTTCCATATGCCATAAAGCAGATGTGACCACGACATCTGTGCCGTTTTCCTCCTGATTCATATCATTAACATTACCAAATGCTAGTATATTTCTTTCTCTTGCAGCATCCGTTACACCAGCACGTTCTGCATATAAGACATCAACACCTGCTTCTATTTGAGCAAATGCAGCTTCTTTTGCTTTCGGTGGATCATACCAAGAGCCAATAAAGCTAACTTTAAACTCAACCTCAGGGTTAACTGACCTTGCACCAGCCATAAACGCATGGAACAAACGGTTTACTTCACCAATTGCATAACCGCCAACCATGCCAATTTTATTAGTTTTGGTCATGCCTCCAGCAATAATCCCCATCAAATAGCAAGGCTCATGAATATAATTATCAAATACTGAAAAATTGCTACCATGTTCACCACCATATCCACTACCAGGATCTCCCATTAGATATGCTATGTTTGGATAGTCATCTGCTACTTTTCTAGCCTCAGCGCTAATGCCAAAAGCTTCACCAACTACAAGGTCCACTCCACTTTCAGAATATTCCCGTAAAACTCGAACATAATCAGTATTTGAAACTTTTTCTGAAAACACATATTCAATTTCACCTGCATCCGCTGCCGCTTGTAATGCTAGATGCAATCTTGCATCCCATTTTTGTTGCAATGGTTGGGTATATATTCCTGACACTTTTATTTTGTCTGCCAGCGCTTGCCCAGACAAAAGAAAGCTACATAATGTTATAATCAATAGCCTACTAAATCTTCCTATTTTCATAAATTTCTCCTTTATTATTTATCAAACGTAATACACACATTGATTTTTAATTTCCGTTCAATGTGATAGCATTACTCCACTCGTTAAGCCTCATAATATAAATTTAGAGGCTCAACAATTTCTTGTTTCCAAGCCTTTGTCTAATTAAACTTGCATTGGATTATTCGGATGCCTTGTCCAATTAGATGCTTGGGATGAAATTATTTTTCCAGTTCTCGGATCAGCCCCCTATTTCATTGCGACCATTGAAATACAATCTAGCACAGGACAAAACTTTTACTCCTTGTTTAGCGGCATCATCTATCATTGGGATTATGAGCCTCAATCATTAAATCACGTGTTTTTTTCTGGCGGCATCATGCCATCACCTTTCAAGCCTATTTGGTTAACAAAACAACTTAATACTTCTTGACTGAATAGACAGGCTACATATTTTTTTTATACTTGTCAACCAAAATTATTATTAGGCTGGCCTAATTAATACAATTACCAGGCTTAGAGACGAAAGTTAAGATAATAAGAGCCTATATTAAACTCGAAAAAATACCCATTTATCTCTAACCTTTTCTACTGCCATTGCAACACCCACAACAACAACAACATTGCAAAGAGTTGGCACTGCGGTTGAGGGCTGATAACAGAAAAACTTGATTCAAAACCTAAGTAATATAAAAGGTTACTTGTTGAAGAGTGAAGCCATGTATTATTTGAAGCAGAGCAATTGATAGCAATTAAAGTTGATGGCAACATAAACGTATCAGTAACTTTGTATGAGAGCAATGAAGCAATGGAAAGAGCAACAGCTAAAAGAAATAAAGTAATAGACTCTATTCAAGGGATTGTCTCTATAGATTCAAAAGTTGGTTCTGTATTATTAAATCATAACAATTAACTAACTCATAAGACAACTAAGTCCAAATTTCGTTTGATGTGTGAGGGAGGGGTGGCTAAATACTAACTTTATAATTTATGTCAGTAGCTCTAATCAGTATTAGACTTGATTTGCTCAAGCAATTTAATCATTTCGTTGTACTTTATTTGTTCATCTGAATGCTGCTGTATGTGAACTCTTCGAATGTCTTCAGCTTCTGTATTATTCCAGTCTATCAAGATTCTAGTTGAAATAAAAGTTAATAGTAAAGCCCAAGTTATGGCAACAAAGGCAGCACTAATTGCAATCACATAAATCGTTTTTCTTAATTGTTTATCAAGCATATTTTTCTTCTCATCGGGCAACCTCTAGTATAAGTATTTATTTAGAGATTAATTTACTATAAAACATAATCTACACGAGATTGCACTTTCAAATCGTCTCATTCTATTTAAGATTTCGTTTGATGTGTGAGGGAGAGGGTATAACAATAATCTCAAACACGCCTGGATGGGTCCCCCATACGCCTCTGAAATCACCCAAAAAAAGGCTTACTGGTATACTCAATTTACTGGTATCAAAATGAGCCAGAAATAAAACAGACTTATTTGGGCTTTTATACTTTTTAATTAATAGGAAAAACACTATGGAAATTTCAACCAATATACAGCTAACTACTAAGCCTGGATTGGGTGGTGAAGTTATAGAACTCTTGAAAAGCATCCTCCCTGATACCCGAGCGTACGATGGCAATCTTGCCCAGTATATTGTTTCAGATGTTGAGGATAGCGATAAAATTGAGGGCTTTGGACGCTGGGAAAGCAAGGAAAAATTTAAAGCTTATTTTCAATGGCGGATTGATACTGGCTTCATGGAAAAGTTGGGTGAATATCTAGCTGCTGAGCCGGTAGTTCGCGTTCATAAAGTTGAAGGGGTTTATTAATACATAGCCGAGCACAAGAGAGGCTTTCCTTATGCTAAAACTACTTAGCAACCTTGAGGTAGCCTTTAATATAATCAGAAGAAATAGTGATTTTATTTGTGACTGAACTTTTTGAATTGAAACGTATCGAAAAGCCCTTTTCCATATTACTTCACCCTTGATCTTGCCCAATTCCTCCGTCAGGAATCGACCGTTATGCTTGCCGATATCGTTATAGCGTGGCAGGTGTTTCAACTTGCTGGCCTAGGCCATAAGCAGCAACGTCGGTGTCATATTTGCGTGAATCGATTTTGTCCGCGTCCTTGAACTCAGCCATCCTGGACTCAATTTCGCTGCTGGTCATTTCGCCGAACGCATATCTCGCGGCGACTTCGATATTGCGTATCATCTTGCCGATCTGTTCCTCGCTGTGGCACGGATCGGTCGGGATCATCACGGTGCGGCCAAGTATATCGAGTG
>JAKUUR010000005.1 GCA_022448455.1 Candidatus Thioglobus autotrophicus
TAGAGAATTTCCAGTAAAAAACCCAATACTTGACAAATAAATTAAAAACTTTAGTAAAAATCTCATTTAATTAATATTCTCTAGATTACTACCAAAGAAACATTTTGATTGTTGAGATGAATTCTTTGTATAATTGTCAACTAAATCAATAAGAGCGCAGCTGGATGTCTATTGAAAGAATTAAAATCTTTAGCGGAAATGCCAATCCAAATCTTTCTTCCGAAATTATTGATAATCTAGAAATTACCCAAAGCAAAGCTTTAGTTAGTCAATTCAGTGATGGTGAATCACAGGTTGAAATACTAGACAATGTTCGCGGCTGTGATGTCTTTGTCATTCAACCAACCTGCGGCCCATCTCCAGCCGAAACACTCATAGAATTATTAGTGATGGTAGATGCACTCAGGCGCTCCTCAGCTGATCGAATTACAGCTGTGGTTCCTTATTTAGGTTATTCAAGACAAGATAGACGCTCTCGCCTGACACGTGTACCAATTACAGCTAAACTGGTTGCTAAAATGATTGAAACATCAGGTGTTGATCGCATCTTGACGATGGATTTACATGCCGATCAAATACAAGGATTTTTTAATATCCCTATAGATAACATATACGCACAACCCGTTCTAGTTAAAGACATTTTGGATTGCAACTACAATGATGTAGTGGTTGTTTCGCCAGATGTAGGCGGCGTTGCTAGAGCGAGAGCTGCAGCAAAAAGAATCAATGACGCTGATCTGGCTATCATTGACAAAAGACGCCCAGAGCCGAATTTAGTTAAAGTGATGAATGTAATCGGTGATGTTTCTGGACGTACTTGTATTATTGTAGATGACATGGTTGATACCGCCGGTACACTTTGCCAAGCGTCCGATATCTTAAAAGAGAAAGGCGCCAATAAGGTTTTTGCTTATGCAACACATGCAGTTCTTTCTGGAGTTGCTGTTAACAATATAACGAACTCTACTTTAGATGAAGTCGTAATCACAAACACAATACCTTTGACAGACAACGCAATGGCTTGCTCTAAAATTAGACAACTGTCGATTGCTCCTACCCTCGCAGACGTTATCAGAAGGATTAGTGAAGAGCAATCAGTTAGTTCAATTTTCCTTGACTCGAAGTAACATTAACCTTTCTAAGACACTGAATTAAGAATCAAAACATTAAGCTGACTTGGGTATAATCCTTCCTCTGTTTTGAAAAAAACTCAATTATGAAAACAACCACAGAAGTTCACAAACAAGCACTCAATAGCCTAATCACAATAGGTAAGGAGCAAGGCTACTTAACTTACTCTGAAATTAATGACCTCCTGCCAGAAGACTTACTAACTCCTGAACAAGTAGAACCAATTGTTACTATTTTAGAGGAGCTTGATATTGTTGTAGCTGATGAGGCACCTGATGCTGATACATTAGTCATGGAATCAGGCGGAAAAGCACAAGCCAACTCTGCCGAGGTCGCTGTGGCTGCATTAGCCGCACTTGATTCAGAGTTTGGAAGAACTACTGACCCTGTCCGAATGTATATGAGAGAGATGGGTGTAGTGGAATTACTCGAACAAAAAGATGAGGTTCGAATTGCAAAGGAAATAGAGGCGGGCGTCTATCAGATTATGCAAGCCATTTCACTTTATCCTGAAATTTCTGATTACTTCTTTAAATCATATACAAGACTCGAGGAGGGAAAATGTAAGATGACTGACGTTGTCATCGGCTACCAAGGTGATGCCGAAGAATTCGAAGAAAAACAGGCACTTATTTTGGAAAAACAAGCCCATCTTGATGAGATGAAACTTGACGAGATTAGTGAATCAGATGAAGAAGATTTTGATGAGTTAGAATATACAGGGCCAGACGAAGGGGAAGTATATGACCGCTTTGAGAAAATTCAAAAAACCTTTAAAAGTTATATTAAAGCTATTAATAAGTATGGTTATCTTGATGGTAAAACAGTCGAAGCTAGAGAGGAATTCTCACAATTTATCTCAGAGTTGAGGTTGGCACCAAAATTAGTCAGTACTATGATCGAAGTTGTTTCGCATCGCGTCAATGAAGTGAAAAAAGAAGAAAATATAATCCGTCAAGCATGTTTTGATGCTGGCATGACTAGACAACTTTTTTATGATTCTTTTCCTGGAAATGAAACTAACTTTGATTGGCTGACTTCGACTGACTTTGATAAGACTTTACAAAAAGCGTTAAAAGCCCACAAAGATGATATTTACTATGCACAAAAAAGCCTTTTAGAGCATGAAATTTCAATGCAAATTACTATGTCTGAATTAAAGAATATCAATAAAAAACTTCGACAGGGTGACCGTATGGCAAAAAAGGCTAAAAGTCAAATGATTGAGGCGAATTTACGCCTTGTTATTTCAATCGCAAAGAAATATGCTAACCGTGGTTTGCAATTCTTAGACCTAATTCAAGAAGGCAATGTTGGCTTAATGAAAGCAGTTGATAAGTTTGAGTACCGACGTGGTTACAAATTCTCAACATATGCCACTTGGTGGATTCGTCAGGCGATTACCCGTTCAATTGCTGACCAGGCTCGAACCATTCGTATCCCTGTTCATATGATTGAAACAATTAACAAACTAAATCGAGTGCGACGACAACTTTTACAAAGATTTGGACGAGAAGCCACACCAGAAGAACTTGCATTAGAGATGGAATTACCAGAATATAAAATTAATAAAATTCTTAAAATTGCAAAGGAACCTTTATCCATGGAGAACCCAGTTGGTGACGATGAAGACTCTACGATTGGTGATTTTATCGAAGATGAAAAACTATCTTCGCCAGTTGAAGTTACTACTCGTGAGAGTCTTAAAGAAACTACTGGTGACCTTTTGGCTAATTTATCTCCAAGAGAAGCTAAAGTCTTGAAGATGCGTTTCGGAATAGATATGAGTACAGATCACACCTTAGAAGAGGTCGGCCGACAATTTGATGTCACACGAGAAAGAATTCGACAAATTGAAGCAAAAGCGTTACGCAAATTGAGACATCCATCACGTGCTCACAAATTACAAAGCTTTTTGGAATAATTCCTACTCCGGGCCTATAGCTCAGCTGGTTAGAGCAGTCGACTCATAATCGATTGGTCCTTGGTTCAAGTCCAAGTAGGCCCACCAAATTGGAATTTGTGCCGCTAGTTTCTTGTAACAGCTTGAAAGGTAATGAGAAATTAGCAGTTCCAAATCCCTTAGCTTTTGAGTACTCAATTGGACTCGTAAATAGCAAGGTTTGAACCAACCTTTTCTGGCGTAAATCACTTATTTAAGCTAAATCATACGCTTACACATTCAGCAATTCTGACAATCACACTATACATGGATGGACAGTAGTTGATTTTCCCAATTTTGTAGCATGTACAAATATTGGTTCCAATTGTCTGACAATATGTCCACCAAACTCAATAAAAAACCTAGCTTACCGCTAGGTTTTTTATTGATAGATAATCAGCATTCAAATTCTTATAAAATTGTTATTTCCAATATAATATTATAAGAAGGACAATAAAACTCATGTTTTCAACTTTACTTCCAAAGCTTATATCACTGACTTTTAAGGTTGGTGAGACTATCATGACTCTTCATAACGAGAACATGGGTTTTATTGTCAAATCTGATAGTACTCCTCTCACACAAGCAGATAAAATTTCTCATAGTCTCATCAGTGAGGCATTGAAAAAAATTACTCCAAATGTTCCAATATTGTCAGAAGAGTCCAAAAACATCCCCTTTTCTATTCGTAAGGGTTGGGATGCATATTGGTTAATTGACCCTTTAGATGGAACCCGAAATTTTTTAGATGGAACCCGAGAGTTTTGTATAAGTATTGCCTTTATAGTAAATAACTATCCTGCTTTTGGTCTAATCTATGCACCCTTTGATAAGATTCATTATTACCGATTACCAGGACAAACCTCAATTAAACTTATAGATGATATTTGTTACAAACTTTGCACTCAAAAGCCTAGACGCTGGGAAAATATTGTCATTGGTAGATATTCAACAAAAAATAAACAACTCCAACAACACCTCCGATCAAAGACTAATTTTGAAATCTTCCGCTTAGGAAGTGCTCTAAAATTTTGTTCAATCGCAGAGGGTCGTAACCATTATTACCCTAAATTTGGCCGTTGTTCAGAATGGGATACAGCTGCTGGTGTCTGTATTTTAGAAGGAGCGGGCGGTAAAGTTGTGGATTTCCAAAACCAGCCTTTGCGCTACAACACTCGAGAAGACAATCTAAGTTCAACCTTTGTAGCTAGCGCCTAATTTAGTCAAGCCTTAAAGATAAATCGATTGAATGAATATTTTTTGTAATTGAACCTATTGAGATAAAATCCACACCTGTTTCAGCATATTCAATTATATTTTTTTCATTGATATTTCCAGAGGCCTCTAAGGGGCATATTCCTTTAGCTATAACTACTGCTTCAAACAACTTCTGAGAAGAAAAATTATCACAAAGGATGCGGGTTATGCCTTTTATTGGTACAGCTATCTTAAGCTGATCAAGTGACTCAACTTCAACAATAACAGGCTTATCCGGATACTCATCAAGAGCCTTCTCTATAGATTTTTTAAGTGAACCAATCGATAAAATATGATTTTCTTTAAGCAAAACACAATCGAACAGGCCCATACGATGATTAACACCACCACCACACTTGACAGCATGCTTTTGAGCATACCTCATATTTGGAATTGTTTTTCGAGTATCCAATAATTTTGCATTCGTATGTTTAATCATATCCACTAAGTGTTTAGTTTGAGTTGCTGTAGCACTGAGCGTTTGGAGAAAATTAAGCGCAGTTCGTTCCGCACTGATTATTGCTTGAGATTTCCCTTTAAGATTACAAATCACAGTACCAGGTGTTGCCTCTTTGCCTTCTTTAATTTTCCAATCTATTTCGATATCCGAGTCTAGGGTTGAAAAACAAAGATCAGAATAATCAATTCCACAAATTATTGCTTTTTCACGGCAGATGATTTTAGCACTTGTAACATTATCATCAAGTAAACTAGATGACAAATCTCCAGTTCCAATATCCTCTGACAAAGCCATATTAACAATTTGTCGTAGAATCTTACTCATTCGCAAACTCGAGAATTGCTTTTGCAGATTGAGCACTAGACTCCTGATGTAATTGGCTATGAATCTTTCTCAATTCAGAGACTAGTTTTGAATTATCAGAGACGATTATTTGCATTGCAACATTTGCAATATTTTTTCCATTAGCACTCTCTTGAATTAATTCTGGAACAACTTCTTTTCCTAAAATAACATTCGGTAGAGAAATAAATTTAGTTCTTAAAAGGCGTTTTACAATCTGATAGCTGACACCTGAAAGTTTATAAATAACTACCATCGGTACACCAAGCATCGCTATTTCAAGTGTTGCAGTGCCCGAGGCAACAATCACTAAATCCGATTTTACAATTTGTTCATGGGCATCACCAACACTGAGTTCTATCCCTAATTTATGGATTCGATCTTCAACCCACTCCTTAAAGTGGTTATTAGCTAGAGCCAATGAAAATTGTATTTTTGAATCCTGCTCACGCATTAAATTAACAGTAGATAACAACTCAGGCAACAAAGATTTTATTTCTGCTTCACGTGATCCAGGCATCAATAAAACTTTTTTACTCGGCTTGTAGTTTTGTCTGGGTTGTAATTTTTCAGTCAGAGGATGACCAACAAATAAGGCTTTTTGGCCATGTTTTTCATAAAAATCCACTTCAAAAGGAAAAAGGCAAAGCATTAAATCTGTCGAAGCTTTAATTTTTTTAATTCGATTCGAACGCCATGCCCATACTGATGGACTAATGAAATGAACAGTTTTGACACCACGCTGTTTGAGTTTTTGTTCAATCTTAAAATTAAAGTCAGGAGAATCTACACCAATAAAAACATCTGGTTTATTTTCAGAAAAGTATTTAACAATTGAATTTCTTAATCGCAATAATGAGGGTAGCTTATTGACTACTTCACTCAGTCCCATTACGTTGGCCTGATCAATATGCCACAACCTTTGGCAACCTGCATCACTCATCTTGTCACCCACCAAACCCTCTATTTGACAATCGGGTTGATATTCAAGTAATGATTTGACTATGGCTGAGGCAATAAGATCGCCCGAAGTTTCTGCTGCACTAATCGCAATTTTCATTGTCTAAGATCATTATAGATTGTAAGATTGAGTCTATATGAACACTCATGTCCTAGGCAAAATAATACTAGGGTTCTCATCAAAAGGTCGGTAAATAACTAATACACCACCAATAACTTGCACTAATGCTGCTTTTGAGAAATTTAGTATTTTGTCTACTATCTCTTGTTTCTCGTCACGGTCATTAGCACGAACTTTTATTTTAAGAAGTTCATGCTTGGTCATTGTTGATTCTAGCTCAGCCAAAACAGCATCACTAAGACCTTGCTGGCCTACCATTACAATCGGTCTTAAGTCATGTGCAAGTGTACGCAAGTGTTTTTTTTGATTGTTAGTTAATTTCATCATTAAAGATAAATTCATTTTCAAATAAAGAACCAACAGTTTCACGTTTACGTACTAATGCATGGTTACTTCCAGACACCATAACCTCTGCAACACGTGGTCTAGAATTATAATTAGAGCTTAAAACAAAACCATAAGCGCCAGCAGACATTAAAGCAATATAATCTCCCTGTTCGAGAGTTAATTCTCTATCTTTTGCCAAAAAATCACCAGTCTCACAAATCGGTCCAACCAAATCCCATGTATCTTTTATTCCTTTTGAATTATCTTCAACAGCAATAGCTTGGTGATATGAACCATAAAGAGAAGGGCGCTGTAAGTCATTCATTGCACCATCAATAATAGCGAATGATTTAACACCACCTTGCTTAAGATATTCAACCTGAGTGACAAATATGCCGGCATTTCCTACAATGGCTCGACCTGGCTCTAGCAACACCTCTAAATCACCAACCTTGTCGAGTACTGATTGAACATATTTTTCAATATTGATTGTTTTTTCTTCATTATATGTAATACCTACACCACCACCTATGTCTATATGTGACATCTTTATACCTTCAGCTTTTAATTCTGAAATTAGCTCCAATGCCTTCTCAAGGGCCTCAATAAAAGGTGAAACTTCGGTAATTTGGGAGCCAATGTGATAATCTAAACCAAAAACGTCTAAATGCTTTGAAAGTTCTGCTTTTTTGTATAGCTCCAAGGCGCTGTTAATACTAACGCCAAACTTATTTTCCTTTAGACCTGTAGCAATATAAGGATGAGTATTAGCATCTACATCTGGATTTATACGAATTGAAATCGGCGCCTTAGTGCTCATTAATTTTGCAGCGGACTCAACACTATCTAACTCAGCAGCGGACTCAACATTAAAACAATAAATTCCTAGCTCCAATGCTCTTTGAATTTCTGTTTTTGTTTTAGAAACTCCTGAAAATACGCAACGGCCTGGCTTTCCACCTGCAGCAATTACTCTTTCTAGCTCGCCAATAGAGACAATATCAAAACCAGAACCCAGCTTCGCCAAAACATTTAACACACCTAAATTAGAATTAGCTTTAACTGCATAACAGATCAGGTGAGGATGATCTCCAAAAGCCTGATCAAATTGCTGCCAATTCGATTCTATTTGACCACGAGAGTATATATAAATTGGTGAGCCATACTCCACCATTAAGTCAGTTACTGCAACTGACTCAGCATACAAGGCTTTATTTTTAAAGGAAAATGTATTCAATGAACTCGAACGTTAGTAAGTACTTGAGGTCGCGGTTTCAGAATCAGCTTGAGTATCTGTAACAGGCACCAAGTCACCCATTCTTCCACACGCAATCAAAGTGAGCGCAAACGATGCGATCATGGTAAATTTCAACAGGTTTTTCATATTGCCTCACTTGCTTTGCTTTAATAGGGCTATTTTACACAAAGGCCTTAAGCTGTTGTATAAACAAATCTCGAGGTAGTCTGAATGCCCCTAAACTTTGAAGATGTTTGTTTTCTACTTGACAATCTATTAATCGATAATGACTATTTTGAAGTAGATAAGCAAAAGCAACCTTTGAAGTATTACTCACTAAAGAAAACATAGATTCACCAAAAAACACACTCCCCAAAGCAACTCCATACAAACCACCAACAAGTTTATCCTTCTCATAAACCTCGTATGAATGCGCATACCCTGCCTCATTAAGGTCACAATAAGCTTGGACCATGGCATCATCTATCCAGGTACCAGCTTGATCAGGCCTAATCACTGAACGACACTGATAAATAACATCATCAAAAACAGTATCTACCCGAACCTCAAATCGAGACGAATGAGTGATTTTTCTTAAACTTTTTGAAAGATGAAACTTATCAGGTGTTATAACCATCCTGGGATCAGGCGAATACCACAAAATCGGCTCGCCCTCGCTATACCAAGGGAATATGCCTTTTGAATAAGCATCTAACAACCTCTCAATAGATAAGTCACCACCGATGGCAATAAGACCATTAGGCTCCTTTAATGCCAAGCTTACATCTGGGAAAGGTGTATCAAGTTGATCAAGCCAAAAGTGAGATGGAATCTCAATCACTTTTAACGATTACGAATAATCTCTCGTACCATGTAAAGTGCCAATATACTTCTAGCTTCTGTCAAATCCTCATCATAAGTTAATCGCTCTAAGTTTGACAGTTTATGAGTGACAATTTCCAGTGGTTCTGGTTCATCACCTTCTGTTTTCTCCTCATATAAATCTTCTGCGAGAACGATATGCGTTGTATTCGATTGATAACCTGGAGCCAAGGTAATAGTTTTAAGGAATGTGAACTTATTAGCTCCGTAACCAATTTCTTCTTTAAGCTCCCTTCCCGCTGCTTCAATTGGGGTTTCACCTTTGTCTATCCTACCTTTCGTTAAACCCAACTCATAACACTCAGTGCCGGCAGAGAACTCATAAATCATCAACACGGTATCGTCATCCAACATCGGCACTACCAGAACAGCACCATTACCTTTTGGATTGAGTCGCTCATAAGTTCGCTTCGTACCATTTGAAAATTCGACATCCATGGACTCGACATTGAAGATATGACTTCGAGCGACAGTGTGAACGTTAGTTACTTTTGGATTTTTTCGCATAAACGCAATTATGCCATTGGTTGAATGGTTTGCGGTTTATTATTTATAAACTTGAAGTCATTGTAAATAACTAGAATCTATTCTTTTCCTCTCACCAAAAAAAATTAAGTGATTATTTATCCTTCCATAAGATAGGGAAAAAACTTTCGTTTAACTCATCAGTATCATTCATTTTGTATTTTCTATATATTCTTCCTGTGCCACCACAATTGGTAGGATGAAATTTAGCGTCATGAGGAACACAGTGAGCAACCAACGCTCTTCGATGATATGGTGACTTATTGGTACCAGATCCATGCCATGTTAAGCCATGATGAAAAGAAACCCCACCTGCAGGAACTTTTATCTCCACTATATCCAAAATTTTATTATTATTTTTTGCATACATTTTTAATTCTTTTTTATAATCGTCTGGAGCATGAAACGTTCCTGAGGGTGGGCATAAATCCCATTTGTGTGAACCGACCACATATTCTAAAGTACCAGTTTCTATGGAAGAATCATCTAATGGCATCCAACATGTAACCATTGTCTGAGGTGTAACCCAGTCATCATATGATGCATCCTGATGAAATAATAATGACCTTCCTAGAGGCGGTTTCCACAAAACGTTATCCTGCAATAATCTGGCACCCTTCCAACCCATTAGCTTTGAAACACATTCACCAATAATGGAATTGCAAACAATTTTTTTAATAAGATTATCTGATTTCCATGCATTGCAAATTTGACGTGTTACATCATTTGAGTCTCTTCCGGACTTCCAGTTCCATTCATCTGGTTCAATACCAGTTTCAAACTCCCCTTTAAAAAGGGGCTCAATTCTATCTTTTAATTTATCTAAATATTGTAAATCAATAAATTCATCTAAAATTAGGAAACCGTTTTGATTGAACTCTTCTAATAAATTGCTGTTTAGAGAGGCATTAATCATGTTTTTTTTCACCCCTGACCTCGTGTTCTGTAGCAATAGCTATAGATTAATTATTTAATTCGTTAAATAACATTAAGGCTGAAGTGTCACTATATGCATGACCTTTGTCCATCAAACTAACGTAACGCTCATAGACCTCTTTAGTAAAGCCAAGGTCTGAATTATTGGATTTAGCCTGGTCTATGCAATAGCCCAAATCTTTAACCATCCATTTAATAGCGAACCCAAAGTCGAATTCTCGTTGGTGCATCGTCTGTGCGCGATTATCCATTTGCCATGACTGAGCAGCGCCTCCAGAGATCGCTAAGAGTAAACTTTTCATATCAATATTTTCAGATTCTGCAAATAACAAACCTTCAGACAAGCCTTGCAATAATCCGGCAATACAGATTTGGTTTACCATTTTTGCCAACTGTCCTGAACCAGACTGCCCCATATGTGTAATGTTTTTCGAATAAGTCCTAATCAACGATTCAGATGACTTTAAAACAGCTTTGTCTCCACCCGCCATAACACTTAATATGCCGTTGACAGCGCCAGCCTCACCTCCACTCACTGGTGCATCAATAAATGCAACACTTTTCGCCTGAAAAGATTCATTTAAATGCTTGGCTAATTTAAATGATGTAGTTGTGTGATCAATAAAAATAGCTCCTTCTTTGAGGAAGGCATACAATCCATCATCAGCAAAGACTATTTCCATCATATCTTCATCTCTGCCTGTGCAAGTAATAACAACATCAGCACCAGAAACGGCTTGTTCTAATGAAGTAACAACTTCACCTTCAAATTCTTCATTCCACTTCAACGCTTTTTCCATTGTTCGGTTAAATACCCTTAAATTGACTATACTCGATTTAGATAAGTGACCAGCCATAGGGTAACCCATCTTGCCAAGACCAATAAATGTAACGTTTCTTTTTTTGTTCATAAAATTTCCTTTGGATCTTTGTATTGTTATAAAGACTTTGTGAGATTATACGACGATGTGTATTGTTCTAATAATCAGATACAGTATATTTAATAGAATAAGTTAGCAATGATCTTAAACTGAAAATATAAAGATTAACTTTAATTCGGCAATTTTTGTAAAAAAATTGTCATTTTTAGTCTAATTTTCCTATTTTTTTAATATTTTTAATCATTTTTTTAATATTTTTATGAAAAAACCTGAATATTGGCAAGAATCTATTGATTATTTGAGTAATATCGATGCAAAATTGGGTGAATTAATCAATAAATATAGTCAATCCACTCTAACCACGCGTGGTGATGCACTGGAAACCTTGATGCGTTCAATAGTTGGCCAGCAGATATCAGTCAAAGCCGCAGCAAGTGTTTGGAAAAAAATAATTGATTTATTAGACGAAATTAAGCCTGATAATGTCCTCTTAGTCGGTTTTGAGAATTTAAGATCTTGTGGACTTTCCAAACAAAAAACTCAATATATTATGAACATTGCTGAACACTTTAAATCTCATAATATTAATGATGACTCTTATTGGCATGACCGAGAATTTTCAAACATTTGTGATGAATTAATCACAATTAAAGGCATCGGCCCTTGGACGGCTGAAATGTTTGGCATGTTCTATTTACTAGAGGGAGACATTTTTCCACTAAAAGATCTCGGCATCATAAGGGCAATTAATCAGCTCTACTGTGTTGATGGAATTCCTTTGAAAATAGACCAAGTGATCGCTATTTCAGATCGTTGGAAGCCCTATCGTACTGTCGCTTCCTGGTATTTGTGGCGCTCTATTGATAATGAGGCTGTTCTCTATTAAGCTTCTATAGTTGCACTTTTTGAAATCCTTGATATGACCAGTCTGTTCTGTTAATATAAGGTTCCAAACAAATGGAGAAATTTATGGCAACATACGAATGTAGTGAATGTGGTATGGCAGTTAATGCAACTTGTGCTCACTGTGATGCACCTTTAGTAGATGATATACTGACACTAGATGACGGAACCGAAGTCCAAATTTCAAAATGTCCAAATGAGCATGGAAAAATAAAGTCACCGTCATGTTGCGGACAAGAAATGACTTGTACTGCTTAACAATATCTACTTGTTTTAAATAAATCTACTCGATTGCATCGACAATTAGATCACCCATTGCATCGGTACCAACTATCGTGTCGCCTGCAGCTGAGATATCTTTCGTTCTATAGCCCTGATCAAGAACCACATTAACTGCAGCATTAATTTTGTCAGCTAGTGATGCTTGACTGAGTGAATATCGTAACATCATTGAAACCGAAAGTATTGTCGCTAAAGGGTTAGCAATATCATTGCCAGCAATATCAGGTGCAGAGCCATGAATAGGCTCATACATACCGTAATTGTTTTTGTTTAGTGAGGCAGATGGAAGCATTCCAATCGATCCAGTGAGCATGGCAGCACAATCTGACAATATGTCACCAAAGAGATTACTGGTTACCATAACATCGAACTGTTTTGGAGCTCTAACGAGCTGCATTGCAGCGGTATCAACGAGCATGTGAGTAAGTTCGACGTCGGGATAATCTTGAGAAACTTCCTCCATAACTTCTCTCCAAAGCTCACAAACCTCTAACACATTAGCCTTATCCACAGAGCAGACCCGCTTATCTCTTTTTTGTGCAATTTGAAAAGCGGAATGCCCAATGCGGGCTATTTCTGACTCAAAATACGTGGCCGAATTAACACCAAAGCGCTCTCCATCTTTGATCTCAATACCACGCGGTTGACCAAAATAAATACCGCCAACAAGCTCTCTAACAATCATTAAATCAAGGCCAGAAACAACTTCATTTTTTAGGGTTGAAGCATTTGCAAGTTGTGGATAGAGAATTGCTGGTCTTAAATTAGAAAACAAATCCAACTCAGAACGTATGCCTAATAAACCTCGCTCTGGCCGCAGCTCTCTTTCCAATGACTCCCACTGTTGTCCACCAACAGCTCCCAATAGGATAGAATCGCATTCTTTAGCAGTTACTAAAGTTTCCTCAGGAAGAGGCGAACCGGTCTCTTCATAAGCACTGCCACCAATCAATCCATGAACAAGATTCATGCCCAAACCGTGATTGGCATTTAATGAATCAATTACTTTTATTGCTTGGGCAATTATTTCTTTTCCTATGCCATCACCTGGAAGAATTAATATCTTAGACATCTATTTTTACGAGCTTAATACAAAAAATGATTATTTTACTCTGGCAGGCACATCAGCCCATTTGAATTTGAGTTTAGATTTGTTGTGGTTAAATTTCCACCATCTCAAAGTCTTCTTTACTGGCACCACAGTCAGGACAAGACCAGTCTTCTGGGATGTCTCCCCAGGCTGTACCTGGCGCAATACCTTCGTCAGGATCACCTAAAGCTTCATCATAAATATAGCCACACATCATGCATTCATATTTTTTCATCGTGCCTCTCCATTCATAAAATCTTGATTAAGCTGGTCTTGGACTCTTTTCTCTAAAATAAGTTCGCAATCATAGTTTGGATGAGAAACACCAATTTTGACATTAGTGCCTTTACAAAAATCAACAATCATAGCCTGGTCAAACTCAAAGCGCATAAAGTGTACAGATGAAGTCTTTTCATCAGTTTCTCTTTCTAAGTCTTCATTGCAAATAGCATATACATTTTGGTGATTACCAACTTGGAAGTATATACTTTTTTCAATTCCAATTAAATTAGACAAAGCTTTTGTACGCTCAACAACATCTGTATACTCGATCATCATAGTTGCTTTTAAGTTAGAGCCGTCTGGGATAAGAGGGTTATATACATCTAATTCTGCCTGTATACTGGCTGCTTCAAAGATTTTTTCAATACGCAGCATTTCTTGAATCTGGTATTGAACAGTTTGGTGATTTTCAAACAATAAACGTATGTGTTCCCCAAGGTTAACCTCTCTAAGTTTTTTTACGTCCATAACATTTTTCCGAATATTTGAACGCTGTTCTACATATTCTTCTAATGAAAATAAATCTTCTCTTTTTAGCAAGTTTGTCATTTCACTTTCCTTATAAACAATAAGCCATTTTCACCAAGGTAATGGGATGAATAGCCTCTATATTTTGGGTGGCAATATGGGCAATATGATTACCTGCCATAACGCAATCACTCACAACTAAATCTGTATTATCAGTTATTTTTTTTACAACTGGTTTTGCAATTGTAACTGCATAGGTGTGTGTTTCTTTTCGAACACCATAAGTTCCATTATGTCCAGAACATCGTTCTGCTATATTCACATGTAAGTCAGGAATCAACCCAAGGATTTTTTTAGTATGCGATCCAATATTTTGCACTCTTTGGTGACAAGCCATTTGATAAAGCACCTCTTTATCAATGGCACTGAAATTTGTGTCTAATTGGGCACTATCATTTAAAAATGATAAATATTCAAAAGGATCAAAAAAAGCTTTTGAAATTAACTTAATATCTTCATTATCGCTAATTATCATTGGTAATTCACTCTTAAACATCAATACACAGGAAGGGATTGGTGCAATTAATTTATAACCATCACCAACTAACTTTTTAAGTGGAGTAATATTTTCATTTGCATATTTAATAACTGTTTCAAGGTCTCCTAATTCCATCTTTGGCATGCCACAACATTGTGTGTTTTTGATAAGTTTTACCTCAACATTATTGTGTCTAAGAACATCAACCAAATCAATAACAGATTTAGGATCATTATATTCACCATAACAAGTTCCAAATATTGCAACCTTGAATTTACTTACAGTTTTATCTTCTACAAAAAGTTTCGTTAATGTCTTTGAATGATATTTTGGAACTACTGCGTCAACATGAACCCCCATAATCTTTTCGGTAATCTTTCTGATAGTTTTATTACTATTAGACCAATTCACAATAGATGAAATAACTGGTTTTGATGCAACAGAACCAACTTGTTGTGGTGATGTTAAGACTTTGTATGACTTCTTAGTTTCGCCTTTTTTAAACTGAATTGCCTTAGCTCTAAGCATAAGATGAGGAAAATCAACATTCCATTCGTGTGGGGGAACGTAAGGACATTTTGTCATATAACATAAATCACATAAGTAGCATTGATCCACTACTTTTTTGTAGTCTGCTTTATCAACACTATCAACCTCAAATGTTTCAGATTCATCAATTAAATCGAATAATGTTGGAAAAGCTTTGCACAAACTTACACAACGTCTACATCCATGACAAATATTAAAAACTCTCTCCAGTTCATCATTAAGAAATTGTTCATTATAAAAATCCTCATCTTGCCAATTTAAAGGATGACGAACAGGCGCTTCCAAAGAACCTTCTCGGTATTTGCTCATAATAAATTAATCTTTTGTTACCATAAGCTAGAAACTCATGGCAACAAATTGTTTATAGACTGTCTAATGCTTTATGGTACCGATTAGCATGAGAACGCTCAGCTTTTGCTAGAGTTTCAAACCAGTCTGCAATTTCATCAAAGCCTTCATCTCTTGCAGTTTTAGCCATACCAGGGTACATATCGGTATATTCATAAGTTTCACCATGAATTGCACTTTTAAGCATTTCATTTACTTCCTTCGCAGGCATATCTGTACATGGATCACCAACACCACCATTAATCAAATGGTCCATGTGGCCATGCGCATGTCCAGTCTCTCCTTCAGCTGTTGATCTGAATAAAGCAGCCATATCGGGCTCACCCAATACATCACACTGGTTTGCAAAGTATAAATAACGTCTATTCGCTTGCGATTCTCCAGCAAATGCATCCTTCAAGCACTGTTCAGTTTTAGTCCCGCTTAATGACATAATTAACTCCTATTTGTTAAACGAGTGACTATCATAACATATATGTATATATAAATAAATTGAATAAAATTGTATATAATATTCGTAAAAAACGAATATCACAATGACACCTACACTTAAAAACTTAAAATATCTAATCGCACTTAAAAAAACCAACCATTTCTCTAAGGCAGCGAGTGAGTGCTTTGTTAGTCCATCTACATTTAGTGCAGGAATATCAAAACTGGAACAAGATTTACAAGTACAACTAGTCGAAAGAGATAATAGGCATGTTTTGTTTACTCCAATTGGTAAACGTATTGCCAATCAGGCTATATCAGCACTGGCTGAAATCAGCATTTTAGTTGACACTGCTAAATTAGATTTTTTTGAGTCCGAAGTTACTATTGGTGTTATTCCAACAATTTCTACCTATATTCTTCCAAACTTTTTGTCAAACTTAGATAAGCATTATCCAAAGCTAAAGGCTTCCTTTAAGGAAGATACGAGTGATAATTTATTGAAACAACTTGAAAAAGCTGGGATAGATTTTGCATTATTTGCTTTTCCATATGACTTACCTGAGTTTATTGAAGATTTTCAAGTCTTTCGAGATTCAATTTATTTTATTCAGCATAAAAATCGAGATAAACAAGCAATTGAAAATGGCTCCTTATTGATGCTTGAGCAGGGACACTGTTTAAGGTCGCATATCTTACAAAATAACGACATATCAAATCAACTTATCTCTAATTTTTCATGCACGAGTATTTCTACCTTGGTGGCAATGGTAGATATGAATATTGGCGTAAGCTTTCTACCTAAGATGGCAATTGATTACGGCATACTCGATCACTATCCAAATATTTCTGTAGATATGGATTCTAGCAAAGCAAAGCGGGATATTGGCGTGATTTATCGGAAAAATAACCCACAAAAGGAAAATATCAAGAAATTAGCGCAATTATTAATAAAAAATTAAGTTTATAACTAAGACCATCGTATATACCAATAGTAAAAACAAGCTTACTAATTAAGTGTCTTTAGATGCATTAATTACTTGTATAGCTTCCTTTAAAGACAAACCTGTATAAAATATTGCTATGCTCAAAATATATAACACCTTAACCAATCAAAAACAGGTATTTAAACCCATTAATCCTAGCAGTGTTGGGATTTATGTTTGCGGTATGACAGTTTATGACTTTTGCCATATGGGACATGCGAGGGTATTGGTTATGTTTGATGTCATGACGCGACATATGCGACGTACTTTTCCTAAAGTCAAGTATGTAAGAAATATCACTGACATAGATGACAAGATAATTAATCGTTCCATTGAAAATCAAGAAGATATTTACACCTTAACAAATCGTTTTATTAAAGCAATGCATGAAGATGAGATAGCATTGAACATTCTCAAGCCTGATTTTGAACCTCGTGCCACTGAATCAATAGACCAAATGTATTCTATGATTGCGTCACTAATAGAAAAAGGTTTCGCTTACCAAGGTAAAAACGGTGATGTCTATTATTCGGTTAAAAGCTTCAAGAATTATGGAAAACTTTCAGGAAAAAACCTTGATGACCTTAAGGCTGGAGCCCGTGTTGATATAGAAAGTGACAAGCGAGATCCGCTTGATTTTGTATTATGGAAAATGGCAAAACCAAATGAGCCAAAATGGTCATCGCCATGGGGAGAAGGTAGACCGGGATGGCATCTAGAGTGTTCTGCAATGTCAACCCATCATCTCGGTAATCATTTTGATATTCACGGTGGTGGCATGGATTTGACATTCCCTCATCATGAAAATGAAATTGCACAATCCGAAGGAGCCAATAATTGCTCATTTGTAAATACATGGATGCATGTAGGATTTGTAAATATAAATGATGAAAAAATGAGCAAATCTCTTAACAATTTCTTTACCATTCGCGATGTCTTGGAGAAATATGACGGGGAAACTCTTCGTTATTTTCTTATCAGTAGTCATTATCGCTCTCCTTTGAACTTTAGCGACGAGAATCTTGCAAGTGCAAAGTCTGCATTGACACGTCTCTATACAGCAACTAGAGGGCTCTCAGCAAGCTCGAAAGCAATGGATCAAGTCACCATGCGTTTTGACTATGAAAAGCGTTTTAACGAAGCACTCGATGACGATTTTAATACTCCTATTGCACTCAGTATATTATTTGAAATTGCCAAGCATGCCAATACTGAGCGTGAAGATGATAAAGATCAAGCAGGAGCTTTGTCTGAGCTATTGAAAAAATTGGGAAACCATATTGGCATAATGAGATACGATGCTGACGATTACCTCAAAATGGGAATAGAACTTTCAGATGCAAAAATTGATGAAAAGATTTACCAAAGAGAATCTGCAAGAGCTTTAAAAGACTTTGCAATGTCAGACCAAATACGTGATGAACTTTTAGCACTAGGCATTATCCTTGAAGACAGTATAAATGGCACCACTTGGCGAAGAAAGTAAGTTGAACCCTTTCGTTGATTGGACTCAAATAGATTCAATTTTGCTTGATTTGGATGGCACACTCCTAGATTTAAATTTCGATATACATTTTTGGTTGGAATATCTACCCCAAGTGTATTCAGAAAAACATAATATCAGTCACCAGCAAGCTCAAGATATTTTACTGCCAATGTTAAATGCTGAAAAGGGTAAATTGAATTGGTATTGCACCGATTTTTGGCAGGAAAAATTAGATCTAGATATTATGCAACTAAAAAATAATATCTCGCACCTTATTCAAGTACATCCCAATGTAAAAAGATTTTTGACACTAGCTAGGAAGCATGATAAGAAAATCTATTTAGTAACTAATGCGCATCGAAAAACCATCAAACTAAAAATGTCTATCACTCAACTTCAAGATTATTTCGATGGTATTGTTTCCTCCCACGATTTTGGTGTTGCCAAACAAGATCAAGCTTTTTGGCACAAATTAAGCGAAGCAATTCATTTAGATAAAAACAGAACCATTTTTTTTGATGACTCGCTTGACGTTCTGCAATCCGCTTTTGAGTTTAAAATCAAACACGTAGTTGCCATAAGCAAGCCCAGCTCTAGAATAAAGGCAGAAATTGTTCCTGGCTTTATCAATATTGAGAATTTTTCCCAAGCGCTGCCACTTGCCTAAAGCTCAAAAAGCAATAGAGCTAGCAAAATAATTAAACCATAATATAGAATAATTGAAAGCTGATTTTTAGATAACTGGTATAATTATTGTGAGCCAAAGGATGGCTTGGCGGATTTTATGTATTGCCCAGAATCGCAAGTCATTGTCACTCAATAAAGTTCAAATATAAATCAAAAAGAGGAAAACATGAAAAACGCTTTTTATGCTCAATCTGGCGGTGTGACTGCAGTTATAAACGCTTCTGCCTGTGGCGTCATTGAAACGGCGCGTAAGCATTCAGATAAGATTGGTAAAGTTTACGCAGGTGAAAACGGCATTATTGGTGCTCTAACTGAAAACCTGATAGACACCTCTCTCGAATCACATTCAGATATAGCCGCCCTAAACCATACCCCATCAGGTGCGTTCGGCTCCTGTCGCTATAAAATGAAATCTTTAGAAGCCAACAAAGCTGAATATGAGCGCTTGATTGAAGTTTTTAAGGCCCATAATATTGGTTATTTTTTCTACAATGGTGGTGGTGACTCAGCCGATACTTGTTTAAAGGTTTCTCAACTCTCTGAAAGTATGGGATACCCAATACAGGCCATCCACATCCCTAAAACGGTTGATAATGATTTACCAGTCACAGACAATTGTCCAGGTTTTGGTTCTGTTGCTAAATATATTGCTGTATCTACAATGGAGGCTAGCTTTGATGTTGCCTCAATGGCAGCTACATCAACCAAAATTTTTGTGCTCGAAGTGATGGGCAGACACGCAGGATGGATTGCAGCAGCTGGGGGGCTAGTGGATGCGTCAATACCAGTTGTCATTCTATTTCCTGAGGTTGATTTTGATGAAAAAGCTTTCCTCGATAAAGTTGATAACAACGTAAAAGAATTTGGTTATTGTACCATTGTTGTCTCTGAAGGTACAAAATGGCCAGATGGAAGATTCCTAGCAGAGCAAGACACTCGTGATGACTTTGGGCATGCACAACTAGGTGGCGCTGCTCCTGTCGTCGCAAATTTAATTAAAAACGCTCTGGGATATAAATTTCACTGGGCAGTGGCAGACTACTTGCAGCGTTCAGCACGCCACTTGGCTTCAAATTCTGATGTTGAACAGGCATATGCTCTTGGGCAAGCGGCAGTCGAAATGGCTCTAGAAGGAAAAAATTCTGTAATGCCAGCTATTGTTCGAATCTCCAATAACCCTTACAAATGGGAAATTGGTTGTGGCGAATTAAAAGATGTTGCGAACGTCGAAAAGATGATGCCTAAAAATTATATTTCAACAGACGGCTTTTCTATTACCGATTCATGTCGTGAATATTTACTACCGCTTATTGGGGGCGAGAATTATCCACCCTATAATGATGGATTGCCAAATTATGTGGTATTAAAAAAGTCAAAGGTTGTTCAAAAACTACCTCCATTTGAAGTTTAAACACTAGAAAAAATTATTATGAATGTCATTTTATTAGGACCTCCAGGAGCCGGTAAAGGTACACAAGCCGCCCATATTTGTGAAAAATTTGGTATTCCTCAAATATCTACGGGTGATATGTTGCGTGCTGCAGTTGTTGCTGGAACACCAATAGGTCTAAAGGCAAAAAAAGTCATAGATGCAGGTGGTCTTGTTTCTGATGATATTATTATTGCGATAGTAAAAGAAAGAATCAAATCACAAGATTGCAAAAACGGATACTTACTTGACGGCTTTCCTAGAACAGTCGCACAGGCTGACTCACTCAAATTAGAGGGCATTAAGATAGATTATGTAGTTGAGGTCCAGGTTCCTGATGAAGATATAGTAGTTAGAATGTCAGGTCGGCGAGTTCATTTAGCCTCAGGAAGAACTTATCATATTGCTTTCAATCCACCAATTGTACAAAACAAAGATGATCTAACTGGAGAGGATTTGATTCAACGGGTTGACGATAATGAAGACATCGTCCGAGATCGTTTAGTGATTTATCATCAACAAACTCAACCCTTAGTGAATTACTATAGCGAAGATGCACTTGAAGACAATTCAGGGACAAAGTTTCATGCTATCAGTGGAGTCGGAACCCTTGATGAAGTCAAAACAAGAATTAATACCGCACTTGAAAGTTAAATTAATCAAGCACTTCGAAAGTAATTTTTAGCTAGATGACAAAGCAATCTTGATTGACTAAGATTTCATTACAATACTATTTTAAATTTAACCCGCTCCGTGCCGTCTTCGGAACCTTTAACGACTACCTTGTCATTATTGATATCATAATTCAATGTATTTCCACTAAACGAATCAAAACCCTGTACCAGGCGTGCATTACCAACCAAAAAAATCATACCTTTATCTACGTCATAAGTAATTAGTGTTGCAGTGGCTTCAATAAAACGCGCTTGATTTTCTTGACTTTGGATGTATTTCGCAGGTTTTTCCAGACTACCCTTTGCAATCATACTAACGACCTCGTCATTATTGGTTAGCACTTGGATAAGTTCAGCCAACAAAAGGAGAGAACCTTGCCTGACTTCTGCATTACCACTAAACTCACTAAACCCAGTAGTCTCATCAACTATAACAGACTGAGCCTCAATTTCAATAGGTTGCTTTTTATCCTCTGGAAGCGCAAGAACCAGAGAAGCTACAAAAGCCATCAATAAAATAAGCAATTTATTCATAAACACCTAGCACTCCGCCCATTAGTTCAACTTTTTTTGTTTTTGCGTCATAATGCATTTTTTCTGCACGTATGTCAGAGACTTTTGTTTGGTAATGAGTTGAATCATTCGTTTTGTACACTTCGCCTCCGTTCGATTGGTCTACGATAAGATTATAACTATTCATTGTACTGCCTGAGCTGTTCAATACCTCCACTTTACCAAGTAATTTCATCAAATTCTCATTCATATTTAAATCCACACCCATCTCTGCATTAATCGTATTATCTTTTGAACGGTATATTGTTCTCTCTTTGCTCTCATAATGCTTTTCTCCATCAGCATGACTGATAAATAAGTTCCTGCTTGTAATCACTCCGCCAAGCTCTTGCTCAATTATTACATCTCCTACCAAAGACATAGTGTCATCGTTATTACTCATTTCCATGCCCTGTGCATGTATTATTGCATTTTCACCTAAATAGGTAACCTCCCTATTACTTTTTATTTGGCCACTATTGGAAAGAACAATTAGGGACTCGGTATTTATCTCATGAGAAATGTCATTTTTAGATTGAATGTTTATTTCGCCATTAAAAAAAATCTCTCCTGATTTTAGAATTTCTGCACGATTCGATGTTAATACAAGCCCCTTTTGACCAACTTCATCATATGTTGTCAATTTAATGTTACATAACTGGACTGGAGAATTTTTATAACTGTAATACGTATCAGCTTCAATAGTATGTAACAAAAGTTGTTCCTTTGAATACTCCTTAATAAAAAAATTATCTATTTTTTCTAGATAACTAATAGCTTTCGAATCGTCCATACACTTATTATATTCAAGGAGTTTCTCTTTAGTAGTATCAAACTGTTGCGTGTTTTTTTGGAGCATAGAAATCTTTGCAATGTTGTCTTGAAATAACCACAGAATAGCTATCAAGACTATAATAAAAACTATGATTAATTGAATTTTCCTAATCTGAAAAGCTGCCATTATGTTAGATCAAAGAATACAAGGTTTATACGGAATTACACCAAACAATAATCTGAATATCGCACTCATTGAGCGTGTGATTACCGAACATCAAGTCAACATTCTCCAATACCGCCATAAAACTAACGACGAGCAACTAAAACTAGACGAAGCTCAACAGTTGCTCGACCTTTGCCTAACACATAATACTTTATTTATAGTCAATGATGATATTAACCTTTGCGAGAAAGTTGGCGCCGATGGTGTTCATTTAGGTCAAAACGATACTTCTATTAATACTGCTCGAGAACAACTGGGTGAAAAAGCAATAATTGGTGTGTCTTGCTACAATCAATTACAGCTTGCCCTTGATGCGGAAGCAATGGGGGCTAACTATGTCGCTTTTGGCGCACTTTTCAACTCGATAACCAAACCTATTTCAAGTTACTGCCCTTTATCAGTAATTAAGAGTGCGAAAGAAAAACTCAAGTTACCGATTGTTGGAATTGGAGGTATTACTTTTGAAAATAAAAAATTGGCTTTTGCAGCGGGTTGTGATGCAGTGGCAATGTTGAATGGTTTATTTTCTTAATGTCTTACAAAACAAGGAATTTATTAACAAAATAATTTACCTAGTAGAACCTTTTTGTTGACCTCTTACCATATTCTCTTTCACTCAAAAATTGTGAAATATATCCCTGTCTTGTCCACAAAAGTTGATAGTATAAGCTCTGAATTTCCGCTACAGTTGAGCGTTGCACTGCTTTTAATGACAATAAGTTATCTCTCCACTTTGCTAGTTTTGGATGCCTTTTTGTAACAATAATAGGTTTGTAAATTTGTGCTAAAAACTCCAACCTTTGGAATATAGGAGCATAACTCGAGTCCACTAAAGAAAACTGCTCTCCGTTGAAAAATGGTTTAGCGTTTATATAATCCTCAACCAGATCAAAATCGTTCAGCAATTCTGCAAGTGTATTCTCAAAGTCATTTTTTTTCTCTTTTATGGTTAGCTGAAAAGTGTACAAGCTGATATTGTTACAGAACTCAATCCAACTTCTATTTATCGCTTTCATAAGTAAATCTTCTGGATGAAGCATTGGTGAATATACTTCATCAATATATTCATTGATAACAGCCGATTCAAAAATTACCGTGCCATCAACGATTAAAAGTGGTACTTTTTTTAGGGGCGATATAGCTAAAAACCATTCAGGCGGACTACCTAAATCAATATATTCTATATCATAATCAATGCCCTTATATTGAAGCGTAATGGCAACTCTTTGTACGAAAGGGCAGGCCTTAAAACTGACAAGTTTAAGTGTCATATTTTTTTGATAAAGAACTCAGAACTGACTGGCATGTTAAGTTTCTATATATTGCATTGGTTAATCAAACCTAGGGTTGTTTTTGTAGGTGTATCCTCCCTTAAGTCCACTCTTTGACATTACCAATTGCCATACTTGGTTCCGTCTAGACCGAAAAGTTCCAGCACACATTAACAAATAGTACTCCCACATACGCTTAAATCGATCATCATATAAATCTTTTAATTTATCAAAATTATTTTGAAAGTTTTTATTCCAAGACATCAAGGTTGCATCATAATTCTGTCCAAAATTGTGCCAATCTTCAACCACAAACAGATCTTCTGAAGCAGCACTAATTTGTTGAGCTGAAGGTGTCATACCGTTAGGAAAAATATACTTATTCACCCAAGGATCAGTTGCATGAACCGAGTTGTTTCGACCAATTGTGTGAAGTAAAAATAGCCCATCCTCCTTTAAACATCGATGAACAACCTCCATGTATTTTTTATAATTTTTATAACCTACATGTTCAAACATACCAACTGAAACGATACAATCATATTGACCGTTTAGTTCTCGATAATCCTTTAATTCAATGCTAACATTCAAACCTTTACAGGAATCTTGTGCAAATTCGGCCTGCTGTTTTGAAATTGTCACACCATGAACACTAACACCATAATTTTCAGCAGCATATTTGGCGAAACCGCCCCAACCACAACCTATCTCAAGTACATTCATACCAGATCTTAAATGCATCTTCCTACACATTAAATCTAGCTTATTGATTTGTGCCTGATCCAAGTTTTCAGCATTCCTCCAATAAGCACAAGAGTAGTTCATTCTTTCATCAAGCATTAATGAAAACAAGTCATTACCTACATCGTAGTGTTTTTCTCCTACTATAGGAGCTCTTTTTTTACTTTGGGGGTTAACAAGGTAAGCTCTTAATACAGCCAGAAAAAAAGATGGATTGGAAGCTCTAACTTGCTTGTCTATACGACCACTTAATAGTTTTTCACTCAATTGGTCTAATGCCTTGCAGTCCCACCATCCATCCATATAGCTCTCACCAAACGCTAAAGAGCCACCACTTAAAACACGTGAGTAAAAACGTTCGTCGTGAACTTGAAGATCCCAAGGTCTTGAACCATTGATTTCAACATCAACAGATTTAAGAATTTTCTCAATTGTATTTTTAAAATCTGCCAACTCTTGCCTGTTTTATTTCATCAATACCTAATATTAACTATTACTAGATTTTGATTTTAAAACTATTAATATACTCAAAACCAAAAACAAAGTAAAGCCAATAAAAGACCAGCCAGCCATACTGAGGCCTAAAAACTGCCAAGGTATTTCTGCACAATTACCATCCCCTATGAATAGTGCGTTCAGTAAATCCCCGAAAGGGAACACTTCTAATATATACTCCAGTGGTGGTCCACATAAGGGAACTTCATCTTCTGGCAAACTTTGCAACCAAACTTGACGACCAGCTACCCATATTCCTGCAGCTGAAGCTAAAAATATAATTGTAGCATAAAAACGGCTAATTATTGCTACAGGGTTGTGATTGAAGGCAATGAATGCTGTAATACCGACAATACTATAAAAGAATTGTTGAGTGATACATAAAGGACAAGGCTCTAATCCAAGGATTTTGATGCTATAAGCTGCATATCCAATAAGACCTCCTACAGCTAAAAAAATTATTAAGTAGATTTGACGAGCTGAAAGTTGTCGAATTTTCATTTTACATTTGCCTCAAGTTCTTTTTCCATACCTCGCAACTTCTTCAGGGTCGTTAGCTTTTGGTTTGGCAAAGAAATTATTGATCATAGGAATAAAAAAGTCTAGAGTTTCTGAATCGTAATCTGGATCAAAGCAGTTTTGATCGTATTCATGACAGAAATTTATAGCATCTTGATACCAAGGGCTGTCACTAAACAATTCACGAACGTTTCTATCTCCACCGGAATGGTGGGCGTAATAATACATCTGAAAAACTCCGTGATGTTTAACAATCCAGTAAGTCTTCTCAGAAACAAAAGGTCTCAGCAATGCTGCTGCCATTTCTGAATGAGAGTATGGAGCCAACTCATCACCAATATCATGAAACAATACAGCCATCACCATTTCCAGATCTTCACCGGAACGGTATGCTCTGGTGGCGCCTTGTAGGCTATGTTCCAAACGACTAATTTGATAACCTGATAGGCTGGAATTTAGAAACTTAAGTCTTTCTATCAATCGCTTTGGTAGGTCAGCCTTGAACTGCCCTTCTAGCTGTTCAAGAAAGGCATACTCTTCTGCAGTGCCATTCTCCATCCTAGTAAAGTTAACTTTATCCATTTTCTAGTCCCTTTCTAATCATTAGTTCAATCTCTATACTCTCTTTGCACTATCCTTTAACAAGCCTGCCACATAATGAGAGAATGAATGCCTAACCATCATCATAAGTTTACCTTCTGAAGTCCGAAAAACAATCACAGGTGCTTGCCCCAAAGTAGTTGATACAACTTTTCCAGAATTAAGTGAGCCACTTAAATCATAACTCATCCACCTCGACAACAGTTTATTTACCTTTCCCCCAATAAATTCAAGAACACCATATGCTGCAGAATTATCTACCATCGACATCTCAACAGGAAGTGATTCAATTTTATTCCATATGTCGGCCTTTTGTTGTTGGCTATGTACCAACCAAAACTCATCAGGACTAATCCAAAGACACTGAACGCCATCACTATTCGTCGTCATAGAAAGCTCTTCTGGCAAAGCTACATCCCATATTTCTTTAGCATCTTTTTTACTTTTTTTATGATCTTTAGATGTTCGTAAAATCGCTAAAGCTTTCCCAACAACTTCACGACAAGAAAGATCGTCTTGATTGACTAAATAGCCCTCCTGATCAATGAGTGGTTGAAACGTTGATGCAAACTTTGGCATTAAATTTTCTTTTGAACTAGTCATTACCATCTACCTTTTCACCTTCAATGTCATAAAAAACACTGCTAGATATTTCGCAAGGAATTTCTTTCAACCCTTGCTTTTTTTGAACTATTTTAACCAGTACTGTTTCATCCATTTTTGCTAAACCCCCTTGAATTTGCGCCATGGCAATAGACCTGTCAAGTATGGGACTGAAATAACTGGAGGTAACATAACCGATAGATTTACCCTTATTATCAATAACATGTGCTCCCTCAGGAAGCACAGTAGATGAATCTTTTGTCAACAAACCTACTAATTGTAAGCGGTCTTCAGCGCAAAGAGCAGAAATACTAAAAGAGCGACGACCTACATATGAAAAAGGCTTATCTTTTGCAAGAATCCAACTCATGTTAACATCCATCGGTGTCATCGAGCCGTCAGTGTCTTGACCAACAATAATGTAACCTTTTTCTGCCCGCAGCACGTGCATTGATTCTGTGCCATAAGGAGTTATATTCCATTTCTCGCCAGCAATAGCAACCTGATCCCAAATATATCGTCCATAATTTGCTTCAACATTAATCTCATAAGCAAGCTCACCAGAGAAGCTGATTCGCATAATTCGAGCATCAACTCCACAAACTGTACCCGGACGCCACTGCATAAATTTGAAATTTTCGCGTTCAAAGTCAACATCTTGACAAAGCAATTTCACCAACTTGCGTGCATTAGGGCCTACAACGGCAACGGTTGAATACTGATCAGTAACACTATTGAGGTGGACATCTAAATCACTCCACTCAGTTTGCAACCACATTTCTAATGCAGAGTAAACACTTGCAGCACCACCCGTTGTGGTCGTCATGATGAAATGGTTGTCATTTATACAGGTTGACACACCGTCATCAATGATCATTCCTTTTTCATTACACATAAGGCCATAGCGACAGCTACCTGGTGCAAGCTTCATCCAAGCATTAGTATAAATTCTTGATAAAAACTCTCTGGCGTCACTGCCCTGAACGTCGATCTTACCTAGCGTTGAAGCGTCCATCATGCCAAGCGAGGTTCTGACAGCTAAACACTCTCGATACACCGCTTGATGAATATTCTCACCAGTTTTTGGATAATACCAAGGACGATACCATTGCCCTACAACTTCAAACTCTGCACCACTTGCAACATGGGAATCATGGATCGTCGTATAGCGTTGAGGATCAAAAAAGTCTCCAATCTCTCGACCTGCCATGGCACCAAAATCAACTCCAGTGTATGCAGGACGAAAAGTCGTCGTACCTACTTCCGACATCGGGATTCCCATCAATTCGGCTGCGACTGCTATGCCATTAATATTGCCTGTTTTCCCTTGGTCAGTTCCAAAACCCATAGCTGTGTAGCGTTTAATATGTTCAATCGAACGATAACCCTCTCTTATTGAAAGGGCGACATCCAAAGTAGTCACATCATTCTGCAAATCAAGAAATACTTTTGGCTTATTTAGGATTTCTTTTGGGGTGAAAAATTGACTAACGTTGAAATAGTTTGAGTAATTTTCACTCAAGATTTCTTGTGTCAACTTACTCACAGTACCCAACGCATTGAGAGTAAATTGGGCTTTATTTTTGCCATCATTGATGGCATCTTGCCAAGCACTTGCACCTGCTACTGCGCCACACACCTCCCTATTATCTCGTTCTTGTTGTGGTAAAAATGATTGTGAAACTTCATCAAAATAAGTTTTTGCACCGTTATGACAGTCAAGATGAACGACTGGATTAAAACCGCCAGAAGTTGCCAATAAGTCACAACTCAATGTTTGTGTATCTCCAAAAACCTGCCAATCATTGCCTTGAAGCTTTGTTTGTACAATTTCAACACCTTTAACCCGGTGCGAACCAAGTGCCTTAACAATAGAATAACCCTGTAAAACCTTGACACCTGAGTGTTTTAGTTCGGCAACAATCTCAATTGGATCTTCGGAAGATCTGACGTCAACAACTATACATTCAATGTCATTAACATGAAGGTCTCTAGCAGTACTATAAATACTGTCATTGTTGCCATATATAACAACTTTTTTACCTGAAATTACACCATATTCATGCAAGTAACGTCTCACTGATTGACTCAACATAATATTGGTCAAATCATTAGCCTCAAAAAGCATAGGACGTTCATGGGCACCTGTTGCTAAAATTACTTCTTTGGCTCGAATTCTATGTATTATTTTTCTAGCCTTTTGGGGCTCCGATGAAGTTAATGACTCAGCTGTTGTGATAGTTTCTAGAACTTCAATGTAGTTCTGGTCATGCCACGCATAGGCGGTTGATTGGGTCAGCAAGGTAAATCGCTCACTGTCCTCATTAGCAAAAGATAATAATCTATTAACACTATCCTTATGCCATGTCATAGCAGCTTCATCACTCGAGAATTCATTAAATAATTCGCCACCTAATTGTGTACGTTCATCAACCAGAATAACTCTTTCTTTCTTAGAATTATTGAGAACCTCCAATGCTGCTGAAATGCCTGCAGCACCGCCACCAATGACAACGACTTCAGCATGATGAAAGATATGGTCGTAAACATCAACATCTTCCTCAGTTGGCGCTTTTGAAAAGCCTGAAAATGCACGGATACTGTCTTCTACTTTTGCCCAAACCTTTTGTTTGATAAAAGTCTTATAGTAAAAACCGGCCGGCATAAAACGATGTAATGGTTTGATAAAGGCACGTATATCGAATGCATTTGGATTGCTTGCACTAACAGCACTTAGGCCATCATAGAGCATAATTTCAGTAGCCTTTAGGTTAGGTGTATAACGACCACCTATTTCTAATGATACCAAGGCATTTGGCTCTTCAACACCTGCAGCTATAAGGCCACGTTTTCGTCCATACTTAAAACTTCTTGTAAACAAAAGGGCATCATTCGCCAGTAATGCAGATGCTAAAGTGTCGCCCTCATAACCTTTATACCGTTTATTGTTAAAAATAAAATTTAACGACTTAGAATAGTCAACTTGATGGCTTGGATGTTGTGCTAATCTCATAATTCAGTCTCGCTATTTCTTGCACCGAAAGGTGCCACTTGTAATATTTGGTGACTGATAGTTGAGCGCTCTACCAAGAAATATTTTCGACAGCCGTTGCTGTGAACCCATTGTTCCCAATGATTGCCTTTGTGGTTGGTGCGGTAAAAAACGTAATCGGCCCACTCTTCGTCACTGATACCTTCTGGACTCTTAGGCCTTGCGATAAAAGCTTCCCCGGCTGGGGAAAATTCACTCTGGTCTCTTGATTCTTTACAGTATGGACAATGAATTAATAACATATTACTACCTATTTTTTAACTAGTGAGCGACACCTGCGGCGCCATGCTCGTCAATTAGAGCGCCAGTTTTAAAACGATCAATGTGGAATGGCTCTGCTAGTGGGTGCTGTTTATCTTGGGCAATGGTATGTGCAAAAACATGACCAGAACCTGGTGTCGCTTTAAAGCCTCCTGTTCCCCAACCACAATTAAAGTATAAACCCTCAACATTTGTCGGACTAATAATAGGGCAAGCGTCAGGACAGACATCAACAATACCACCCCATTGTCTGTTCATACGGACGCGCGAAAATATTGGAAATAATTCCAATATAGCTGCTGCAGCATGCTCAACAATCTTTGTGCTGCCTCTCTGAGCATAGGAGTTATAGCCATCAATCCCCGCACCAATGACAAGGTCTCCTTTATCACTTTGGCTAATGTAGCCATGAACGGCGTTAGACATCACAACAGTATGTAGTACCGGTTTCATTGCTTCAGAAACAAATGCCTGCAAAGGGTGACTCTCAATTGGCAATCTAAGACCGGCCATTTTTGCCAGCACTGAAGAATGACCTGCACTGACACAACCAATACGGTCTGCCATAATTTCTCCCTTGGTTGTTTTAACGCCTTTCACTCTTCCCTCTTCGACCTCAATATCAATCACTTCGCAATCTTGAATGATGTCAACACCAAGCATTGAAGCGGCTCTAGCAAAACCCCAAGCAATACCATCATGTCTTGCAACACCCCCGCGTGACTGGTAGGAAGCACCCATAATTGGGTATCTTGCATTTTTTGATGTATTTATAATGGGAATTTGTTGCTTTATCTCATTAGCGTCAACAACCACAGCATCGACACCATTCAGAACGTTTGCATTAACTCTACGTTCAATATCTCGCATATTTTGTAGGCTATGACCTAGATTGTAAACACCTCTCTGGCTAAACATGACATTAAAATTGAGATCTTCACTGATACCTTCCCAAAGTTTCAGTGCATGTTCGTAAAGGCTTGAAGCTTCATCTCTAAGATAGTTTGAACGAATAATAGTAGTGTTTCTACCGGTATTGCCACCGCCAATATAACCTTTTTCGACAACAGCAACATTGTTGATGCCGCATTCTTTTGCTAAATAGTAAGCAGTCGCTAAACCGTGCCCTCCACCGCCAATGATGATGACGTCATATTTAGATTTGGGTTGAATCAACGGAATCGCTTGATCCCAATCTTGGCCACTCAAGCCAGCCTTTAATAATGAATACCAGGAATATTTTTTTTGCATAATTCTACTCAACCAATAAATCTATAATTCCAAAACATAATATATCAAATCGCAATTGTAGCACTCAGTGTTATGTAAATGCCTGAGAACACAAAATATTCAGAGACTATACTTCAACATCTTTTACTATCAGCTTATTAATTAAATTAAAGCAGAAAGTAAAAAGAGCGAATTTTATCAATGAAGCATGCTCAAAGCAATAACTTTGTTCTAAGCCAGAAATAATCAGATCACATAATTTTTAAGGCATCGGGATAATGTGCTGTTTTCTTGTGGCTATTCCTTGGAAAATAATAGCTGTCAGAATAAAGAATCCGCCAATAAGGGTATTAGCTTCTGGAGTTTCATGAATTCCAATGATTGGCAACCAAGCCCAAAAAATCCCAGCAACCACTTCAAGCAGTGTTAGTAGTACAAGTTCCCCGCTAGGTAAATATTTTGCCCCCAAACCAAACAGAATCAATCCGACACCGATAACTAAGCCGTTGATCAAACTTATCCCTAAATTGATTGGTGGCATTTCAAAACTACCACCTGTTGCAACAAGTAAAATTGATGCTAGTATCACACTAAAAAAGCCAGCAAGTCCCGGAGTTAGCAATTTGGGAATCTCAGGATTGTGGCGAATGGTAATCGTATAAATGGCAAAACCAAGTGCCACAAAGAAACCGTAAGTCGCACCAATTATCGTGCTTGATTTTTCGGCATCCCAAACCATAACAATAACACCAACAACAACAATTACCATGTTTACTAATGTGACTCGACTGAGCCTTTCCCCAAGAATTAAATACCCTAGGAATGCAGAAAGAGTCGGCGACAATGCGAGCATTAACAAACTCACAGCAACACTTGTTGTCGTTAAAGCATAGATCCAACCAAACATAGTAAGAGATAACACAAGACCGCCAAAAACAACCCAAATATCGATTCGTTTCAATGAATTAAGAAAGTTTCTGCCTTCTCTTAACAAAACATAGGCAATAACAACCAAGAAAATAGTAATTCCTCGATAAATGAGAAAGGGAAGCCTATAGTGTTCTGCGTCTTCTAATAAACGAACAAGTGGTGCGCCCAAACTCCAGACAAGTCCGCTAATGACCACTAGAACAAAACCTAAGAAATAGTTATTCTGCATTTTTTAAGCCTCTTAATAACATCTGATTAGATGCCACTAATGCGCGCATTTTGTTCTTAAATACAATTTCTGTCAATCATTTTTTTTTACTTAACTATCTGAGCATAATAAAACTTGGAGATTTAATTTAAAATATACTATATCAATTCAAACTTAACAGCGTAGTGCATGAATTTAGAACCTCAAGAGGATAAAAAACTTTGGCAATTTTGGATTGATCGTGGCGGAACCTTTACAGATATCGTTGGCTGCAACCCAGATGGTGAGATTTTGATACATAAATTACTCTCAGAAAACCCAAATCAATATTCTGACGCTGCGATTCAGGGCATAAGAGATCTACTCAAGTTAACTCATGAAGAGGCAATCCCAATGACTCAAATTGATGTCGTAAAAATGGGTACAACGGTTGCCACAAATGCCTTACTAGAAAGACAAGGGGAAAAAACACTGCTTGCAATTACCCAAGGTTTTGGGGATATCTTAAGAATTGGTTATCAAAATAGACCCAAACTCTTTGCAATCGATATTCAACTACCAGAAATGCTTTACAGTGACGTGATTGAAATTGACGAACGCCTAGACCCACGTGGTTACGTTATTAAACCGCTTGATGAGAAAAATACCGAAAAGCAATTACAAAAATACTTTGTTGACGGTTACAGAACAATTGCAATTGTCTTGATGCACGGCTATCGATATCCTGAACATGAAAAAAAAATAGCAGCCATTGCGCAAAGAATTGGTTTTACTCAAATTTCGATTAGTCATCAAGTCAGCCCCTTAATGAAAATTATTCCTAGAGGTGATACCACTGTTCTAGACGCATATTTATCACCAGTACTTAGACGCTACGTCAGCCAAGTAGAAAACGCACTTGGCAGAGAAGCGAAACAAACAGGTCGCTTAATGTTTATGCAATCCCATGGTGGACTAACCGATGCGCGCTTCTTTGCAGGAAAGGACGCAATACTTTCAGGGCCTGCAGGTGGCGTTGTGGGAATGGCTAAAACAGCGAAAGCAGCAGGCTTTAACAAGTTAATTGGGTTTGACATGGGTGGCACTTCAACTGATGTCTCTCATTTCGCTGGTGATTACGAGCGTGCCTTTGAAACCGAAGTTGCTGGGATTAGATGTTGTGCGCCAATGATGCTCATCCATACCGTTGCCGCTGGTGGAGGCTCTATACTTCATTTTGACGGATCACGCTATAGAGTTGGTCCTGATTCTGCAGGCGCCAATCCAGGTCCTGCATGTTATCGAAACGGAGGGCCTTTAACGATTACTGATTGTAATGTCATGTTAGGCAAATTAGACCCAGACTTCTTTCCTAAAGTTTTTGGTCCGAAAGCAGATCAACCTCTTAATAGTGAAGTTGTAAAAGAAAAATTTAATGATCTAACAAAACAAATCGAAAATGCAACAGGCAAACCAATCACACCCCAAGAAGTTGCAGAAGGTTTTCTATCTATTGCCATTGACAACATGAGTAATGCTATCAAAAAAATCTCAGTTCAGAGAGGTCATGATGTAAGTGACTATACCTTATCTTGTTTTGGTGGTGCAGGCGCACAACATGCATGTCTAGTTGCAGACAATTTGGGAATGAAGCAAATTCACTTACACCCGTTCGCAGGGGTTTTGTCAGCCTTTGGCATAGGTCTTGCAGACACTCGCACAATTAATGACATGGCAATTGAAGCTCAACTTGATCAACAACTAATCACCACCATTTCTTTAGAGCTTAAGACACTCAAGCAAAGGGGCGTTGAAGACTTATTAGCCCAAGGATTGAATACCTCAACACTGATTTACCATCAACGTGTTTATATCCGCTATCTAGGTTCGGATACAGCAATAGCAGTCACCTTTAACAATCTTGAGGAACTTATAAAAGAATTTGAAAGCATTCATTTTGACCGATTTGGCTTCACCTCTCCTGAAAAAAAACTGATAGTTGAGTCCATTCAAGTCGAAACTGTATCAAAAAGTACACAAACTACCTTAAAGAGAAGCACCTTGAGCACAAAGCAAATCTTAACATTGGCTGAACGGCAAGCTGTAATGGCTGGAAATATACACAATGTTTGTTTTTATGATCGTGAACAAATCCCTATAAACTTTGAAATTAAAGGACCTGCTATTATCATTGAAAAAGCCTCCACTATTGTTATTGAGCCAGGCTGGAGGGCACAGCTTTCATCAAATAATGATTTAATTCTAGAACGAATTGAACCACTCAAAAGGCAAAACGCTATAGGCACCAATGTTGACCCTGTGATGCTTGAGGTATTTAATAACCTGTTTATGAATATTGCTGAACAAATGGGTACAGTTCTTGAAAATACTGCGGCCTCTGTGAACATCAAAGAGAGACTTGACTTTTCCTGCGCAATTTTTACACCTGAAGGTGAGCTTGTAGCCAATGCACCTCATATACCAGTACATTTAGGATCAATGAGTGAATCCATCAAAACAATTATTCGTGAAAACGCTACCTCAATGAAATCAGGTGACGCATTTTTAATAAATGCACCCTACAACGGCGGAACTCATTTACCTGATATCACCTTAATTAAACCCGTTTATGATGAAAACAATAGTAAGGTTATTTTTTATGTTGCTAATCGTGGACATCACGCTGACATTGGAGGCATGACACCTGGTTCTGCGCCTGCGAACTCGACACATGTTAATGAGGAAGGAGTTCTCATAGACAACTTTAAACTTGTATCTTCAGGAAAATTTTTAGAAAGTGAGATACACCAACTGCTGGGTACTGGTCCCTATCCTGCAAGAAATATAAAACAAAATATTGCTGACTTAAAAGCACAAGTAGCTGCAGCAGAAAAGGGTGCGAAAGAATTACTAATTATCATTGAGCGTTATGGTCTTGATGTTGTTCATGCTTATATGCAGCACGTACAAGACAATGCAGAGGAGTCAGTTCGCAGGATTATAGATGTACTGAAAGATACTAGTTTCACTTATAAAATGGATGATGGCCATCAAGTAAGTGTTGCCATTAAGGTTGATAAAATCAGACGTTGCGCAACCATTGATTTTACTGGAACCAGTTCACAACACCCCGGCAACTATAATGCACCAATTGCAATCTGCTATGCCGCTGTACTTTATGTCTTTCGCTGCCTAATTGACGATGACATCCCGCTAAATAATGGGTGCTTTAAGCCACTAAATATAATCGTACCTGAGAAGAGCATGATTAATCCCGTCTATCCAGCCGCAGTTGTCGCCGGTAATGTTGAGACTTCTCAATATATAGTTGATGCACTGTTTGGTGCCCTGGGAAAGATGGCTGCATCACAAGGCACAATGAATAATTACATTTGGGGAAATGACAGAATACAAAACTATGAAACTATATGTGGTGGTTCTGGCGCTAGTGCTAATCAAAACGGATGTAGTGCAGTTCAGACTCATATGACTAATACCAGATTAACAGACCCAGAAGTTTTAGAGTGGCGCTTTCCTGTAAGACTTGAAACTTTTAAAATTAGAAAAAATTCCGGTGGCAAAGGTAAGTACAAAGGCGGAGAAGGGGTGGATCGACAGATGCGCTTTCTTGAACCAATGACCGTTAATATGATAGCAGGACATCGAATTGAACCTCCTTATGGAATTGCAGGAGGCGAGCCAGGTGCTGTCGGTGAAAATTACGTCGTTCACTCTGATCAAAAAATTACAAATATAGGAACAAAGGGTCAAGTCGAAGTCAATAAAAATGATATTTTTATCTTAAAAACTCCCGGTGGTGGCGGTTATGGCTACCCTGACTAATATATGTATTTATAATGGAGCAGAGCTAATTAGACGCTCATCATTAAAACTGAAAGAGAGTTGAACTATGAAAAACATCAAACAAAACCAGGCCCCTCTTGATGCCCATAAACGCCAACAAAATAAACCCGTTATCGCCTATCCTATAGATGCCTTGCCTAAATCAAATAAAGACCTCTACGAATCTGCAAGAAAGCAATTAACTTTGATTGATGAAACCATCATTCCTCCAAGAGAGGCAAAAACTTTTGTTGTTCCTGCGGGTCATTTTTTTCGAATTGTATGTAGCGAAGGCCCACAAGTAGGAGATCTAAACCTTTGGAACAATGACAACATCAATGAGCACTTTTATAGTGGCAAAACGAGAGCACTTTATGGCACCCATGTTAGTACCGCTGATCGCCTATATTCAAATTTTCCCTATCTCAGACCGATGGCGACTATCACCCACGACACACTAGATTGGTATGGCTGGGACAAAGATGGCGGCGGTGTCCACGATGTCATTGGTACTCGCTGCGACCCCTACACTCATATGGCGCTTAGTGGAAATGAATATCATTATTGCTGCCATTCAAACCTTTGTCGAGCGCTATCCAAGCAGCAAAGAAAACCAATCTCTGAAATAGAAATCCTAGTTCATGATGTTCTTAATGTTTTCATGTGTACTGGCTTTACCAAAGACACCCACCAGTACTTTATGAAAGCGAGTCCAGTTCGCCCTCATGACTTCATTGAGATGTTTGCTGAAATTAACTTGTTGGGAGCGCTGTCAGCCTGCCCTGGAGGAGATTGCAGTTCTTCACATTCAAGTGACTCAGCCACTTGTTATCCTTTGAAGGTTGAAATTTATAAGCCAAATCAGGATAGCTTGAATGACTGGCGCCCACCATCAACTAGTAAATATTCTGGCGATCATGGTTATAAATGAAACTGAATTACATACATTCAAATATAGTAAATGACTAGTTACGATTACATTATTGTTGGCGCCGGTTCAGCTGGCTGTGTTTTAGCCAATCGTTTAAGTGCAAATCCTGAAAATAGCGTTTGTTTGATTGAAGGTGGTGGTAGCGATAAAAGCCCATGGATTCAAATTCCAGCTGGAATTTTTGGATTATATGGCCACAAGAAATTTGATTACGCATACCAAGGCGTTCCTCAGAAGAACCTAAATAACCGCACTATCACAGTCAATCGTGGTAAGTGTCTCGGCGGTACCAGTTCGATCAACGGTATGATCTACATACGTGGCAACAAGAATGATTATGACAATTGGGCCAAGCTGGGCTGTGAAGGCTGGTCCTACGAAGAAGTCCTGCCTGTATTTAAAAAACTTGAGAATGACCAAACAGGTGGAGAATCAAAATATCACTCTTCAGATGGAGAGTGGCCAGTAGTTAAACCACAAGACGTGAACGCAACTGCCAAACGCTTTGTTAAGGCTGGAAGAACAATCGGGCTACCGCATAATCAAGACTTTAATGCCAGCTCACAATTGGGCCTTGGAATTTATAATGTAAACCAAAACAAGGGTACTCGAGTGAGTTCTTATACAGCCTTTGTCGAACCTATTCTGAAAAGACCAAATCTGACAATCCTTACCCATGCAAAGGTTAAAGCATTGGATATTGAGGGTGATTGTGCTAAGGCAGTCAATATAGTAATGAATGAAACCGATAAAAAGCTAATTTGCAACAAAGAAATTATTCTTAGTGCCGGTGCTATCGATTCACCTAGAATTCTCCTTGCCTCGGGCATTGGAAATAAAAATGACCTTGACGAGCTAGGAATAACTTGCAAACACAACGTGGTCGGTGTTGGCGAGAATCTTCAAGACCACCTGGACACAATGGTTACTATTCGCTCGAAAAAGGCTGAATCTATAGGTGTCTCTTGGAAATCTTTGTTGCCTGATGTAATTACTGCTCCGTTTAAATACTATTTTAATAAGATGGGATGGTGGACAACTAATTATGTCGAAGCGGGAGGCTTTGCTGAGACCAAATATGCCAATAATAACTATCCAGATGTTCAATTCCACTTCACTCCAATATATAGGAGTCACCGCGGCAAAAGATTTGAGTTTGGCCATGGCTACTCGCTTTTCACTTGTTTATTGCGCCCTCACAGCACAGGCTCTATCAAGTTGACCAAGGAGGGGTCAACATTTAAACTACTCATTGATCACAATTTTTTATCCGATCCAAGAGATGAAACTATCATAATTGAGGCAGTAAAAAAAGCCAGAGAAGTCTTATTATCGGCAGAATTTGACGAAGTTCGTGGCAAAGAAATGGCTCCAGGAAAAACAGTACAGAGCGATCAAGAGATATTGGAATACATACGCAGAACCGCACTGACGGTCTACCACCCAGTTGGAACCTGCAAAATGGGAATTGATGAACTAGCTGTGGTTTCGCCAGAAAATTTAAAGGTAAAAGGGATGAATAATTTGCGTGTTATCGATGCCTCAATTATGCCAACCATTGTCAGCGGCAATACCTCAGCACCGACCATGATGATTGCAGAAATGGGCTCAAGAATGATACTGAATAAATCGTAACCAAATAAAAATACACTTAATTTAAAAACTAGAGATAAAAATAATAACTTTGCACTACACAAGGTTGCGAAAATTCAAATTAATTAACTAACTTTCAGGCGAAATATGGAAAATTTACGGGGTATTTTATTCATGATTCTGGCTATGGCTGGGTTTGCTCTTGAAGATTTATTTATCAAACTTCTCTCATCGCATGTACCAGTATCACAGATATTAATCATTCTTGGCTTTAGTGGAACCGCTGTATTCTTAATTATTGCAATCCTGACCCATGCGCCAATTCTGCAAAGAGATCTATTAAATAGGCCCGTTATCATTCGGACATTTTGTGAACTGTTTGCAGCATTATTCTTTGTTTCAGCGATCGCTTTAACACCACTTTCATCTGCAGTATCAATTTTAATGATAACCCCGTTAATGGTAACGATGGGAGCTGCAGTATTTTTTGGAGAAAAAGTTGGCTGGCGACGTTGGAGTGCTGTGATGATTGGATTTATTGGGGTCTTATTAATCTTGCGCCCAGGATTTGATAGTTTTATGCCAGCCTCACTTCTAGCAGTTATTGCAACTATATTTTTAGCGGTAAGGGATTTAGTTACCCGTGCCATGCAGTTTGAGATTTCAACAACAACAGTTTCTATGTATGCATTTTTAGCATGTGGCATCTCAGGTTTTATTGCTATGCCTTTCTATTCAGCTATGGTTATTCCTTCTTCAATTGAAATAGTGTATTTAATCTCAGCCACGTTTGTCGGCGTAATTGGCTATTACGCAGTCGTCCTTGCTACTCGCAATGGAGATGTATCAGTTATATCACCATTCCGTTATTCACGGCTGCTGTTTGCTATGCTTTTATCAATCATAATTCTCTCAGAAAGACCAGACTTACTAACATTGAGTGGAGCTTCAATAATTTTGGTTTCAGGCATATACACATTCATTCGTGAAGGTCGTTTGAAGCAAATACACTAAAGTGGTGTTGATAGTTTTCTTCTCGTTACAGCATAAGAATATACTGTATAGAAAAAGCTTGATTTCCTAAGCAAACTTTATTAACATCCGCAGGATAAATCACATCGAGGAGATGCTATGAATATGCCAAGAACAAAACTGATACCAAACGGCGACAATATCGTTCATACGTTTACCGATACAGAATATAAAAACCGTCAAGCTCGTCTTAGACAACATATGGCAGCAAATAATATTGATGCTGTTATCTTTAGTTCTATCCATGGCATTAATTACTATAGCGACTTTCTATATTGCTCTTTTGGACGCCCTTACGCACTAGTTCTAACCCAAGACAAAGCCACAACTGTAACAGCCAACATTGACGGAGGTCAACCATGGCGTCGCACCTTTGGTGAAAATCTAGTTTATACCGACTGGCAAAAAGACAGTTACTTCTATGCTTTACAGCAACTAATAGAAAACAAAGGAACAATTGGTATTGAGCATGACCATATCACTATGGAACGATTAGACAAACTTCAAAGTGCTTTCGATAAAGCTAAACTTGTTGATATTTCGGTTGATTGTATGAAAATGCGTTCAATCAAATCAGATGAAGAAATAGCTCACATCATCCAGGGGGCCAATGTCTGTGATATCGGAGGTGCTGCTTTGTTAGAAGCGATCAAAGAGGGGGCTCCAGAACATGAAGTGGCACTTCATTCCACACAAGCCATGGTCAGAGAAATCGCAAAGAGATACCCACACTCCGAACTGATGGATACTTGGACCTGGTTTCAGTCTGGAATTAATACCGACGGCGCTCACAATCCTGTCACTACAAGACAGGTTCAAAAAGGTGACATTCTGAGTCTCAACTGTTTTTCTATGATTGCTGGTTATTACGTTGCACTTGAACGCACATTGTTCTACGACCACGTTGATGATGAATCCTTAAGACTATGGGAAATTAATGTTAAAGTTCACGAAGAAGGCATGAAATTAATCAATCCAGGTGTTGCTTGTAGGGATATCGCTCTTGAACTGAATAAAATTTTCGAAGAATATGGCTTACTTGAAAGCCGTACCTTTGGCTACGGTCATTCTTTTGGAGTTCTATCTCACTATTACGGTCGAGAAGCTGGTGTAGAATTGAGAGAGGATATCGACACAGTTCTTCAAAAGAATATGGTGGTCTCAATGGAACCGATGATTATGATTCCTGAAGGTCAACCGGGTGCAGGTGGATATCGTGAGCATGATGTTATGATAATAACAGAGGATAGCGCTTATGACATTACCAAATTCCCTTACGGACCGGAACACAATATTATCACTAACTAGTATGCCGAGGCTAGACTAGCTTTCGTAAGAGTAAATCTCCACCATCATCTCGTCAGCTATTAGCTCTAGCTTATCTTTAATGAGGCGCTCATCAATAGAAATTGGTAAATGTAAGTTAATTTGTGCCTTAAAGAGCTGCTCGCCTGACATCGATGCGTCAATTATTTCGGTCTTTATCCCCTCTACATTGGCTTTCAGTTCATAAGTTAAGACATGAGACAATTTATTAATAATACCTACATGATTTTGACCTATTAGCTCAATATTGTAGCTCTTAAAATCAGAGTGCGTTGCTGGTGTAGTCTCTTCACACGCAATTTGTAAGCCTAACTTGGATGAGGTTAGCTCTTTTATAAGCTTTTTGGCATTCTTTGCTGGCACGTTAACCCTTAAAATACCGGCAAACTTAGCCTCAATAGTTGACATATTACTCTCTATCCAGTCGCCATCATTTGAGACAATTATCTCTGACAGACTATCCAACAGTCCTGGTTTATCATCACCCAAAACACTAATTAAAATTGATTTCATCAACTTACTCGTAATTTTCTATACTTGGACAAGAACAAATTAAATTCTTATCACCATAAACATTATCTACTCGGGAAACTGGAGACCAATACTTAACCTTTTTTAGTGTTTCTACTGGATAAGCTGCGTCTTCTCTCGAGTAAGAAAAATTCCAAGTTGAAGATGATACCATTTCTAATGTATGAGGCGAATTAATTAGCGGATTATCTTTGACCGAATACTCACCCGATTCGACTTTTCGTATCTCTTTTCTGATTTGAATCATTGCGTCACAAAAACGATCTAACTCATCTAAAGATTCTGACTCGGTTGGCTCAATCATTAATGTTCCAGCAACTGGAAATGACATTGTAGGCGCATGAAAGCCGTAATCAATCAAACGTTTTGCAACATCATCTACACTAATGTTGAACTTTTCCTTGATGGGACGAAGGTCAACAATGCATTCGTGAGCGACCCTGCCATTCTCATCACTATAGAGTATAGGATAGTGCTTTGACAAACGAGTTGCTATGTAATTTGCATTCAATATTGCATTTGTGGTCGCCTCGTAGAGACCATTTTTACCAAGCATAGTAATGTACATCCAGCTAATTGGCAAAATACTACCCGAACCCCAAGGCGCACCAGCAATACTACCGACACCAGTGTTATTTAATGGTGTTGTGGGTAAAAAATCTACCAAATGCTCCTTAACTCCGATAGGTCCAACTCCTGGACCTCCACCTCCATGAGGGATGGCGAATGTTTTGTGTAAGTTAAGATGAGAAACATCACCACCGAATTCACCAGGAGCTGAAATTCCAACCATCGCATTCATGTTTGCACCGTCGATGTATACCTGACCTCCAGCTTTATGAACAACCTTACAAACCTCTTTTACATCTTTTTCAAACACTCCGTGAGTAGAGGGATAGGTAATCATAATGGCAGCCAAATTATCTGCATTTTCTTTGCACTTAGATTTTAAATCTGACATATCGATGTAGCCATTATCTGCAGTCTTAACTACAACCACTTTCATACCCGCCATTTGTGCAGAGGCTGGATTGGTTCCATGAGCCGAGGCAGGAATTAAACAAATATTTCGATTTTCCTCTCCGTTACTTCGATGAAAAGCACGAATTGCTATAAGTCCTGCATATTCACCTTGAGCTCCCGAGTTAGGTTGCAAAGAAATTGCCGAGTATCCAGTTGCTTCGCATAGCATCTCTTCAAGCTCACTTATCATTTGCTGATATCCTATCACCTGATTCATTGGCACTGCAGGATGGATTTGAGAAAATTCTGGCCAAGTAACGGGTATCAATTCAGCTGCAGCATTCAACTTCATAGTACATGATCCAAGCGGTATCATTGCTCGATCAAGTGCAAGGTCTTTATCGCCTAAATAACGAATGTAGCGCATCATATTAGTTTCTGAGCGATATGTATTGAACACATCATGAGTCATGAATTCTGAACTTCTTTTTAAGTTTTTACTTATTTGAGATTTATTTTTTTCAAACAGTAGTTGTGCGCTGAACTTAGATTCTGTATTAAATATCTTCCATAAATACTCTATATCCTCTGGAGTGCTGAGCTCATCAAATGAAACTGAAACGAGGGTTTTACTAAAAACATTTATGTTGTATCCATTTTTTTCAGCCTGCATGACAACAGCGTCGGAGTTTTTAACTTCTATCGTTAATGTATCAAAAAATGTTCCGTTAACAATACGAAAACCCATTTCAGAAATACCATCTGCAAAAACAGCAGCGTAACGAAAAATTCTTTCAGCAACCTTTTTAAGACCTTCAGGGCCATGATAAACGGCATACATGCTGGCCATGACAGCTAAAAGAGCTTGCGCCGTGCATATATTGCTGGTGGCTTTTTCACGACGAATGTGCTGTTCACGGGTTTGTAGAGCCAGGCGATACGCTAACCTACCTTTCGTATCAACCGTAGCGCCAATAATTCTTCCGGGCATAGAGCGTTTATGTTTTTCCTTGATTGACATATACGCTGCGTGAGGTCCGCCATATCCAATTGGCACTCCAAATCTTTGTGTATTACCAATCACCACATCTGCGCCCATTTCACCAGGTGGCTTTAAAAGCGTTAACGATAATAAATCTGCACTTACAGCAGCTAAGGCTTGCTTTTCATGTATTGAATCTATTAGTTTCGAGTAATCGCTACAGTTACCATAAGTATTCGGATATTGCAGCAACACACCAAAAAAATCAAGTTTTTCTAGGTCTACTAATGGATCACCGATTACCACTTCAATACCTAATGGCTCAGCTCTTGTTAACACCACTTCAATATTCTGAGGATAGCAATCATTTGCAACAAAAAAAACTTTACTCTTCGATTTACTTACTCTCTGACAAAAACTCATAGCCTCGGCACAAGCACTAGCTTCATCTAGCATTGATGCATTTGCTAACTCCATTCCCGTTAAATCGGTAACCATTGTTTGAAAGTTCATTAATGCTTCTAAACGGCCTTGAGATATTTCTGGTTGATATGGAGTATAGGCCGAATACCAGGCAGGATTTTCCTGGATATTGCGCTGGATCACGGGCGGTGTAATTGAATTGTAATAGCCTTGGCCAATGAATGACTTATACCGGATATTCATTCTGGCTAAATTTCTTAACTGTTTAAGTGCCGCTAATTCTGAAATACCATCAGCTATATTCATCGGCTTTTTCCGACGAATAATATCTGGCACAATTTCTTCGATCAAGTCATCTAAGTTATCAAAACCAAGATAATCAAGCATCTTTTGTTTCTGAGCACTGGAAGAACCAATATGCCTATTGGTAAAAACGTCGTTATTTAATAAATCTTCTATCTTAGTGGCCATTTATTTTTCAGTTTAATCTTCAATAAAAGTTTGATAGGCATCGTCATCCATTAGGTCATCCAACTCAGATACATTGGAAAGTTTGACTTTAATAAACCAGCCATCGCCCATTGAGTCTTCTGAAACAAGTTCCGGTTCATCTGCCAATCTATCATTTACCTCAACGATCTCTCCAGAAACAGGAGCAACCAAATCTGAAGCCGCCTTAACCGACTCAATCACAGAAATGTTGTCTCCTCGACTACACTCATCACCGACCTCTGGTAGTTCAATAAAAACCAAATCGCCCAATTGTTCTTGAGCAAAATCGGTTATTCCTATAATTACCAGGTCTTCGTCTTGAACTTTAACCCACTCATGATCTTCGGAATATTTAATACTCATTACTGCTCCTCATTTTGTTTTTTAACCTCTAAAATAATTTTGTTTAACGAAAGGCAATTTTACTACACTAACCGGAATCTTCTTATCACGAACCAGTGCAAACAAGTTGGATTTATCATCAATACAGCTCACTTCAATTCTTGCAATAGCTACAGGTTTTCCTGTACTGGGGCTAAAACCACCGCTGGTAACTTGTCCTACTCGATTACCCGCACCATTCTCTATCATAGCGCCATCACGAACCGGCACTCTACCCTCAGGTTGCAAGCCAACTATCTTGACTTTGGTGCCTTCAGAAAGATGACTCATAACAATTACATCCCCAGGATAGCCGCCAGGACGCTCACCGCCAAGTCTTCTTGTTTTCGATAATGCCCAAGTCAATGAAGACTCTACTGGACTATGTTGTTGGTCTAGTTCATGACCATATAGTGACAAGCCAGCCTCTAAACGAAGTGAATCTCTTGCTCCAAGTCCAACCCATTCAACCGCCTGATCTGATATTAAAAGTTTGGCAATACGCTCAGCCTGATGTCCTGGCATTGAAATTTCAAATCCATCCTCGCCGCTATAACCAGACCTTGTCGCTAAGCATTCAACCCCATCAATCTCTAATATCTTAGCCGTCATAAAGGTCATCTCACTACAAGAAGGTGCAAATTTTGACAACACTTCACATGACTTAGGACCTTGCAAAGCCAACAGCGCAACATCTTCAAGAAGTTCAACCTCACAACCACTATCAACTAAACTCTTCAAGTGTTCAAAATCTGCAACCTTGCATGCTGCGTTGACTACTAAGAACAAACCATCATCGCCAATATTCGTCACCATCAAATCATCCATTACGCCGCCCTTCTTATTTGTAAAGACAGCATAACGTTGTTTCATTAGAGGTAAATCAACTATATCGACCGGAACTAGGGTCTCTAAAGCTTGTTTTGCGTTCTGACCTGTAAGCTTGATTTGACCCATATGGGAAACATCAAAAAGACCAGCGTTTTCGCGTGTATGCAGATGCTCTTTTTTAATCCCTAACGGATACTGAAGCGGCATTTCATAGCCCGCAAATGGTACCATTTTTGCATCAGCGTCAAGATGCATTTGATGTAGCGGAGTAGTTAGTATTCGGTCAACTGATGACATTAAAATAATTACTTAAAAAATCATTTTTATCTACTAAAAAATGAAGCCAAAAGCTAGCATTCAAAGAGAAGCGTTATTATATTCTCTTATTTTAATTTAATTACTCATTATTGAATTAAATTATCTTCAAACGGATGATGACTTATAAAAAATCTCTATCCTCGTCTAGGTTAAAAGAACCATTTAGTAACCTTTGGTAATGTTATAGATAGGAAATGGCATTTTTCCATCCTCTATGCGGCGGATATTTTCAGCAATTGTTTTTGCTGAAGATTTTGGATTGCTTTGTCCTGCAATGTGAGGCGTAATGTAGACAGATGGATGACTCCAGAGAGGATTGTTTGTAGGCAAAGGCTCTTGTTCAAATACATCCAAAGCCGCCGCAGTAATATGGTTTTCATCTAGTAGAGACAATAAATCTGCCTCATTGATAATACCACCTCTGCCCATATTAATAATAAATGAACCTCTAGGTAAAAATTTGAGCTCATCCTTTCTAAGCATATTTTTTGTGTCTTTAGAAAAAGGTAGAACATTAATTAATATATTTGTCTTAACTAGAAAATCACTTAATTGCACCTTTCCAAAAAAGTATTTAATATCACCCAAAGATGATTTTTGATTGGCACCCCAACCCAACACCTTAAAGCCTTGATCAATTAGTGACTCACCAATACCTCTTCCAATATTGCCTAAACCCATAATTCCAACTGTCCTATCTTCAGGTTGAATGGAGCTTTGCTGTTGCCATTTTCTATCAAGCTGTTGTTTCATGTACAGATAGTGGTCACTATGAAAATGCAATACCCAATGAAGAGCATGAAAACACATCTCATGCGTTAACTTTACATCAACCAAACGAACAATTGGCAAATCCTTTGGCAAGTCAGGATCACTGAGAATATGATCCACTCCTGCACCTAAAGAGAGAATCGCTTTAAGATTTGGATATCGTTTTAAAATCCCATGTGGGTGCTTCCATACAACAGCATACTCGATTTCATTCTCGTTACCGACATCAGGATAGACTCTGACATCAATCTCTGGCAACTCAGACTGAACCCATTGATGCCAAACCTTTTCATCTTCCCAAAATTCGCTAACTGAAATTAATAATGCCAAAACTGACTCCTATGTTTTGCTTCTAAGTTGTTGATTATGTCTTTCTTCAATTAATCGAACAATACTTAAATGAGGCGCCTCATCACCATACAGCTTTGTTGCTTCTTGATAAGTGTTATAAACTTTTTCCCCGAGTGGCATTGAGATACCAAGGTGGTGGCCGAGCTCGACAATCAGTTTCATATCTTTTTCAGCCAGTCCAAGTGCAAATGAAGTGTCGTAGCTACCATCCAATACTTTTGGGATATAGTTTTCAACCACGTAGCTTTGAGAACAACTATTCATCAACACTGAATGAAGGGTTTTTAAGTCTAGGTTGGCTTTCGCACCCATCATTAGAGTCTCTCCAATCCCTTGTGCAGCAAGGTAATTTAGATGCAGTTGTACCAACTTGGTGACATAACCTGACCCAGAGGGGCCCATGCGAATGACCTTACTAGCAAACACTTTCAACAATGACTCAAACTTTTTCAAAACTTCTTTTTCAATACCAAGAAAGGTAGTTAAAGTTCCTGCTGCTGCCCGCTCTGCACCGCCACTAACTGGAGCATCAATCAATGTCAAATGATTTGGCGCGCACTCCTTAACTTTCTCCCACTCAGCTAATTCGTTTGTAGTGGTTTCAAACCAAGTAGCACCTTCTTTTAAATTATTCAAAATACCTTTATTGCCAAATGCTAAAAGATTGACTTCATTTGAGCTTGGGAGGGATGTAAAAAGCACATCGCACTGTGGACACATCTTTGATGCACTTTCTCCATTTATAGCGCCTTTAGCAATGAAGTCAGCTAAAACTGTTTCGTTAATATCCAAAACAATTAACCTATCGCCTGAATCTTTGCAATGCATTAATAAATTATGTGCCATACCAGCACCCATATTTCCTAAACCAATAAATCCTATATTCATTTTCTATCCTCAGTCAGTTAGATTGTTGAGACTATTAAACGGTGAGCACACAGGTGTTCATAGTGCGGCATGACAATATCGTAAATTTCTTTGACACGATCTGGCAAATCATTAACTTCAACATAATTGCGTTTTTGTGGTTTTAAACCATCTGAGTTGCGCAAATTTTCATGAAATATACCGCCATCCCACCAACTCACTTCATCGCGTGCACCCGGCTCCCAACTAAGAGCTCGTTCAATAAATGGAATGCCAACAGTGTTGCAATAAGCTTCAACAATACCATGAGGATTTTCAAGTAAGTCATCACTATCAATAACCACTGGAGTTTTACCTGTATTACTCCAAACTATATCGAACAACTCTCTTTGTTCTATGTAACCTATTTCTTTTAAAACGAAATCAGGAAAATATTTGTATATTGAGCTTATTGTTTTTGCAGGATCTCGGATTAAAAAGCTATGATTAAAATGGGATAGAAACTCGTCAGTCCAAAGATGACTAATATAATGTGGAAAATCTTTGCAAAAAACAGATTTTTGAGCAACCGTTTTCTTAAGTTTTGTAAAAACACCCTCTAATGATAATCCTGGTATGCGTAAACTATTTTCTTGCACTCTTGGCCAAAGCGGATTCTCTCCTTGATACCAAGCTTCCCCAAAAGGTTCGTGAAAACATTCCATATCTCCTCGTTGGCGCATCATCCATTCGAATGCGGTTGAAGTAGACCTAGGAGTTGCCCATAGAACGAGTATTTTATTCATTAGTTGAAATCTATATTTATTTAAGTTTGGAAAGTAAGTGACCATGTTCACCGGTAGGCGCTATTCCAAGGCTTTTAAATATACGCCAGTAGAGCGCAACATCTGATGCAATGACTGGCTTACCTATTATTTTCTCGAAATTCGGAGTATAGAATAGTGCTCTTTGTGGCAATCCATCTAATCGCCGCCAATTAGGCATGCCATTAATCACAATAGCATCAGCATCAGGTACTTTTTCTGATACGTAAATCATAGATTTTTCCGCTAATTCATTAGGGAAGATCCAAGTTAAATCATTAACCTCTTGTTGTGTTTTATAGAAGCCTTGGTCAACAAAATTTCCAACATATGCAACATCAAAACCCGCTTCTCTTAAGAAGCGAGTAATACCATCGCGCCAATCAGGCCAATAATAAACTGAGTTTAAGGCTATTTTTTCTGCATTTAGTTCATGAAGAGCTTCCACTAAACACATGCCAGCCATATGGAAAGGTGTTTCATATTTGTCACTTAGTTTGTTACAGAATTGACGGATTTGGTCTGGACTAGTGCCATTGCAATGCACCCAGTTTGTACCAACCTGGCCCACTACATCTGCACCACTATTTGACATACAGTGGACAAATTCTTCTAAAAGATCGAAGTTTTTGGTTCTCTGAGTTAATTCGTGGGCATATCCTGGTACATGCAGAATACGACCGTGCACGCCCACTTCTTCGGGAGCTATTATAAGGAAATCACTTGGTGCGGCATCATAGTCATAAGGAGGAGAAGTGAAACCTACTTGAGAAGGGAATAATTTATTATCTGGGTTTGACCATTTTTCCGGTTTCATTGCCTTCATCTCCTGAATCTTTACAGTACATTAATAAATTATGTGCCATACCAGCACCCATATTACCTAGGCCAATAAATCCTATATTCATGTTGTTATCCTTAGTCTGTTAAATTGTCGAGTCGTTCTAAGTCACGCTCGTGATGAATTGACATTGAGCGTCCATAGAAAGCTTCAGCGTGATGAGGTCTGTTAACCAAGTATGGATTAGTGACATACGTTGGCAAGGCAATAATTCTTGGTGTATCGCCTCTAGTAACAGTTACTCTATGCAACGAGTAACGCCCTTTAAATATTTGCAAATCTCCCGTCTTCAAGCTTAACATTCTTACCTTATCGCGTTCACCTTGTAACACTCTCTTTACATCCTCAAAGTGTTCATTATGTGGTGAACGAATATCTGGTGCATACTCAAAGTCACCACCTTCATCAGATTCACTAACGAGAATACTAACAGTAAATTCATTGCCATCGAAGTGCCATGGAAAGTAGTCACCATCATTCATAATACTGTAAGGATTTCGACCTAAGGGTTCTGCCCATCGATAAATAGGGCCGACATTCAAACAGTCAGAGACAAAATGTACTACCACGTCAGAGTCATATATTTTTCTAAGAACCGAGTCACTTTCTAATAGATCTGAATTTATAAATGACGACGTTCTTTCTTCAAAAAAACGGTTTGGGTGGTCTTTAGGAAGTGTGGTGTCCTCTTTTGTGAGATAAGGGTTTACAAGCGTATGCGCCCTTCTAGCCCCATCCATTATTCTGAATGCTTCATCTTTCATTTTCTTAATCGCTGAAGAGGAAATAAAATCAGGTATATGTGCACATCCCCATTTATTTAAATCTAAACGACAATCTTTAACTAATTCAGCCCTTTTTAGATGGGTTAAATCATGGATAGGGAATTGCTCTAAATCAAGAAACTCGTCCAAACGAATTTCTGCAGCACTGTAGGCTGAAGGAGCAACAATTTCTGACATAATTCTTCCCTATTTATTTTTTATAAGAGGGATCCAATCGATCGCAACGACGTAACAAAGCTGGCCACTCATACTTACCTGGAGGAAAAGCTTCATATTGTTCACAGGCTAACTGCCATATCTTAGGGCTGGTCTTTACTCTAGTTAGAGAGCAAGGCTCTACTTGCAGAGCGACCTCGCACATGCGAATTAAATAATACATTTTCATAAAACTCTCACCAGCCGTCTCACCAGCTGTTAAAAAACCATGGTTGCGCATCACTAACAAGCCATGCTCGCCCATATTCTTAGCGATACGGTGACGCTCACCCGGGTCAACCGATAAGCCCTCCCAGTCATGATATCCGACCTTGCGATAAAGCATGGATGAATCCTGAATCAAATAAGGTATTTCCTCAAAAACAGTAGCAGCAATCGCACTGGGTGGGTGAGCATGGAAAACAAATTTATTATTGGGATGGTTTAAGTGGATTGCGCTGTGAATAATAAATCCCGCAGTATTAACATCTTCAGGCCCTTCAAGCACATTTCCATCTTCATCAACCTTGATTAAATTTGAAGCGCAAACTTCTTCATAGGCGAGACCAAAACGATGCATATAAAAATGATGATCTGAGCCAGGTACGCGCGCAGTAATATGGTTCCAAATAGTGTCGTCCCAACCGTGCATAGCGGTCAATCGAAACATAGCAGCCAAGTCAATTTTCACTTTTTCTTGTAGTTGCTTTAGATTTGATGCAGTTTTACTCATGTTAACTTACGCTAGTTCAAATTCGAATTATAAACCAGAATTAGCTAGCGACAGTTGATAAAATGAAGTTGATGAAAATTACCAAGATAGCAACTCGAATTGTAAATTTGCCCTTTGAAAGCACTATAACAACTGCTATCCACGAAATGTCATCAGTCGGGTGTGTTCTACTAACTATTGAAACTGACGAGGGGATAGAGGGACAGAGTTATTTGTTTAGTTTAAACGCTACCCAAATTCATTCCTTTAATGAGACACTAAAAGGCTTTGAATACCATCTGATTGGTAAAGACCCTCAGTTTGTCGAAGTTATTTGGCAAGAGATTTGGCAAGCAATTAGCTCTATGCGACATAAAGATATTGCTATTCCAGCACTTTCAACAATTGATACTGCTATTTGGGACATTGTTGGCAAAACAGCTAACTTACCTCTTCATCGACTTTTTGGTGCCTGCCGTACAAAAATAAAAACTTACGCCAGTGGTGGTTTGTGGCTATCTCAATCAATTGATTCACTACTAAAAGATACACAAAACTTTCTTGACCAAGGTTTTCGTTCTATGAAAATCCGTGTTGGCAGCACTAACTGGAAGAATGATGTTGAACGCGTCAAAGAAGTCAGAAATGCTATTGGTCCGGATATTGAACTGATGGCAGATATTAACCAAGCACTGGAACCTAAACAGGCGATTCAACTTGGGAAAGAACTGGAAGAGTATGATTTGCTATGGCTAGAAGAGCCGGTAGCATCCAATAACCGTGTTGGTCACGCTGAAGTTAGAAGCGCATTAGCTACCCCGATAGCTTCGGGTGAGAATGAATACAGTCTATCTGGCATGCATGAAATGATTGAAGCCAAAGCTTGTGATATTCTAATGCCTGATTTACAACGTATTGGTGGAATTTCGGAGATGCGTAAAGTTGCAAACTTAGCCGAGTCTTACAATTTACCAATTTCAACTCACATCTTTACAGAACATAGTTTGAGTGTTGCCGGATCAGTCACTAATTGTCTTTCAGTTGAGCATGTGCCGTGGTTTTCTAAGTTGTTCAATGAACAAATTGATGTTATCAATGGTTATATTGATATACCTGAACGTCCAGGAACAGGCTTTACTTTTAACGACACCTACATAAAATTAATAAATTAATCTGTGTCAACTATTCCTGCACCTGCACCTGATGCACGAGACTCAGCTGTTGATTTCACTAAACAACGCGAAAAATAGTCGTAAATGCCTTGCCAGTGTTCTCCAACCTTGACTCCGGTTTGAAGTATTTTTTCTTTTTCTTCAATTGTAACAAATTTCCTTAAAACCGCATTGGCGGGGTATTTTTTTGTTTCAACTAGGGGACGAATAATCATATTACCTCCCTTACTTAACTCTATCGGTTGGGTATTTGAACTAACCATTTCCCAAACCCCAGGCTCAGTAAAGTTTACTAAATACTCGTAATTACTCTCATCCAACCAGATTGCCTGCCAATCACTGCATTGATTTGCTCCCATTGCTGCAATAACCAGTAGCGGTGAGTCTACATTTTTAACAATCAATTCAACATTTCGAGATCCGACATTAATCCAATCGACCACACTGACAGAGGCAATAAGAGAAGATAAATACACATTATTAGGATTAACGAAATGAACCTGCGTATCTGAGTGTTCTAACTCTACGGCTAAATCACTTGTATGGCTGTCAAGATTGTTAAGCGCTTCTATACTGCAACTAGAAGGATCAAAACCGTTTTCTGCTATCCACATATTACTGCGCGCAAAATCCTCAGCTATACCAATCGGAGCATTCACTCCAAACCCTGCACGAGTAAAGAAAAACAACACCTCATTGAGTGAAATAGTTAATTGTTCTGTTGCCATCTAAATTACCTGCTTTGGTATAACTGGGAAGAACCACTTGTCGTGATCGGGATCAGACAACTGGTCTGGCATTGGTGCTCCTTGATACATTGAGATTCTAGTCCAAAGGTCTGACTTGGGGTCAAATTTAGAAGCACCAAAAAACGCCAACTTAAAGCGCAACAAATCCAACGGTCTCATAGACTCATCCAATAAATTATCCTGAACTTCTGAATAAGGTCTTTGAAGGGTGTTTTGAATACGACGGATAATATGTCTAAACTGCGGGAAGGATAGTACAAACTCACCCACCAACATTTCATCACTTGTTGACAATAAGGCATGGTTAAGTTCATGTGCATCTCGACCTATAGCTAAGGGCATTTCTTGTTCCGAACCCTCATCAACATCACGAGAACCAAAACGTGGCTCTAACTTATCTTCTGAGTAATACCAAAAATGATGCTGTGACTCAGTGAGCGTAAAATCAATTGTCGTTGCCCAAACATAGTAATCTTCAACGATCCCTTTTAATTGACTTAGTGGCATGTCAGCTACCAACTTTGGAGTAGACACGGAAGACATCGTTTCAGCCAAATCATCCACCAAAGGCCCATGTGGCTCGATTATTAAAGACACAACCATTTCTTGACATTCTAAGGAAAAACGATCTTCAACATACTGATAGATTCCATTCCAAGGGTAGGGCTTCATTAAGTTAATTTGATCACTACACCAATTACTAAGTGATCCAATTTCATCCTTAAGACGATCAATTCTTGTTGTTTGCACTTCATCCTCTACACACCACTCCCTAAGGTGTTGGCTAACTTGAATCAGTGACTGCGTAAATTTTTCAAGTGTACCTTTGAGTGGAGTTTCCATACTTCTAACCTTTGCCAATGCACTTTCTTTGGCCACGACCCAGTTATGAATTAAAACAGGATGTTTTAACAAAAAGGGAGCCATACCTAAACCAGTAGCATTACCAACGCCAATAAATTGACGAATATGTGGTTCAAACTTAACCGCCTTATTACCACCCCTTTTTCTCGCCAAATACTCAACCAAATCTATCGTAAACCAACGAATTAAGTAAACGGCCAAAAGTTCAATTTGAAATGCGCCCTTACACTCTTCACGGTCAGCAATTTTAGCTCTATCAGCGCAACCAAATTTACCACTACCATAAACTGCTGTAGTGCGCATCAAGTAACCTACTGATGACAGCAATTCAATATCTGGTTGATTGCCTTTTGCTAGGGTGGATATAACGTGCTCGAAAATCCTTAAACTTTTATTAGCTCTCGCTAAAACAAGTTCACTGGGGCGATATCTACCATCTTCCTGTTTAGGAGTATTGTTAGCTAGATAATCTATATCTGCTTGAGTTGGGATACCATCAAACAAGTTAAAAGTAGCATCCCAAACCTCAGCTATGACTCTGTCGGTACGTTTTTTTGGTGGAATATCTTGAGTAAAAGCAATCAATGAGTAAGTTCTTAGTGGAGTAGTTACAGCATAAACACTAACACCAAAACCGTCACTGTCAATATCACGTCGAAGACATTCAAATTTCCAATTCTCTTTAGACATGCGTCTAATCAGAGAACGCATAAAACTTAGCCTAGTTTGGTGAGAAGATCCCATTCTGTCTAAACGCATAACTTGTTCAGGTGGGCGCATAAATTGCGCACTAAGATTAGACAAGTTTGACTCAGAAATCATAATTAATTAGCTAATTAATTATAGGCCCGAAAGATGATTCAAAAAAGTTCAGCCAATTATTTCCCATCACTGCAGCCACTTCATCATCAGAAAAGCCGACATCTTTTAGACCCAAGGCAATATTTGAAAAATCGCGGTTATCACGAAACCATAAAGGTTGATCAGGAAAGCCAGCAGAACCAGCAGAACCTTCACCGAAGTCTCGCTCGTTTGTCCAGGTACCATTTCTCATCCACTCAACAACGCTGTCAGGCTGATTTTGACACAAATCAGTTCCGATTCCGATGTTTTGAACTCCCATGATCTCAGCAGTATCCGCAATCATTGCAGAAAAACTTTCGAGTGTACAGTTTGTGCCGTCCTTGAGATGGTGCGGGTATACCGAAAATCCCAACATACTTCCGCTTTCACCCAATGCCTTGAGGACTTCATTAGACTTATTTCTAAGTGCTGGATGCCAGAAGGTTGGGTTGGCATGTGTAATGACAATCGGACGCTCTGATATTTCAATAGCCTCCAGTGTTGAACGTTCAGCAGAATGACTCATATCGACAACCAGACCGACCCGATTCATCTCTTTAATCACCTGCTTACCCATTCTTGTGATTCCAGAATCGTTCTCTTCATAACAACCTGTAGCCAACAAGCTCTGGTTGTTATAGGTCAGCTGCATAAACCTTACACCTAGCTGATGACATATCTCTACCAGACCAATATTGTCCTCAATCGGTGAACAGTTTTGAAAACCAAAAAATATTGCAGTACGGCCCTCTTTCTGAGCCTTGCGAACGTCGTCAGCTGTTCGACCATGAAAAATCATATCCGAATAACTTTCAAATCGACGATTCCAGTCAATTACATTCTGCACCATTTCTTGAAAATCTTCGTGATAACAAATAGTGACGTGAATTGCACTCAAGCCACCCTCGTTGATTTGCTTAAAAACTTCTTCACTCCAGTTGTTGTATTGCAGAGCGTCAATAAACAGAGATGGATGTGCCATTATGGATTACCTGCGGAAATATAAGATGTTTTGACTTGAGTATAAAGCTCTTTTGCATACTGGCCTTGCTCTCTGGGACCAAAACTGGAATTTTTTCTGCCTCCAAATGGAACATGGTAGTCAGTACCGGCTGTAGGAAGATTAACCATCACACAACCACTCTCTGCATTCCTACGGAAGTGGCTTGCAATTGACAATGACTGGGTGATGATGCCTGAAACTAGGCCAAAGTCGGTATCATTGGCTACTGCAAGCGCTTCATCATAATTCTTGACTTTAATAACACAGGCCATCGGCGCGAATAACTCTTCACGATTAACTCTCATTGAGTTGTCGCCTCCTATCAGTAAAGCTGGTTGCATATAAAAACCAGGGGTCTTTAATTCAAGCTGCTCTCCACCGCAAGCAACTTCACAGCCTTCCTGTCTAGCTAAATCCATATATTTAAGGTTTGAAGCTAATTGCTCCTCGCTTGATGCAGGACCAATTTGAGTACCCTCCTCAAGTGCATGACCCACTTTAAGTGCAGAAGTTGATTTTTGCATACGATCGACAAACTCGTCATGGATTGACTCATGAACAACTAATCGAGAAGAGGCTGTGCACTTTTGACCAGTACTCCCAAACGCCCCACCTGTTGCTGCTGCAACAGCAACTTCAATATCAGCATCGTCCATTATCACCAAAGGATTCTTTGAACCTAATTCTAGTTGGAACTTGGTTAAATTTTTCGCTGCAGCGCTTGCAATCTGAAGACCAACATCATAAGAACCTGTAAAACTGATGGCATGAACCATAGGACTTTCTACTAGTGCTTGACCAATAGAAGAACCAGAGCCCATAACTAGGTTAAATAAACCTTTTGGAATATCCTGTTTTGAGATAATCTCAGTTAATGCAACCGCACTAGCTGGAGTCAGGTTGGCAGGCTTCCAAATAACGGCATTACCAAATGCAAGTGCTGGGGCAATCTTCCAACTCGCGGTCGCTGTAGGAAAATTCCAAGGAGAAATAATTGCAACCGTACCCATAGGTTCACGACGAACGTCAACCTCTATGCCCGGCCTAACTGAGTCTGCCGTGTCACCACTTTGACGAAGAACCTCAGCAGCGTAATAAGTAAAAAATTGACCGGCCCTATAAACTTCTCCTTTACCTTCAGCTAAAGGCTTTCCTTCTTCACGAGACAACAACTCACCTAACTCTGCACTACGGGCCATCATCTCTTCACCGATCTTCATTAGCACAGCTTGTCTCTGCTCTAAGCCTGTAGCTGACCATTGCTTTTGAGCAATCTGAGCGGAGTTTAGTGCGTCTTCAAGTTGCGACTTACTTGCTTGTGCATACTCACCAATAACATCATGGGTATCGGAGGGATTAATGTTTGATATGGAACCAGAACCTGCAATCCAGTCACCAGCAATAAAATTATTTGATAAATTTGACATGTAATGTTTTGAAGATTTGATAGGACTGAATTTTACTCTGTGTTTTTGATTTTTCAATGGGTTAAGGCGCTTACGAGCCAAATAATACACTTTTTCACTAAATGAAGGCTATTATTGTGGTGACTTCAAATATTATTGACTTTTAAATAATAATGCATAATAATTCTTTTGTATTCATTTATCCTAATTTATCATGAGTAGTGCTGTAGAGCGTCTTGGTCGGAACGTAAGAAGAGCTGAACGATTAAAAACTAAAATCGAAATGCTTCCGACTTTAAAGCGCAACATTCCCTTAACGGAGCCGATGAGCGAAGAGCAGATTCTGCAAATGGACAATGCCTCTTTATCAATCCTTGAGGAGGTAGGTGTTGAGTTTCATGACCCCATTGCCCTTCAACATTGGACTGATGCAGGCGCTGATGTTCAGGGAGAGCGCGTTCACTTTGATAGAGGCCTTATTCGTGAATTAATTTCAACGATTCCTGAAAATCTCACTATGGAGGCACGTGACCCTGAAAAGTCACTTGAAATTGGAGGCAATAACTCAATCTTTGTGCCCATGACTGGCGCCCCATTTATCTCTGACCTTGAAAACAAAAGACGCCTTCCAACTCTGGAAGACTTGGCCAATTTCCACAAACTTTCACATATGCTACCTGCTCTCCATTCGAGTGCTCACCACATTGTTGAGCCAATGGACCATCCGATTTCTCATCGTCACCTAAGAATCACCTATTCATCAATGAAACACTCAGATAAAACCTTTATGGGTATGACAACTAGTGGTAAAAATGCTGAAGATGTGATGGAAATGTGCAAGATACTCTTTGGTGCAGAATATATTGATAGTCATCCGGTAGTCACCGGTAATGTAAACGGAAATTCTCCACTGGTATGGGACCAAACCATGCTCTCAGCGCTACGCGTTTTTTCTGCTCACAACCAGCCTGTACTTTGTTCACCATTCGTTTTAGGTGGTGCCAATACGCCAGCAAGTGTCGCCCCGACTGTTGCTCAACTAAATGCAGAAGCCCTATCGGCACTTGCTTATACGCAAGTTATCCGCAAAGGAGCGCCGGCAATCTATGGCCACTATCTTGCTACAGTATCAATGCAATCAGGAGCACCAATGGCGGGTACACCTGAAATCTCTTTAATGAACTTTATGATTGGACAAATGGCGCGTTATTACCAAGTTCCCTGGCGCAGCTCAAGCACACTAGGCGGTTCAAAACTATTTGATGCACAATCAGGCTATGAAAGCGCCTCGACTATGATGGCTGTTCTTCTGTCTGGTGCTAACTATATTTGGCACTCTGCCGGTTGGAATGAAGCTGGAATGCACTGCTCAATGTCAAAGTTTGTAGTGGATGCTGAGCAATGTGAAATGGGTTATAGAATGGCAGAAGGTATTCGCTGGGATGATTTTGATGAGGGTTTAGCTGCTATTAGAGATGTCGGTCCTGGTGGCCACTATCTCGGACATCAACATACAATGGACAATTTCCAAAGGGCATTTTTTATGCCCAAGTTATTTGACAATAATTCTATCGAACAATGGGAAGCTGATGGCAGTAAGGACACAATACAGAGAGGGATTGAGGGTGCCAAGAAATTACTAGCTGATTACCAAGAACCTAAATTGGATGAAGATAAGGATGAAGAACTTCTTGATTTTATTGCTAGAAGAGAAACAACAATTCCTGCAATGGAAGCGCTTAATCAGGAATATTAACTTATGAGTGATGAAATGAAAAAAGTGGCATTAATCACAGGATCCTTTGGTGGCATGGCTTGCCTCACCTGAGTCAAGCTTTGTTACCGGTCAGGTTTATACTATTGATGGTGGACGTATGGCAAAACTTAGCCTACCAAACATTTAGGGGAAAAAATGAAATTTGAAGGAATATATACACCAATTGTCACTCCCTATGATGACAATCATGGCATCAATTACGACGTAATTGAGGCTATTGTTGATGATCTGATTAGTAGTGGTGTTCATGGCTTACTTGTAGCCGGCACTACCGGTGAATACTACTCCCAAGAGAAAGATGAGCGCGTGCAGTTAATGAAAACTTGTAAGGAGATTATTGGCAATCGACTGCCCTTCGTTGTCGGGACAGGTGCTATTCGAACTGAAGATTCCGTTTTTTTCGCTGAAGAGGCAGCTAAGGTGGGCGCTGATGCAATTTTAGTTTCAACTTCACCTTATGCACTACCTACAGAGAGGGAAAATGCACTCCACGCCCTGGCTATTGATCGAGCCGCAAATTTACCTATCATACTATACAATTATCCTGGACGTACTGGTGCTATGATGGGTGCAGAATATCTGGATCGAGTTGGAAGGTCTTCTAATTTTTGTGCCATTAAAGAAAGTAGCGGTGATATTGACCGACTCCACTTATTGGCAAGAGATTACTCGCACATTCAACTATGTTGTGGCATGGATGACCAGGCATTAGAATTCTTTGCTTGGGGCGCAAGCTGCTGGGTCTGCGCTGGCTCAAACTTTGCCCCAGAAGCGCACATTGCTCTCTATCAAGCTTGCCGAGTTGAGGGTAACTTTGATAAAGGTAGGCGCATAATGTCTGCAATGATGCCATTGATGAGAGTACTCGAACAAGGTGGCAAATTTATTCAATGTGTAAAACACGGATCAACAATGAGAGGTCTACCGGTAGGTCCGCCAAGAAAGCCATTACAACCACTCAACAAAGATGATAAGCGCCAACTCGAGCAGGTCATCGGTGTGATGAACCATACGATTAATCTAATTACAAAGGAGGGTAGCTAAATGCCAGATTTACTAACTCACGAGGAATACCAAGCGATTGGAAAATCACTAGATTTTCCAACTAACGCTTTTATCAATGGACAATTTCAGGCCTCTAAATCAGGTAACACTTTCGAAACAATTAACCCAGCAACGGGTCAAGTGATTGCCAAGATAGCGGCCTGCAACGCTGATGATGTTGACCATGCCGTCATGAAGGCGCGAGAATCGTTCGACCAAGGACACTGGTCTAAGCTTCACCCAAGTGAGAGAAAAGAGGCACTCATTAAACTTTCAAAACTCATTAAGCGAAACATTCAAGAGCTCGCTGTGATGGAAAGCATTGATTCGGGTAAACCGATTCGTGACTGTGCAACAATTGACCTTCCAGAGACGATTGATTGTCTTCTTTGGCATGCCGAGGCAGTTGATAAGATTTATGATCAAACCGCCCCTGCAGGTGAAGACGCTCTGGCAGTTATAGTTCGTGAACCAATAGGTGTTGTTGGCTGTGTTTTGCCATGGAACTTCCCGTTATTGATGCTGGCTTGGAAAATAGCGCCTGCACTCGCTGCTGGTAACTCGGTTATTGTTAAACCAGCTGAACAAACCAGCCTAACTGCTCTTAGAATAGCCGAACTATCAATAGAGGCAGGCATTCCAAGAGGTGTTTTTAATGTACTGACAGGAATGGGGCCAGATGTAGGGCAGCCCTTAGGTTTGCATCCAGATGTTGATATGGTTTCATTTACAGGTTCAACGGAAACTGGTCGTCGATTTCTGCGTTATTCGGCTGACTCTAATCTCAAGAAAATCGTCCTTGAGTGTGGTGGAAAGAACCCGGCAATTGTTTTAGATGATGCCGAAGAATTGGATTTAGTTGCTGAACACTTGATCAACGCCTCTTTTTGGAATATGGGCCAGAATTGCTCAGCTAGCTCTAGGTTAATCGTTCAAGAAAACATCAAAGAAGCCTTGTTAGACAAAATGCTTGCCCATCTTCGTGATTGGAAAACAGGAGATCCACTAGACCCTTCCAACTACCTTGGTTCTTTAGTTGATGTGGAACACTTCAAAAAAGTTTGCAGTTATTTGGATAACGACAATATCATTACTGGCGGTGTCACCGAGAGTCCTTGTTACGTACTTCCAACTATAGTTGATAAGGTTGATCCTAACTCTAAATTAGCCCAAGAAGAAGTTTTTGGTCCGATACTCTCGGTAATAACTGTGAAATCATTCGATGAGGCCATCGCTGTTGCAAACAATACCGATTATGGTCTTGCCGCAAGTGTGTTTACAGCCAATGGCAAAAAAGCAATCAGGGCTGCAAGGTCAATTAAAGCTGGTACAGTAACAGTGAACTGCTATGGTGAAGGTGACATGAGCACACCATTCGGCGGCTATAAGCAGTCAGGCTTTGGTGGAAGAGACAACTCTATTCATGCACATGATCAATACACAGAATTAAAAACGATCTGGATAGATCTTTCCGACCGCGCTCCTGAAGAGTCTATCGACTAGCTTTTACCTGATAGTAAGTGGCTAGTATGATTCATCTCCCTGCCAACCCTGGCATCTCAGGCTGGAGAGGGATTCTATCTGCTAGGCAGACCCATAAACAATTGGATGAAAATCTGAATGCTGACTATCTTGTAATTGGCGCAGGTTTTGCAGGACTCTCTGCGGCACGTCGCCTCAATCAATTACAGCCCGATGCCAAGATTGCAGTATTGGAGGCTTGTGAGGTGAGTGAAGGGCCGGCTGGTCGCAATTCAGGTTTTATGATTGACCTACCTCATGACTTATCATCTGACGATTATTTAGGTAGCGTTAAAAAAGATATTGAACAAACGCTTATTAATCGATCTGCAATTGAATTTGCAAAAAGTGCTGCCGAAGAGTATCAAATGCCTTCAGAAGCACTACAACAAGTCGGCAAAACCAATGCAGCTGCAACCCCCAAAGGTATGACTTTCAACGCCGACTACGCAAAACATTTAACCAAAACAGGCGAGGATTATCGACTATTAGATGCCACTCAAATGCATGACCTTACTGGCATCAACTACTACCAAGGGGGGTTATGGACACCCGGAACCGTGCTCTTGCAACCCGCCCTCTATATCCGAGGCTTTGCCGATGGTGTTGCGCAATATGCAAACTTACATCTCTATGAAAACTCTCCGGTCATTGATTTGATTTATGAAGGTAAACACGATGGTCAAACAATTTGGAAAGCTAAAACTATGCTAGGTTCAGTCACCAGCCCTAAAGTCATTTTGGCTGTCAACGGTTTGATTGAAAAATTTGGATATTTTCAAAATAGACTGATGCATATTTTTACATATGCCTCTATGACCAGACAACTTAGCTCCGAGGAAGTTGAGAGTTTAGGAGGTCAAGCTGAATGGGCATTTACCTCAGCAGACCCAATGGGCTCATCCATTAGGCGCTTATCCGGAATAGGGGGGGATCGGATTATGGTTCGCAATCGCTTTACCTATGATCCCAGCATGGAAGTCTCACAATCACGAATGGCTGCAGTGTCCAATAGCCATATATCGGCTTTCAATGCTCGATTCCCGATGCTAGACAAAGTATCAATGGAGTATTGCTGGGGAGGCCGCTTATGTTTAAGTTTAAACAACGTCTTCGCACAAGGCGAGGTTGCAGAAGGCGTATATTCTGCATGCTGTCAGAATGGTCTTGGTACAGCCAAAGGTACAGCCATTGGAATTATCTCTGCTGAAAAAGCGAGTGGCACTAAAGAAAGCCTTGTTCCTAATTTTAAAACAGAAGAAGCACCAAAAAAACTCCTCCCAAAGCCGTTGATGTGGATTGGCGTCAATAGCTATATTCGCTGGAAAGAGCTAGGCGCAGGCAAAGAAAAATAATCGCTAATTAAAACCTATAACTGGATCACCACAATATCTATTCGAAGTCATACCTAAGCCTGATATTTTTGGTGTTAAAATAACCAAATTTCCATTTATGAGCGCGATAAATCTAGGCTCAGAACACAAATAAATTAAGGTTAATTTTTATGATTGATAAGTTTGATAGAATTAAATTAGGCCATTTTCCAACTCCTATAGAATATTTAAATAATATTACCGAACATTTAAACGGTCCTCAAATATATATAAAAAGGGATGATTGCACTGGTTTAGCCACAGGCGGAAATAAAACAAGAAAATTGGAATTTCTAATGCCTGATGCCATTAAAAACCAGGCTGATCTTGTTGTTACTGTGGGTGCCGTTCAATCCAACCATACCCGTCAAACCGCTGCTGCGTGTGCAAAACTTGGTTTGAAGTGTCTAATCGTTTTAGAACAAAGATTGAAAGATGCCCCAAATGCTTACATGACATCAGGAAATGTTTTCTTAGATAAACTTTTTGGCGCTGAAATCGTGCTATGCCCTAGCGGAAAAGATGTCAAAGAATACGCTGAAGAAATAATGGCAGAAAGAAAAAATGATGGCGCTAATCCTTATTACATTCCTGTTGGTGGCAGTAATCATATTGGTACACTTGGATATATTGAATGCATGAGAGAAATTATTGAAGACGATAAAGACAATTCGTTTACTCATATTGTGTTGGCAAGCGGCAGTGGAGGAACACATGCAGGCTCTATAGCAGGTAAAATATATTACAAAAGTAATATAGAAATTGTTGGTATTAGTGTTAAAGACAAAAAACATGATCAAGAAGAAAAAGTTTTTAAATTAGCTAAGGAAGGTTGCGAATATATTCAATGCGACGAACCAAAACGCGAAGATATACTTGTTTTTGATGACTATGTGGGAGGTGGTTATGGTGTTCCAACCAATGGAATGAATGAAGCTGTTAAGCTAATGGCGACAAAAGAAGCTATACTCTTAGACCCCGTTTATTCAGGAAAAGGATTTGCTGGCCTGATTGATTTAATACAAAATAAATATTTTAGAGACACAGATAAAATCTTATTTATTCATACTGGAGGTGCTGCTTCATTGCATGCATATGAATGGGCTTTCTAAATATATCATTTGATATAAGAGCGTTTAGCCTTTCTTCTTACCTTGTATGACTTGATCGAGTATTAAAGCGCAAAACAAGATGGCAACACCAGCCAAAATTCCTTGGCCCACATTTGCATATTGCAAGGCTTCTAAAACGTCCTGCCCAAGTCCTTTTGCACCAATCAGAGAGGCAACAACAACCATTGCTAAACTCAACATGACAGTTTGATTAACGCCGGCAAGAATTGTTGGCTTAGCGAGAGGCAAGTCAACCTTTGTTAATAGATACCATTTAGAGGCACCATAAGCTATCGCAGCCTCTCTTATCGCCTCAGGAACACCTTTCAATCCTAAAACTGTCAACCTGACTACCGGGGTTCCTCCAAAAATCATGGTAATAATTACAGCAGAAACCTTTCCAGTCCCAAAAAAAGCAATTACAGGAATCATAAATACAAATGCAGGCATGGTTTGCATAAAATCCATTATGGGTCTAATGAAAGAATAAAATTTAGGTCTTGTAGCACAATAAATTCCAAGCGGGATTCCAATAGATATACTTAACATAGCAGCAGTACCCAATAAAGCCAAAGTTGTCATTGCCTTTACCCAAAACCCTAAAAAGCCCATATAAGCTAAAAATGCGAGAGAATAAATTGCTGCACGCGGTCCTGCAGAGAGTCCGGTCATTAATACTATTGCACTTATGACCACAACCCATGGCGTTTTAACAAATAACATTTCCAGTGAATCCAAGACACTTCTTATTCCATATGTGATGGCACTAAAAAGAGCATCACCCTTAATAACTGCATAATCAAAGGCACCTTCTACACCATCTATTGAGGCAAGCCTTATATCTGGATGCGTAGGAAAGTCAGCAAACAACTTCACCAAATCTGGAAAACTATAGTGAATCGTCGAAAAGACAATAATTATCAGCGCAAAACTTATACTCAGCAGGTAATTTTTAAATTCCATTCCTGGACTGATAAGCTTATTTGAAAGCCATTCAGAAAATTTCTTTTCTAAAATTGAATTGGCGAATGCTCCTTGTAGCACTCTTATAAGAATAAATAAAACAATTCCACCAATGGCAATTGAAACTCCAGAAGCTTCTATACTTTGAGCCTCTTGTAAGTAACCAGCTATTGAATCTTCCAGTGACTTGATCGTTCTTTTGAACATGTCTACTTTATCAGAATTATTTTCTATTGCAGCTTGGAGCTGTTTCTGTCGAAAATCAATCGTTGACTGAATTTGATCAATTTTTTTATAAGCCTCTATACTAATATTTCCAAAGAAGCCTCTAACAATTTGAACAATAGCAAAAGTTTCAATAATTAAAAATGCCAGTGACCAGTTCCATATATTTCTAATTCCAAACCATGTTGAGCCAAATAAAAATGCTGATAAATTAAATGAAAAAATAAACTTTGAGGCATTGTTGATTCTCTCAAATTCATGAATATAATAGCCAGGATTAGTCTTTACAAAATCTTTAATTCGATTTGTATTTAGATAGTTATTTTCACTCATCTTGACCCTCAACAATAGAAACCAGTAGATCTTTGTGAGATATCACACCAACATCATGACTAGCTGAATTTGTTATAACAATAGGCTTATCACTTGCGACAGAATTTTCAATTAAACTACTTAAAACATCATTTTCATTCATTCTTATCGCATCTTTTGGAATATCGCCATAACTCTTAGTATATTCATCTATTGGCTTCATAATTGAATTCGCTTTTACAACTTCGAGTCTTGAAATCCCTTTCACAAAGTCTGCCACATAATCATCCTCTGGCTTCATGACTATTTCTTCAGGGGTTCCTACTTGAATAACTTTGCCATCCCTCATAATTGCAATACGATGGCCAACTTTAACTGCCTCATCTAGGTCATGAGTGATAAAGACTGTTGTTTTTTTTAATTTTTTTGATAGCTTAATAAACTCTATTTGAAGCTGTCTTCTGATTAATGGATCTAGGGCACTAAAAGGTTCATCCATTAATAATATCTCAGGATCAGCCGCCAAAGCTCTTGCCAACCCCACGCGCTGTTGCATACCACCAGAGAGCTCATGTGCATATTTATTACCCCACCCTGTAAGTTCAACTGTATTTAAAATTTCATTCGCCTTTGCGTATCTTTTATTTTTATTAATACCTCTAATCTCTAATGGCATAGCAATGTTATCAATTACAGATCGATGGGGCATTAAGGCGAAATTTTGAAACACCATACCAATCTTTTTATTTCTAAATTCTTGTAGTTGATTTTTATCTAATGCCATTACATCTTGACCATCAATTAAGATTTTTCCAAGTGTTGGCTCGAGCAACCTATTAATATGCCTTATAAGGGTTGATTTACCGCTTCCAGACAGTCCCATGACACAGAATATTTCCCCTGGATTAACATCAAATGAAACATCGGAGACGCCAATTACCGAGTTGTACTTCTCTAAAGCATCTTGCTTAGAAATATTCTTTTTAGTTATTGCTTCCATGGCTTCTGCAGATGTATTTCCAAATATCTTTGTAATATTTTGAATTTCAATGAAGCTTCCAGAGTTTTCAGACGACATAATCTTTATTTTTAATGAAAAAAAACCGGCGCCTAAAACGCCGGTTTTAAGACGAACTAGTTAAATTATAAACCTAACCAGCCATCAACAGTACCTTCGTTGTTAGCTATCCATTCTCTAACAACATCTGCTGATGATCTCTTGTTAACTGAAACTTCAAAAGCCATCCAAGAAACATCATCTGCTGTTATTTGAAAATTATTGAAAAACTCAACAATTGCTGGCGACTTAGCTTCTAACGAAGTACCCCAACCAATTTGAATATTCTTCAATGCATCCTTTGAAGCTACATATGATTTTGTATACCAATCTGCATCAGTTTTTGGTTGAATCATTATGTATTTTTCTGGGTCATGAGTAGGCTCAGTCAACATAACAACATCAGCCATTCCCCAAATAGCGTGTGGCTTATAGCAATAGAATGCATAACCTTCGCCTTTCTTAATTGAGTCTAATACTCGAGCATTTTTTACAGCTTCAGCTGCTCTAATAGGCTCAATTCCTGCATCATATAATTGATAATCTCTAAGTTTTACTTCGTTTACGTTTGCAGAGGCCCAACCATCAGCGCCAATCCAAAATTCACCTTTACCATTGCCATCGCTATCCATAGCTGCTACAACTTCTGGTCTTCCAAGATCGAAAATTGAAGTTATATTCATTTCTTTTGCAAAATCTTGAGAGACACAGTAACCTTGGTTTCCTTCGTAACTTAGAGAACTTACCCTAAGTGTTCCCTTAGGAACTAGGTCATTAGTGTAGGCCTGTTGGTTAGGTAACCAGATATCAGGGTGAACTTCAATTTCACCTTTGCTTCTATCAATAGCTCCATATATGGCTGTATTGTTTCCAGGAATAATTTCCACTTCTCCACCCATTTTGTCGGTAATAACAGCAGACAGCAAGTTAGCAATTGCAGTTGCTCCCGTCCAACCTGGATCACCGATATTAACTTTTTCTGCATAGCTAGACATTGACATAGTCAATGCAATTAATCCTGCTATGAAAGTCTTATTTAATATTTTCATTTTCACTCCTTAATAATTTGAAAAAAATCACATCTAACTATAACCACAAAAAAATAAATACTTTCTTTTTAGAAAAAAGTTCACCCAAACCAATTAATAAATTGAAGTAGTTTTTTTGTGTGGAAATGAAATAATACCATGCAATTGCATACGATAAAACTCATTTGCAAGGTTACTTAATTCAATTTACGTATTTATAGAAATGAAGATTTTTTAGGATAGAAAATTTTTTACAATTGTATTAAATAATTTTGGTTTTTCCATGTGTGAATTATGGGCACAGTTTTCAACAATCTCTAATCTAGAATCAACTATGCCTTTTTTTAATATGTTTTGCTGAGACCAATCATAGGAACGATCTTTATCTGACCATATAATAAGAGTTGGGCACTTAATATGTTTTAGTTGCTCTCTTCCATCCCAACACTCCCAAGCATCAAGACTAGCCAGTGCAGCTTGTGTTGAAGCCTTTCTACCTTCATCGATACATAATTTAAATCCTTCACCAATTAAATAATCAATAAACCATGTTTTCGCTATTTCTTGTCTAACTTTACTTAAACCAAATTTTTTAATTTTAGTTCTTGATTCATTTATGGTTTCAAATCTGTTTGGCAAAACTCCAATAGAGCCTGTACCAAAACAAATTAACTTATTTATACGTTCTGGATAAAGAGCTGCCATTTCTTGAACTATCATTCCACCCATGGAATGACCGAGTAAATTAAACTTATCAATTTGTAAATAATCTAAAAGCTCTAATACTTGATTTGCATTTTCTTTTATTGTTGATGGCGCAACCATATGAGAGCTTTCACCATAACCTGCCAAAGATGGCATTATTAAATCATAATCATTCTTTAATTCTTCCTGAAATTTCCACATGGATTGACCGCCTAGATATCCATGAATTAATACTAGAGGATATCCGGTTCCTATTTTTTTAAAAGACAACATATTCAACTATAACTTAGGTGGCACCAAAACCAGTTTTCCGACATGTTTTTTCGCCAAGAAATCTTTCTGTGCTTTAACAATATCTTTGAGAGGATAGTTCTTTGCGACCAAAGGTTTAATTTCATTTCTTTCAATATAACCAATCAAATTTTCAAAAACTTTGCTACTCTGAAAAGTACATCCCATCAAGGTTAAATCCTTTAAATACAGAGTCCTAACATCCAATTCAACGATTGGTCCAGCAATCGCCCCTGCTGCTGCATAGCGACCGCCTTTCTTAAGCACCTCAAGTAACTCTCCCCATTTACTACCTGCAACAAGATCAATTACTACATCAACGCACTCCTTGCCCAGAATTTCAATTAAATTGTCTTTTCGTTTTACAACATGATCGGCACCAATACTTTTGACGTCGGTGATTTTCTGCTCGCTAGTTACTGCGATAACTCTAGTACCACGTCTCTTAGCTAACTGGATCACAGCCGATCCAACACCGCCAGACGATCCCGTAATCAAAACAGTTTCATCTTGTCTAACATTTGAGCGCTCTAAGAGATTTTCAGCTGTTGAGTAGGCGCAAGGAATAGAGCCTAATTCAATATCACTCCAGTTGCTATCGATTTTATAACTTTCATCACTAAAAGCAACCATGTATTGTGCAAAGGCGCCGTTACATTCTGAACCCACGGTCCAGCACTCAAAGGGTTTGTAGTCAACTGCATGTTGTTGCATAGTGCGCACTAAAACACGCTCACCTATTCGCTTACTATCGACCTGTTCACCAACTGCAACAATTTCACCACAGCAGTCTGCACCCTGAATTATGGGAAAACTGAGAGGAACCCCTGACCAACTTCCGTCATCGTTTTCGGCATTATCAAAACCTTTAGCGCCTCCGATACTTGTTTCGCCTGTTACCGATTTTGAATACCAAGCAGTGCGTGTATTGATGTCGGTATTGTTAATTCCTGCAGCCAAAACCTTAATAAGCACCTGATCTGAATTTGGACTAGGGACCTCAACATCACTACGAAAATCTAGAACTTCAAAACCGCCATGACCGATCGTCAAGACTGCACTCATTTTTTTTGGAATACTCATCATCCCGTATCCTTAAAAACACTATTCAGTTAGCATTACAGCAACAAGTCAGACTCGAAAGGGTATTTAGATAGAACATCGTGGCCCTTTTCAGTAACCAAAACCTGCTCCTCTAGTTTGACGCCTTGTCCACCATCAAGGCGGCCGACATAGCTCTCAACACATAAAACCATTCCCGGTCTTATGACGCCATCGAAACTGTTTTCATTCCATTCCCATGTGAATGGAATGGCGGGGTATTCGTCACACAACCCGACTCCATGATACAACATCGAATAGTGGCGAAACTCATTTTTCGGGTACTCCCTAGAAGAAAATGACAACTCTTTATAGGTAAGACCTGGTTGTAATATTTCTAAATTTTGTTGAATCTGTTCGTAGGCCTTAGTGTAGATATCTTTTTGTGCTGAACTTGCTGACTTGTCACCACACATCCAGGTACGAGAAATGTCGGTACAGTAGCCGTATGCTCCAACCAAATCTGTGTCAAAACCTATTAACTCTCCATTCTGAATAGGGCGTGATGAGCATTCTTGGTACCATGGATTAGCCCTAGGGCCGGCTGCAAGTAGACGCGTTTCGATCCATTCAGCGCCTCTAGAAACAGCCTCCATTTGGAAATGGCTCCAGAGTTTTTGCTCAGTAATTCCAGGCTCACAATGGGAACGCATGATTTTAATAGATTTTTCACAGGCAAATATAGAGCGCCTCATCGCAACGATCTCTTCATCCGACTTGATCAACCTTGCCAACTCCATCACCTCCTCACCATTAGCTAGCTTCAAGCCTTGCTCTTGAAGCTGATGAACACCTTCAGTTGCGCAATGATCTAGAGCCAATCGTTTGTTACCATGGCCGAACTGAGTAATTATTTCTGCAATCTCCTTGGCCCAGATTTTGGCCTTGCGTTTGCTAAATTCACCCGCAGTAAAATACAGGTAGGTAATCGCTGGACGCACTTCCGTTATTAGTGGATTATGGTTAGAAAGAAACTCATGGCCGTCAAACTCGAAAACAATCACAGGACCTTGTGTCATTACTAGAGCGTATCGTGCTGCGTTGTGCGATGTCCAGATAGACATATTTGTGCTGTCGGTCGCATAGCGAATATTGACTGGATCATAGAGTAGAATACCGGCACAATCAAACTCAATCAATTTGTCAAGAACCCTTTGTAATCGGTACTCCCGAATACTTGTCATGTTCGGACTTACCAACCCAGCTTCTACCCACTCGGATTCAGCAAGAGCGCCTGGACCGAGTGTATGTTTATTTAGACTATAAATATCTTCATCACCTGCTACTTGAGAGGCAATTTTCGTTTGATACTTTTTGTTTTGGTTAAAACTCATAGTCGAGCCGCCTTATAAAATCACTGAGTCAGGAAATTTTTGTTGCTGTTGCTTCATATCAATATTCTGATTAGATTTAGCTAGATGCATTAACTTAAGTCAAAGAATTTCAGTAAAAGAAAACTCAAAACCATTGACTTTGTTTTGTATTTTCTTAGCAGTGAAGTGATATGTTACTACATTATAATTTGTACTCACAATAGTACTCACATTTAGATTAGTTGTTTACTATCAAATTACTAAATAACAATATTTTTTGTAAAGTAATTATTTAATCAGCAGATGACTCTATATGGGGATATTTAAATCCTAAAGTAACTCCGCGTACTATATAAAATATAATCATCGCGGCCCAGAGTCCATGGTTGCCAAAGCTAGGCAAAAGTACAACTAAGGCGACCAAGTAAATACTAAAAGAGACAAACATCATATTACGCATGTCGCCCGTTCTCGTAGCACCTATGAAAACTCCATCTAGCATCCAGGCGGCAACACCCGCTAAAGGGGCAAAAATTACCCAAGGCAAATACTCATAACTAGCCATGCGAACATCCTGGGCTGTGGTCATAGTATGGATAACCTTATCACCAAAGACAAAAAAGGCCGAAGCCATTAGGATAACTAAGACTACACCCCATTGGCTGGTTATAACCACTGATCTACGCAAAAGACCTCTATTTTTTGCCCCCAACGCTTGACCAACTAAAGCCTCAGCCGCAAATGCAAAACCATCAAGCGCATAGGCTGTTATATGTAAAAATTGTATTAGCACTTGGTTTGCAGCCAAGATCACATCATCAAAGCTAGATCCTAAAAACATGAAGATGACAAATCCTGCCTGTAACAAAATTGATCTGATCATAATATCACCATTAACTTCAGCCATGCGCCATAGGCGTGCGCGATCAAATATTTGAATCCAGTTTTTCCAATAAACCACATTAAAACCATCACGCACCAACCAAAGACCTAAAGCAAGCCCTGACCATTCTGCAATCAATGTTGCTATGGCCACCCCTTCGACGCCCCAGCCAAGCTGTAAAACAAAGAAAAAGTCCAAAACAATATTTACACCGTTCATCAACAACTGAAGCAATAAAACAGCACGGGTCCTTTCCTGAGCAATCAACCAACCAGTGATGCCAAAAATAGCAATGGCAGCGGGGGCACTATAAATTCTAATTTGTAAATAATTTTTGGCGAAAGCTTCTACTTCTTCAGAAGCAGGTGCTAACTGGAACGCTCCCCATAACAAGGGTAATTGAACTGCAATAAAAAAAAATCCTGCCCCAAAGCCAATGATTAATGCGCGAATTAATAGCGCAGAGATTTCTGATTTATCGCCTGCACCAATGGCTTGAGCTGTAAGGCCAGTTGTACCCATTCGCAAAAAGCCAAATAGCCAATAGATTGCTGTGATAATAACTGCACCAATACCGACAGCCCCAATTAGCACGGCTTGACCCAATTGCCCGATAACAGCGGTATCAACCACTCCCAAAATTGGTACAGTTGCATTAGATAGTACAATTGGAATAGCAACGCTTAAAACTCTCTTATGGTTTAGCTTTGGTTGCATTGTTTTCATAATAATTAAGTAATAATTATTAAGTATAAAAATACATTGAGCGAAATTTATCAGTTCTATCTTATTAACGCATTTTCGACCCACTTGGATCGTATAGCGGTTTCATAACAACACTCGCATGATGAAACTTACCTAATATCTCCACTTCAAGCTCAGTATCATCGTCTATCAATTCAACTGGCAAGTACGTCATTGCAAGTGATTTACCAACTGAATGACCATAACCACCTGAAGTAACATAGCCTACACATTTACCATTATGCATCACTGCCTCATCGCCGCTAACATCGGTTTCAGTTTCAATTTCTAAAACAGACAAATGTTTTTTTGCGCCGTTTTCTTTCTCTTTTAGCGACACAGCTTTACCAATAAATTCTTTGTCCCAGTTGACAAAAAAGTCCAATCCAGATTCTGTCACTGTGAAGTCAGGTCGAAAATCCATCGTCCAAGCTCCCCAACTCTTTTCAAGTCTCAATGACATCAAAGCCCTACTGCCAAAAAGTTTGAGACCAAGACCTTCTCCGGCTTTTTCAATTTCCTCAAACAGTTTCAACTGGTATTGTGGTTCAACATAAATTTCATAACCTAGTTCGCCGCTAAATGAAATTCTGACACATAATGCAGGTACATCAGCAATAAAGGTGTCTCTTATGTCACGGAACTTAAAGCTCTCTGAACTGACGTCTTCGCGTGTCAAACGAGACAGGAGTTCTCTTGAGTTCGGACCTGCAATGGCAATGCCATGAAAATCTTCTGTTACATTTTGGTATTCAACATCGTTCACACCTTCAAGATTTTCTTCAAACCAACGTCGATGCATATCTTGCGCTGCACTGGAGCCGAACAGGTAATAAGTTTCATCGTTCATACAAGCCACGGTTAAGTCACCATATAACTTGCCACTTTTTCTCATCATAGGTGAAAGGTTCACTCGACCCTGATTTGGAATTCTGCCTGCCAAAACATAGTCTAAGAATTTACGGGCACCTTTACCTGTGAATTTATGATTGGCGAAATTAGCAATTTCAATTGCACCTACCTTTTCCCTTACAGCCTTAACCTCTTTAGCAACATAGTCATGCGCACGAGATCTATGAAAGGTGGGCTCTTCATAGGCATCCTCTGGTGAATTAGCGAACCATAAAACGTTTTCCAACCCAAAAGAGTCTTGCCATACAGCACCTCTTTGAGTTAAACGGTCATACAGGGAAGTGGTTTTTTGGCGTCGTCCTTTAGGCAGAGTTTCATTCGGAAAAGTCATTACGAAGCGACGCTCGTAATTCTCAGATGACTTAATAACACCCCATTGTGGCGTTGCAAAACTTCCAAAACGAGCTATATCCATAGCCCAAACATCAATAGATGGTTCGCCTTCAATCATCCATTCTGACAATGATCGACCGACACCTCCTGCTTGGCAAAAACCAGCCATAACGCCAACAGCCACCCAGTAGTTTTTTACACCAGGAACGGGCCCAATCATTGGGTTACCGTCTGGAGAAAATACAAACGGACCATTGATAATGTTTTTAATACCCGCAGTACCCAGTGCGGGAATACGCTCAAATGCCAATTCTAGTCTGTCAGCAATGTGGTCCAGCTTTGGTTCCAATAAATCATGTCCAAAATTTTGTGGCGTGCCGTCCAAAGACCACGGGGTCGAACGAGGCTCATAGGTTCCCAATAACATGCCAGTATTTTCTTGACGCAAATAAATATTTGCTTCAAAGTCGATGCAATGCGGCAAGCGACGACCGTCAGGTAAATTGGCAATCTGTTCGATTTCTTCTGTAATTAAATAATGATGCTCCATCGGGACTACAGGCAAGTGAACATTGGCCATTCGACCCACCTCACGCGCCCACAATCCACCTGCGTTGACAATATATTCAGCATGAATATTGCCCTTTTCAGTGATCACATCCCAAGACCCATCAGCACGTTGATTGGTTTCAAGAACAGGAGTATGAGTGAAGAACTCAGCACCATGAACACGCGCTGATTTTGCATAAGCATAAACAACCCCAGAGGGATCAAGATCACCATCAGTCGGATCCCAAAGTGCTGCAACATAGTGTTTAGGGTCAACCAATGGGTGTTTTTCTATTACTTCGTCCATAGATACAAATTCTTGATCCAATCCTATTGATCTAGCTTTTGAGCGTTCTCGCTTTAGGTAGTCATGCCAACTTTGATTAGAAGCTAAGTAGTAACCGCCAGTTTGGTGCATGCTAATTGAATGACCAGAGGTCTCTTCAATTTCTTTATATAAACTGATTGTGTAGTCTTGAAGTTTGGAGACATTAGGATCAGAACTAAGCGTATGAAATGAGCCAGCTGCATGCCAACTAGATCCCGAGGTTAATTCATTGCGTTCCAGTAAAACGACATCTTTCCAGCCCATTTTTGCTAGATGAAACAAAATAGAGCAGCCAACCACGCCGCCGCCGATAACGACTACCTTAGCATGTTCCTGCAAAATATACCTCCGATTACAAGTCCTCTAAAATCAAAGATGTTAATTCAAACTGTGAATGAAAACAAGTGAAAAATATGTTTCAATTTTAATGAAATATTTTCACTTGCGTTTCAGGTTTTTTTTGTCTCTTTTATCTGAGCTAAAATATCCACACCCTGTTGATGCCAGAAATGCAAAAAATCGATAAATATCCAATTTTCGGATAATTTATCTCCTTCTCGGCGATACATGTCTATAACACGCATGTCAATAGGTTTGGCTTTTGTGGGCATTCCCATAAACTCACCTGTAGGTGTCAAAGTCAGGTTTGGCCAACCAAAAAAGCCCCCGAACTTTCCTTCAGCAAATCTACAAAGATGGCCGTTGAATATACGATCAGTAAAACTAGTGCGAAATGGCCCTGAATGCTGTTCGGCATACCTTTCGATTGTATAGGTTGCCCCGATGCCTGCTGGGCCCCACCAGATCATATCTTCATTCCAGCTTCTCCTAAGTTCTTCAACTAGAGGTAGTTTTTTTGCATCTTTCCAATTCTTCAGATCATTGACCATGAAATCTATTGCGGCCAGAGTTTTTTCACCTTCTTTGGGGTCCTGTTCTTCAAACATCAAGCCATCATGTGTCATTGGTCCTGGCTGTACCAAATGTGCTGCAGTTTGAGTTGGAAATGGACGCAATCCCACTTGAATCATAAGATGAGGAATGTCAAAGAACATTGCCGTTTCAGTGATCTTTCCATGTTCTATCTTGTGAAACTCACAATAACGCAAAAAGGTCATCTTTCCTGATGGTGTAATCCCTAACCACTCATTGTCAAATAGACCCATCAAGTGACCCATTGAGGTGACCCATACAGATTCAAAGCCATCAATTTCATTACGACCTGCCATGAAAATATCCATGCGCCGTTGCATATGACGAAAAGCATGACGTAGTGGTTGCCAAAACAGTTCTGACACTACCTTAGCACTAGATTGCTCATTGAACGGATGAAACCCACGCCAGATATAATGATCATCTAGGTATCGTTCCATAACCTTAGAAATGTTATTTTCTGATGTTGAATCTAACTCTTTATAATAATTTAGAACTAACTGTTTCTCAACTTGATAGCTGCTCATTTATTAGTTGCCTCGTTAAATTATCCCTTTACAGCACCGGTAGTCAAC
>JAKUUR010000050.1 GCA_022448455.1 Candidatus Thioglobus autotrophicus
CTCTTTAGCGCAATATTTTTCATCATTAAAATAAACAACCAAAGCAACCCCAGTTTGCTCGAACTCACCAAGACCTAGATCAGCAATTTCAATTGTATCTTGTTCCTCAGTAGTCAATACAATACCAGCTTTATCAAGATATTCGCGGGCTACTTTTTGCCAATTTTTAACTTCTATTTGTGTCAGTGCCATAATCAATATCTCCTCAATATTGTTAATGATGATTCAGTATTTCCATGAGAAAACGGACAAAAATTTTGGTGATCAAAATTTTTCAAATCCCGTTCAGATTTTATAGATCTTCAAAGAGGGCTTTCTCTGTGACTGTTTGATCCTTTTCAAGTGAAAGTTTGGGGGTTATACCTTCCTTAGAGAGAGATGAGTGGTATTCTTTGACTGCATTGAGTGTACTCAACTCTCCTTCAATGACCAAGCGCATCAAACGGACTAGCGTGATTGGAGATTCAGCTAAGTTGATTTTCCTGCCAAAGAGGGCTACTCTGGCACCGTATTTTTCACTCTGCCGAACCAGTTCAAAAGTATCGCGAATCGATCCTTTACCTCCTCCAAGTACTCCTACAATCAGTTCTCCGGGGTGGTAGGAACACAACTCCTCCATAGCCTTTGGCCCATTGTAAGGAATTTTCAGAAAGAGAGGACTGTCTTGCCGAGTCAGACCTGCAAGGCATCGAACGATACAGTCATTGATATATTCCGGAAGTTTGTCTTCACTGATACCAATGTCAATCTGCGGATTGAACACCTCCAGAAAGTAGCGCATTCCAGTAACGGATAGCTCACTGAGGAACTGCCTTAAACCCTCAAGGGAATCCATATCTTTTTCAATATCATTTGAAAAAGTGATTGAATAAAGTCCTAAATCCACCAATGGAATTAGTCTTTTTAGGTGAAGAGTTCTAAAATTACGAGATGGATATTGCTGATATTCCGCATGACGAAGTCCCCAGATGTCTGTAGCATCGTTGTATCGAACTGCAGGAGATACTGGTGAATTTTCGAAAATCCCTTCTTCTACCAACCTTTCTGCCCCTGAAGCAGACATCAGCATCAAGTCCACTAACCCACTTGAGACCATTTCACGCATCGCCTGCAAGTATTCTGGGAAAGATATAGGGCAGGAAGCATCTGCAGGACAAGTCCCGGCGGCGAAAATGCCGTTTCCCATATCTGAATCCTTTGCATCAGCAATGATAAAATCAGAAGGCTTGTATTGACCCAGTCGTATTTTTTTCAGTTTGGTGTCAAGGGATTTTTCCATGGAATAACTACTCTTGATTTAACCTTGAAACAAGGTTGTTTATGTTTGTTGTTTTGAAAGTCAAAATGATTTAAGGTTCTTGAAAGTTTAATTAAATTCAGTTAAGGTGAAATCAAGTTTCACTGATGTGTGTTTTATAGTTGGCATCTTGAGAAAGGTCCTGTACCGCTAAATACAGATAACCTTCAATATTGCTTTAAATTTCTAAAAAATTTTCAAACCCATTATAATCACTCTTGTTTCATCCTAATTGAGAGGTTGGATTATTTCAAACCATAAATAACAACTATTTAACAACTTGATCAATTGATTTCTCAAGCTAACACCCCCTTGCTGATGGGAATTGATGCGGGAACTAGTCGTGTACGAGTACTACTGTTCGAAGTGGACGGTACTTTGGTAGCAGAGGCAAGTGATGAACCTCCGGTTAAACGTCCTAGAACCGGTTGGACCTCAACTGAAGCAGAAGATCTTTTGAAATCCTGTCTGAAGGCTATACGGTCAGTTGTGGCAATGGTGGATAAACCTGAAAGGATACGTTCTGTTGCAGTGGCCAGTGTTGCAGAGGCAGGAGTGCCAATCGACGCAGATGGAGATGCTGTCTATCCAATAATTGCTTGGTATGATTCCAGAACACAACCTCAGGCGCACTGGCTCAAGAAACATATTGGTGAAGAAAGGCTTTTCAGAATAACAGGGCTCAACCTCTATCCTATTTTTGGACTCTGCAAACAGTTGTGGATTCGTGAAAATGCTCCTGAAGCTTTCTCCAAGACAGTGCGTTGGTTAAATACGGCTGATTTTCTAGCTTGGAAACTCTGCGGAGTCCCAGCTACGGATTATAGCCTCGCTTCTCGAACTTTTGCACTGAACATTCAAAATCTTGAGTATGCCAATGAACTTTTAGAGGAAGTGGGAATTCCTTGTAATTGGTATCAGACATTAGTTCCTTCAGGAACATTTCTAGGCAATGTCCTTCCTGAAACTTCAAAAATTACTGGTCTTTCATCGGACTGCAAAGTGTCATCCGGAGGACATGACCACTTAGTTGGCGCACTGATCGCAGGTGCAACAAATCAAGGAACACTGATAAATTCGATGGGTACTGCTGAAGCAGTGACATTGTTTATGGATAAACCAATCGATGACAAAGCGATCGGTGCTCAGGGTTATGTACAGGGAGTTATTGTAGTAGATCGTCCGTATTATTATTATCTTGGCGGGCTTTTCACTTCTGGAGGTGCGGTCCAGTGGTTTCACAGACTTACAGAGCAACGCTATTCCCATGAAGAACTTATCAAAGACGCATGGAAAATTTCACCAGGTGCAAACGGTGTCCTTTTCCTACCACAAATGCGTATTGGATCACCACCAAATCCGGCCGAAATGTCACGGGGAGCCTTCATTGGATTGGGAACTGACACTGACCATACTGTGCTCTATCGTTCCATGCTTGAAGGTATGGCCTTTGATGTGAAGATGATTTTGGAAGGAATAAGTCAACTTAAGAAAGTACCAGAAATTGAAAATATCCATTGTTTTGGTGGAGAAAGCCGGAACGATCTGCTGATGAAGATCAAGGCTTCAGTTTTAAACCGTGCTTTGACTAAAATGGATATGCCGGAAACTGTCAGTCTTGGGGCAGCCATTCTTGGAGGAATTGGAGCAGGAATCTTCACTAATCTTCAGGAAGCCATTAATGGACTGAGGTTCAATACTTATGAGATACTTCCACAGTCGGAATGGGTGGAACCCTATCAAAAGTTTTATGATGATGTTTATTCTGATGCTTGGAAGCAGATTAGGCCCCTACAGGAAAAGTTACTGAAAGCCTTTCCTCCAAATGATAATGATTCCTAATATTGTGAACTAAAACAGTTTAAAGACTAAAATGATACTTATCACAACTCAAGTTGATGTTTGTTTCAAAATAATGTGGAGCTACCAATGATGTAGTGAGATGTGGTTCAGCTCAGCTTGATACATAAGATGGATAACAACTACTACTTTCGTGTATTTTTTAATGACTCTGTACTAAAAAAAGTATGTTTAACTTGCCATGATGAGTAATTCTTCTGGAGATGCAGTGCCTGTCTGATATAACTTTTGTATCGTGACTGCTGCGGCAAGGTTGCCTAGACAGGCACTATTATAAGCATCTTGCCCGCTTACTAATCCTAAGCATATCCCAGCCAACATACTATCTCCAGCACCCACTGTATCAATTTTTCCGGTTATATTTATGCTTGGAATTTCTTTAATTACACCTTCATCCACAACAATACATCCATTGATCCCACGTGTAATAAAAATTGTTTTGTTTAACTTTTTGAATAGTGTCTTTGCTGCTTTGAGGGCATGTTCTTGAAGGACAACAGTACCTTTAGGAATAGTGGTACCAATCATCCTCGCAGCTATGAAGTCATTGACTTTAAGCATCACACCTTGAAAAGCATCGCTATTATGACGACTATCAACTATAAAAGTAGTTTTGCTGAATTTATTAATCAATATTAACAGCTTATCGATAAATTCTTTTATAAAAAGACTACCCGCTATTTGCTGATTAATAATAACAATTTCTAGTTCAGGTAATTCTTTTTCCAGCGATGACAGCAAACTATTTAATGTGTATGAATCCAGTTTGTTAAAATTGCCAAAGTCAATTCGATTAAGCTCATTCTGCTCTTTATAGGGCTTCACATAAGCAGGGGTTGCCCAGTGCTTTTCTTGCGTTATCATTCCTTCGCAATTGACGTTGAGCTTATATAAATTTTGCATTAAATTTTGACCCCATGGGTCAGTACCTACTACTCCAAAAACATGTATATTTTCACAACCTAAAGCATGTAAATTATTAACAACGTTGCCTGCTCCTCCGAGACTGTACTCTTGTGCAGCAATTGGCCAGGTAGGTAAGTCAGTCTCAAGCGATTTTTCTGAGGCAATCTCATTCAAAAACCAGTACACATCCAGACAGAAATCACCGACAACTCCAATTTTAGCTGTTTTAGCATTACATAGAATTTTTTCAATAAGCTGTTTATTCAATAATTTGCTCTGATAAAGATAACTAGACAAAAAATATTTTTATGGACAAGCACTGTCTTACAGAAAAAATCAATCTTCCAACTTCTAGGAACAGTTGCCAGACACAATCAAAGTAAATGAAGTCTGTTTG
>JAKUUR010000051.1 GCA_022448455.1 Candidatus Thioglobus autotrophicus
TTTTCAAAGTATCCATTGGTTTTCTATTGCTTGTTTATGGCCTGTGGATGTTAATCAGAGTCAAGTCATCAGTGAAAGTGAGTCAAAAGCCAGTGCTGGATGGGATTGTTGGGCTTAGTGGTGGCTTTATGGGTGGTTTTGCAGGCTTAGCTGGTTTACTTCCGACGCTATGGGTGGGTATGCAAAATTTGCCAAAAAATGTCCAACGCGGTACTTTTGAGCCATATATTTTGATCGTAAACCTCGTTGCTATAATTGCTTTTTTCACCACAGGAAGGCTCTCCTCACAAACCGGTGTTGATTTGTTATGGGCTTTTCCTGCCTTAATTTTTGGCTCTTGGCTAGGTGTTAAAGTTTACCCATTTATAAACGAAGCTGTTTTTCGAAAAACAGTTCTCGTGTTAATTTTGTTATCGGGATTAATGCTTTTAATCTAGACATATATCGGTTTTTAGTCAAAATACGTGCCGTCCCACTAATATTAGTTTGCCTTCAAAATAGCCCTAACGTAAGAAGTGCCGTTATGTGAAAAATCATTTAGCAAGTCTGCAATGGCGCCAATCAACAGATTAACACCCTCTTCGCCGAACTGTTCTTTTACTATATCCACTAATTTATATTTCACACCTAGGTCTTTATATTCAACTGCTGCATCATTTACCACGCTGTCTGGCATGACCAGAGCCAACAGATTATGAATATCTTGACCCTTTAGATAAGCCAATTCTGAAATGACTGTAACAATATGGTCGTCCTTAAATTCACGCACATTCTCAGGAGTATTCAGCGCTTGAATGGTGGGATGCTGGTAATTTTTGTCAAGATACGCTTGGTTCATTACTAAGTACTGAAAATCCTCTATTGCTGTGTGACGATTAGAAGCCAACTGGATGGTGTTTTTCTTTGCCTGCGGATAACCTGCTTTGTCCTGCAGACCGACCCACAGCGTATCCATAGTGCTATTGCCCGGCAGAGGCGTCACATGATACGGGTTAGAAAAATCACCTATGTAGTGCAACCCATAACGCCCGCCATGGCGGTGTTTTATCGGTAGCAACATTATAACATTCACTCGGCTATGTATTAATATACCCTCCCTCACACATCAAACGAATGAGACTATTTTTCTAGAAGACTTGCTGCTTCTACGGCAAGCAATTCAATATCCCTCCATTTTTTTAAATATCAATGTTCACGTTTTAATTATTTATTACCTTTGTATTGAGCTTATAAGTTACAACACAACTATGCCCGTAAAATACAACCATATTTTTTTAGATGTTATTGTATGAGTTTTTCAATATTTGGACTGTCACCACAAATTCTTGAAGCAATTGAGGCGCAAGGCTACTCTGAACCTTCACCTATTCAGAAAAAATCTATCCCCATTGTTTTAGATGGAAAAGACCTGATGGGTGCCGCGCAAACCGGCACGGGAAAAACAGCCGGTTTCACTTTGCCGATTTTAGAGCGTCTTTCAAATGGCAAGAGTCCTTCGTCGAATCATGTGCGGACTTTAATATTAACGCCAACGCGCGAGCTTGCCGCTCAAGTCCATGACAGCGTGAAAACATACGGTCAGAATTTGCCGTTAAGTTCAACTGTGGTTTTTGGTGGTGTTGGTATTGGGCCGCAAATGCAAAAGTTACGTAAAGGTATCGACATTTTGGTGGCCACCCCGGGAAGATTACTTGATCTTCATTCTCAGAACGCTGTGCATTTTGATGAGTTAGAGGTGCTGGTGTTGGATGAGGCGGACCGCATGCTGGACATGGGGTTTATCCATGATATTAAGCGGATTATTAAATTGTTGCCAAAAAAGCGACAAACATTGATGTTCTCGGCAACCTTTTCAGAGGATATTCGCAAACTTGCTAAAGGTCTTGTTTACCAGCCAGTGGAAATTTCAGTAACCCCTAGGAACTCCATAGTTGAGGCGATTAAGCACTGGATTTACCCGGTAGATAAATCTAAAAAAACTGCACTTTTAACTCGTTTAATTAATAAAGGTGAATGGCAGCAAGTGCTTGTTTTTAGTAGAACCAAACACGGCGCTAATAGAATTGCCACAAGCTTAGAGAAGAAAGGCATCAACGCAACAGCGATACACGGCAATAAAAGCCAAGGCGCTAGAACGCGCGCGTTGGCAGACTTTAAGGCTGGCAAGGTGAGAGTTCTGGTTGCCACTGATATTGCTGCGCGTGGTATTGACATTGATCAATTGCCGCATGTGATTAATTTTGACTTGCCTAATGTTCCAGAGGACTACGTTCACAGAATTGGCCGCACGGGAAGGGCGGGAAGAGGTGGCGAGGCTATTTCTTTGGTCAGTGCGGATGAGGCTAAACAATTGTTTGATATTGAGCGTCTCATCCAAAAACACCTTGAGCGTGAGTTGGTTGAGGATTTTTGGCCTAATCATGATGTGCCGAACTCTCCAGAGTTGCTTCCACTCAAATCTAAGAGGCTAAAAAAACCGAACAAATCACAAACTCAGGAAAAAAGTAGTATCAAGAAGAGAGCTCCGGGTCGCAGTCCTCATAAGAATGAAAGGCGTAGAGATGACCAGAAAAAACCAAAAAAGCCCAAAAAGCGTTTGTTTTGGGATAAAAAACCAAATAGAAAGCCTAAGCTTTGAAGGCACAGGGGGAGCCCTCTTGTGCTCGGCTATGTATTAATATACCCTCCGTCACACATCAAACGAAATTTGGACTTTTATCCTTTCTAGATTTATACTAGGTTTAAATTGATATACAATCCTAGTATGAAAAAACTATTATGATGAGAAAATCCAAGGTTTATTCACAGTATTCAATCGTTTTTTGTTTTGAAAAAAGGACTTATCTATTAATCTTCTGGCAAAGAATCAAACTCTTTTCTTTTACCATCAAACCAATTTTGCATCGCTTCAGGATCTTGCATTAACCCGCTCATCTCACCCATCGCCTTGAGATGTTCTTCGTCGCCTTTTTCAAACATCTCTTTGCCGTGGTTTTGGCTCATCGTTGCGATTTCATCAAAGGTGTCAGCAGAGAATAACTTGTCACACGCCCCACCCAGTTGTTTACAACTCATGGTTTTCATAATGTTTTTACTCCTGAAGTTGACAATAATTGATTGCAATTATAAGGCACTTTAACAGTGACCGGCAATAGTGTATTTGTTCGTGGAAAGTTATTATTGTGGGAGTCTCGTAGCTATAATGCAAAATAAGTCGCTTAGTACCGAGCTTGCGCTATTTTTTTTGATTTCATATTGGTTAATATAGAAAATGAGAATTGGTTGTTTGCATAATTTGCCGCGTGTGTCGCTTGGACACAGCCCCACACCTATTGATGAAATGCCAAATCTGAGTCGTGCTTTGTCGCAAGATGTAAAAGATTTACATCTACTCATTAAACGTGATGATTGCACTGGACTCGCTTTTGGTGGTAACAAGGTTCGACAATTGGAGTTTTACTTGGGAGAGGCGGTTGCCAACGGTGCTGACACCATTTTAATTACTGGTGCTGTTCAATCCAACTTTGTGCGCCTAGCTGCTGCTGCAGCGCGCAACACTGGCATGGAATGCCATATTCAATTAGAAGAGCGGGTTAACAACCCATCGCCACTGTATAAAAATTCCGGCAATGTTT
>JAKUUR010000052.1 GCA_022448455.1 Candidatus Thioglobus autotrophicus
TTTACCTCATTTATTTCAGCAAACAACTGTGTACTGAATAACAGGATAGAGAGAGTGATAGTGAGATTTTTTACTTTCATAAATTAATGATACCATCTTGTTAGGAATTTTTTCAATGAGAAAAACTTTACAACTTATTTTTAACAAAATTGAATGGTCGTTATTGTGGTTTGGGAAACTCAGAGGTGTACCTAATCCTTGACAGATGTCCAATCGTGAATAATGTTTGTGTTGATTATCTGACTGTGAAGAATTAGTGGGGGTTACTCACAGGGGATGATGGGGTTGGTTTTAGTTAATTACTTAGTAATAATTCTTGTCTATCAAATCATTTGGCATTCCTGCCTTAACCAAGCCATTCAGTGAAACCTCCTTGATAATTGTTAGGGCGACTACCTCGTAAAGTAAATAATTTTCATCAACTGGGTTTTGTACCTGTGGGCTTGGCGATCCCGTCTATGATCAGTTTAGGAGCGGTACCGACATCAATGATTTCCGGACGACTGGCCAAGTATTCTTTCACTCCAGAAAGATTTTCCACTTCCACCATAAAATCCATTACGGATGGATAGGCATTCAGAATATCCCGCTGAAGAATAGTGGCTAATGAAAAGTAATGATAGGCTGAAAAATCACAGTAGTAAGGTTTTGATCCAAAAAAGTAGGGGCCCTCGTCACTGTGTTCCAGTTGTCTAGCGAAGTTCTTCAGAATTCCGGGGAAACTGCTTAGAAACATCTCTTTGAATTTCAAATGCTCCTCCCCGATTCTGATGTTGACTGTAGGGTTCAGGGACGCAAAAAGTTCCTGAGTCTGTTCGAAAACGGCATCCACCCGAGCTGCTAGCAAGGGTTCTTTCGGCATGGTTCCTGTCAGCTTCGCCAAATAGCGTACGATAGCTCCGCTCTGCCAAATATGAACTGTATCGTTCACCACCAGCACCGGCAGTTGCCCGAAGGCGACCTCCAACTTCGCCTCAGACCAGGGCTTGCCATAATAATCCCAGGCCATTTCATAACGGTACTCAACCCCGGCATAACGCATCATCATCTGCGGTGATTCAGCCAGTGCTCTCACGATGAAATAGATTAACTCCAACTTGGGTTGTTCGCTCATTGCTCTTTCCTTTCTGTCTTCGTGTTCATATTGATCCTGTTAAGTGCCTTACATGTATCATAATTTGTTGTATTTTACAAGAATTAGGTATGTTACTTGGAGGGTGTCTCACTGTGAAGAATTAGTGGGAGTCAATAGTTTATAATTTAGGAATATTCTGGTTGCCATCCAGCCTTACACAGTCCATCAATCATGATGTCAGCAAGTGGGCCTCGCAAAAAAAGTTTCCTGAAATCTTCTTTTGTTTTTAAATTTGGACGGGCTTCAAGGTATTTATTAAGAATTACTTCAGCTTCGTCCAATATACCTAAATGTCCAAGAATAGCTGCTTTAAAACCATAAAGTCTACCCTCGGTACTTACTAAATTAATTGTTTTATTACATACCTCTAAAGCTTTTTCAAATTTCTTCTGTCCTATATAGGATAAGCATAATCCAGTATAAAAAATACTTAACTCAGGGTCTAATGGTCCAAGTTGTATTGCTTTTTGGAATGGTTCTTCAGATTTTTCAAAAAAACCTAACAAGTTTAAAGAAAGTCCAAAACGTAAATGATTAAAAGGATAGTTGGGATTACACCTAACGCATTGTTCGGCATAGTCCATTCCCAAATCAAGTTTTCCTTCGAACGAGTAGAATGCTGAAAGCGTATTTAGCGCTAAAGCATTTTCTGAATCTAAAGAAAGTGACTTTTGAGAATAGTCATGCATTGAATTAAGTGTTTTTTCACGATCATTTGTAATTTGTTGAGTTAATTCGAATAATTCACAAAAAGCCAACATAGCATACGTCTCAGAAAATAATGGGTCTATTTCAACAGCTTTGTCAAAATGTTGCTTTGCTTTTTCAAGATCAGGATCACTATGATCCGTTCTACCCCTTTCATTTAAATAACGTAATCCCTTTAAGTATTCTTCCCAAGCACTCAGATTGCTTGGTCTATTCCTTTCTAACCTTTTCTGCTCATAACCTGAAAGTGAGGGGGCTACCTTTGCAGCAATTGATGCAGATACTTCATCCTGAACTTCAAAAATATCCTCAAGGCTTCTGTCCCATCTCTCAGACCACAGATGATGATCTGCATCAGCATCTATAAGCTGTGCTGTTATTCTGACTTTGTTTCCGCCCTTTCGGACACTCCCTTCAACAACATAACGGACTCCCAGTACTTTGGCGACTTCTTTGAGATTCACCGACTTATCCTTGAAGGTAAAACTTGAGTTTCTTGAAATAACAGGAAAGGTCTTCCACAGTGAAAGATTGGTAATAATATCCTCTGTTATTCCGTCTACGAAATATTCCTGTTCTGAATCTCCGCTCATGTTTACAAACGGTAGAACGGCAATAGCAGGAGGTTTTTCGGTTGAAGATTGTTGTTCAGTTGTGGGTTTGGAGAGTTTTCTTTGAGATGTACCATCAAGTGTAACATCAACTGCATGCACAACTGTGTTTTTAACAGTCTGCTCTCCTAAATCGTGAAATTGAAAGTCTGTCTTTTTGTTAACTATCTCATGAACATTTTTTGACAGGCATACTCCTCCTGATTGTGCAAGTGCTTCGAGTCTTGCAGCAACATTGACTCCCTCACCATAAAGATTATCACCCTCGATTACCACATCCCCCATGTTGATACCAATTCGGAACTCCATCTGCTCCTCTTCAGGAACGGAATTGTTGCGCTCTTTTATAGTGTTTTGAAACTCTGAACCACATATTACTGCTTCGACCGCACTTTGGAACTCCACAAGGACTGAGTCTCCAGCGGTGTTGAAAATACGCCCGTGATGTTCTTCTACTAATCCATCAATGATGTTTCGGCAAACCTTAAGATTCTTGAGTGTCTGATCCTCATTTTCTTCCATCTTGGTACTGTAACCAACAACATCCGTAGCTAGAATTACTGCAAGTTTTCTTCTAGGACTGGACTCTGCCATAATAATTTTTATCAGAAATGGGAGCTAAAAATAAAACCTCCCCTGCTTGATTTAATAGAAAGTGTTTAGTTTTTAAGTAGTAATATATGTCAACCCAATATATAACACCAATCGGTTTGAATTACAAGAAAAAGGGATTTTACTTGGAGGGTGTCTGACTGTGAAGAATCAGTGGCGGTTAAGTACAGCAGATTAAGGGGTTGGTTTTAGTTTTAAGGCACGTGCGGATATAGTAAAAAGACACCAAGTTAAATTGTTTGCTACTTGGTAGGAGAAGTCTATAAACAACAATAATTTTGTATCAGCACTAAAACAGGTCAGGATTCAAGGGCTTTTTTGACCCGTTCCGGAGTGAGAGGCAGGTGTCTCA
>JAKUUR010000053.1 GCA_022448455.1 Candidatus Thioglobus autotrophicus
GTGAACCAGAACCTTTTGTCGCAATAATATTTCCCACATCATCTGTATGTATATCCCTGAAACCTAAATCATCGCATTTGTCAGCAAGAAAGTCAGCCAGATTTTTTTCACGCAAAGACGGCGTGTAAAACTTTAACGCTTTCTCCAATGTTTTTACGTAGAACCTTGTTGTAACAGTAAAATGTTGTTCCATTTTTACCTACTTGAATTTTTTAGATAGTCCAGCATTTGCGTTGGAATGTCAACGCCTGTTACTTTTACAACGTTTCGAAATTCAGTTGTATTATTAATCTCATGAACCATCAATCCCTTGTCGTTGCTTTCCATTAGATCAACACCTACAATTTCTCCTTGAACCGTGTTTTTAGCTTTTATGCAAATATCTTCTAACTCGTTTGAAACTTCACATGCTTCTGCTGATCCACCCAAGTGTGTATTTGTTTTCCAATTAGTATCATTAGAAACTCGGTAAATTGCACCTGCAACAGTATCGCCTATCACTATTGCACGTATATCCCTAGGTGGTCTTTGTACAAATTCCTCTAAGAAGTACATCTGATACGCTGGATGCATCGATTCTCTTGATTCAATAATACCTTCAGCTGAATCCCTGTCATTTAGTTTTGATACCATTCTACCCCAGCTACCAACCGTTGGTTTGATAATCTTCGGATATCCACTTTTTTCAAGCGATTCCATAGCAGCTTCCTTCGAAAAAGCTATCGTAGCTTCAGGCGTGGGAATTCCTGCCTTCTGCAGTAACATGTGTGTGAAAAGCTTGTTTCCAGCAAGAAGTCCAGTGTTTAGGCAGTTGATTACCCTAGCCCCAAGACCCTCAAGTGTTGCAGTAGAGTGAATATTCCGATAATAGCTTACACAGCGCTGTAAAACAGTCTCAAATTCTTGTGTATTTTTGTTCAAATCTACAAACAGTTGCTTACAATCAACCATCTCAATATTGATATCATGCCTTTCTGCGGCTTTGATCAACAGTTTTTCTTCGAGACGGATTGTATCATAAAGAACTGTGATTTTATCGGTCACTGCCCCCAGTCCTCTCCAACAGTTTGGGCCGGTTTTAGCTCAAATCCATCAGAACCCTTAGCCAGTTCGAAGCTTGCTCCACATTCAGCGCAGGTTACAATCTCACCATCAACCGCATCCTCAGGAATCGTTATTCCTGCATCACATTCGGGGCAATTAGTCATTTCTACACTCCTTCATTTTTTATCACTAATTATCTTTCTTTCCATTTTATCTTCAAGTGGTATATCAATCAGATCACCCATTCTAATATTCTTCAAACCTGCAGCAATATTTTTTGCATTATCTGTATCTTTTTTCATACCTAAGAGTGACATTAGATATTCTGCACCAGTCTTACCAGCTAATTCGCCAAATACAATTCTTCGTCTGTTTCCTACCATTCTTGGATTAATTGGTTCATATGCAGCTGGGTTACGTAAAACCGCAGCAAGATGTGTGCCAGCCTTATGCTTGTAGGCTGAAGAGCCAACTATTGGTTTTGAATCGTAAGGTCTAATGTCTGTATATTGTTCAATTAGTCTTGAAAGATCAGCCAACATGTCAAGCCTGAAATCATTTGGTGATTTGTACAAATAGGTAAGTGCTACTGCAGTCTCTGCAAGAGATGGTATTCCCGTCCTTTCTCCAATACCATCGATTGTTGTATGAATTTGATCAGCTCCGGCGTCACATGCAGCAAACGCATTAGCTAATGCAAAACCAATATCATTATGAACATGTGCATCAAGTGGAGTTTTGATTTCAGAACGAACTTTCTTAACAAAATTATACATTCCTATAGGTCTTAAGATTCCAACAGTGTCAGGAAGACTAATCCTGTCCACCCCTGCATCTTCTATTGCCTTACAGACATTGATCAGAAATTGTGGATCCGCTCTACTTCCATCTTCAACAGTAAACCTAATTTTCAATCCATGTGATTTTGCATATTCTACAGTTTGAACTGCTCTATCTAGCGCTTGCTCTCTTGATATTCGGAGCTTATCTTTTAGATGAATGTCAGATATTCCGAGATATGCTGCAACCCAAGACGCATCACACTTCAATGAAATATCAATGTCATCCTTCAGTGCTCTTCCATGTGCTACAATGTCCGCTCGTAATCCCTGCTTGATAATTGTTTTAGTTGCTTCAGCGTGATCATTAGAAATAATTGGTGATATCTCAATCTGATCAACACCAAAGTAATCAAGTTCCCAGGCAATCTGAATTCTTTGTTTAACAGTAAATGAAACGCCCGGATGTTGTTCTCCCTCCCTTAGTGTAGAATCTAAAATTCTTATTTTCTTAGGTTCCTTCCCAATGGAGTTATATTCCTCTGCATAGTAATTCGGATCATTCATTGCTGAATTCGGTGAATAAAATCATCAATATAAAGATAATCGTACTAAGATCGTCGTTTTAGAAACTAATTGATCCTAAATTAGTTAGCGTTTACAAAAATGTGACGATTGTCGTTTATGATATAGTTTTAAGAATTATTACAGTGTTGGTGTCAGTTACACCACTAATTTTTCGCAAGTCATCAATGCATGCATTGATCTCTGATATTGTTGGCGCTTGTATGATTACGCAGATGTCATACTGGCCAGTAATTTCATAGATTTTTTTTATCCCGTTGAGTTTTGTGAGTTTTAAAGAAACCTTTGATGTATCAATTGATGAATCAGCTGATACCAGAACGAGCGCCTCTGGTTGACCTCCTCCCTCTTCTATTGTAAATTTAGTAATCGCTCCGTTATCAACCATATTTTTTACTCTATGTCTGATAGCCGATTCTGAAAGTTTCAGTTTTTTCCCAATTTCAACAAAAGACTCTCTGGAATCCTTACGCAAAAATTCTAAAATATGTTCGTCTACTTTGTCCTTACGCATTTCTTCTATTCTCCTCATTTGTAAGTAGCTCATCTAGTATTTGTAGTGTTTTTACAATATCTTCCTCGGAAATAACCAGCGGAGGAAGAAATCGTAAGATGTTTCTACCAGAGTACAAGAGTAACAATCCGTTTTTGATTCCTTCCATCAAGATATCTTTTACTTCAAATTTCAATTCAACGCCAATCATCAGCCCTTTGCCTCTAACTTCTCTAATGATTTTATGTTTAGATTTGAGCTCTTCTAAGCCATGCGAAAATTTTTCTCCCATACTTTTTGCGTTTTCAATCAAACCATCTTGTGTTAGTGCATGAAGTGTAGCAGTTCCTGCAGCGCACGCTAACGGGTTTCCTCCAAATGTTGATGAGTGTTCTCCTTTTTTCATT
>JAKUUR010000054.1 GCA_022448455.1 Candidatus Thioglobus autotrophicus
GCCCGGTAAACCGGTTAAAAATAACAAGCCTTTGCTTTCTTCGATGTGTGTCGTCCCAATTAAGCATGAATATTTGACCTTTTCTTGGAAACGTTCATGCAATGTTCTCAGCACTCCTACATTGCCCGCCATGTCAACGATGACTACCGATGCTGAGGCATCAAAAGAAGAAACATCATCGTAGGTAATGATTTCACTATAACAACCTAAGTTTTTACAAAAGGCTTCGTTTGATTCAGATGTTATCCCAACGGCTCTTTTTTCTCCTCGCGATTTCACTGCAAATGCTAGAGCGATACTTGTCTTCGAAGAAGCACTGGTAATCAGATAAGAATCCGCACCAAAAGTCTCATTATCAAACATAAAATCTTCCACCAACCACGACGTCAGATACAGTCCTCTCAATAGTAAGTCATGATCTTCTCTTCGCGGTTCATAGTAAGGATTGGCCAAGGCACGTAAATAATTGCAATAGATTGGTGCATATTGTTGACGATGCTCACTGACATCAAAGAAACTCGATTTCGATACCCTACCTGCTTTAACAACCAGATAATTCGACATTGGATAAAATCCCCAAAGCCTTTCACCGGCTTGCACATCTGGGTGATTGGATGCAGCGACATCAGCATAACCCATGACCGGAACCCGTCCAAAACCCTCTTTGGCAGGGAAAAATCCCCAATATCCAAGTATGTCCCCTGCAGCACAATAGGTAATGTTATTAGTGGTCAGAGCAAAACGGTCGATTTTTAACAAGATCTGATCCTGTTCGAGGTTCCCACTAAAAGTCTCGGAAACGAATCGTGTAGAAGACCATTCGTCCTTCTTAACTTCAAAAGTTTTAAATTCTATGTCTCTATTCATAACGACTGCTAACTCCAATCAAACATTGTAATTCTCTTTTATTTTATATTTTATCTACTTTCTATTGGGTTGTTGCTGAGTTATACAATGTATACCTCCTCCACCAACTGCAATGTCATTAATTTGAACTTGTACCACCTCTCTATCTGGATAAATTTTTTGGTAAGTCTCAACAGCCTCAAAATCTCTTTCGGGCTGATGGTGTGGAAAGGATTGCGAATTATATCCAGGAACCACAACCGCTTCATTTGCAAGATATGAATTAATATAAGACCCGCATTCATCATCCCGAACCTCCCGGTGATAACTAGCTTCATTGATAAAATCAAGTTCAAGTCTTCTGCCTTTTGCATCTTTAATATTTTTCAGCGCTTTCATATTATTCTGTCCTACTGGGTAGTGTGGATCTGAAGAATCAGGGTTAACCTCAACCAAAACTCTTCCAGGTTCAATAAAGGCCGCAATCCCGTCTATATGTCCATCCGTTCCTGTTTCGTCTGGATCTCCTGGAATCCAGATAACCTTAGAGGCTCCCAAAGTTCTACAAAGTTCAGATTCTATTTCTCTCTTGGTCATTTGAGGGTTTCTATTTTTGTTTGGGAAACAGGATTCTGTGGTTATAACAGTACCTTCACCATCAACTGTTATCCCCCCTCCTTCAGCAATCATCTTTGATGTATACTCATCAACACCCATCAAATCAAGTATTTGAGATCCCATCAAAGCATCTTGATCATAGGGTCTAAATTTATCTCCCCAAGCATTAAATTCCCAGGTCGAACCAGCTAAAAGTCCTGAATCATTGATAAGAAAATTAGGTCCTGAATCACGGGTCCAAGAATCGTCAATAGACATCTCAATTATCTCAACATTCTTGGACAAATAAGCTCTTGCATCATCTAACATCGATGGCGAAACCAATAAATTTACTGGTTCAAATTGAGCAATTGTATTGGCAACATCAGCATAAGCTTTTTTAGTTGCCTCAATATTGGGCCATAAATCAACTCGGGCAGGCCACGCCATCCAGCAGTAGGTGTGTTCTTCCCATTCACCTGGCATGTACAAACCCAGGTCCCTTGGATCCTTTTTGGATTGTTTATTTGGCATTGATTTGCATCCTGATTATTGAAATTAAGAGGCTTGCTCCTGCAAATAATAATAGCGTTATAGATAAGGCAAACACCCTATCATAATTACTATTACCTACAACCATAGCTGCAAAAGCTGGTCCCAGTGCAGCACCTATGGTAGCAAAGGAATTGCCAGCAGCAAGTGCACTTCCTTTCTTATCTAATTTTGCGAGAAGTGTTTGAATATAAGGTAAACACAATGCCCAACCGAAGCCTAAAAGACACGCGCTGATAAAATAAGATGTGTAAGTTTTTGTTGTCAATAAAATGCCCATACCAACCAAAGAACACAGCATTCCAAACAAAAGGGGGGGTATCAACCCAAAACGAGTTCCAATTAGAATGATCACTAAAGAACCTGGAATACCGATCAGCGAAGATACTAGCATTATATTTCCAACGGTCAGTTCACTTAGTGGAATGGCCATGCCGACTCTTTCTATGTATGTAAATTGGGCAAAACCTGAAGCTTCAAATAGCCCGAAACCAACAACAGCAAAAAGAGTAACCAACGACAGTAAAACCTTCATTTCTGTATGACTACTGCCGTCTACTTCCTTTGTTACTGATCTATCGGGTAAATACCTAATTAGAAACAATGCGATCAAATCCAATGTTGCAAGTGACAAATACATTCCCTGAACGCCAATATTTTGAGAATAAATAATCAAAAAATAAAGACCAAGACCGCTGACAACAAATTGCATCAAAACAAATAAACCATACCCACGTTCGTAGTTTGGCATTGTTGCAAATGAAGTGTACACAACAATATTTGCTGCACCCATAGCAATCCCTGCCAAAAACCTAGTGACTAAAAAATAAAGATCAGGATTGGCCGAAAAAGATGAGTAAATATCAATAATGACAACTACTCCTAAGCTCAAGCCAGCGAGCTTTTTCAGATTTAACTTGTGAATACGCACAGAAATAAACATAAGTAGTGCCGCAACACCAGACGATCCAGACGCAATCACCCAACCAGCATAGGACTCAGAAAACTGGCCGTGATCAACCAAAACTCCAACCAAAGCCGGCGCAATCAAAATCGGCATCAGTGTTACACATCCTATGATTGAAAAGATGAAGAATTTTTTGAAATTATTAAATTGCACTTAATTTAAGAAAAAATTAATAATTTAATTGCTTTTTTTAACCACCTAATTTGTACTCCCCACCCCTCCGCAAAGCTTCCTGATATGCAGGTCTGGACTGATATCGCTCCAAGGCTGCAATAAGGTTAGGGAATTATTAGAGAGAATCTGAAATCTG
>JAKUUR010000055.1 GCA_022448455.1 Candidatus Thioglobus autotrophicus
GCTAGCTGAACTTTTCTGTTTTAATTAACCAGAGATCGAGAAAATGAAAAACCTATATCTATGCCTGCGACAGAAAAGGGGAGATAGACAACTTCCACGTAATCCTACCAGTCGGATGATATGCGGATCAAAAGCCTAGCAAAAGAAATTGTAGGAGAAGAGACCAATTTTATAAAAATAGCTGAGCTACTCAAGTCTTGGGTCTACGATAACCTTTCCCCAACTTGGAAGAAAAATGAATCCAATGCTATCCGTGTGCTTGAAAATATGGCGGGTGACTGCACTGAAAGTGCCCTGCTATTTGTATCACTGGCTCGATCTTTGGGGATGCCTGCCCGGGAGGCGTTTGGCCTAATATATTCAGTAGACCCTTATCCTACCTTTACACAACATGCTTGGGCTGAAGTATTCGATGGAGAATATTGGATTAGCATTGACCCTTCTTGGAATCAATTGATTGTTGATGTGGGGCATATAAAGTTAGACGATGAGATCACAATGGAGCCTCTAGATGGGACATTGGGGCTTTTGACTGGAAATATTTCTATCAGCCTTGTTGATAGCAGAGCCTTGGGTGGCTTTGACTACAAGTATGCTTGGTTAATATTATTTATTCTTATTGGTTTACTCTATAAACAAAGAACAAACAGAAGGCACAGAAAGGTTGAATCAGTGTCTACTACAAATCATTAACTTAAGGGCGAAGCCCAGAAACTTGCAAGGGAGTGGATGGAGGAGCATAAAAAGAATTAGTTTGTTGACATGGATTAATAGAAACCGTATATTAACCATAACGCCGATTTGAATCAGCTTGCGGGCGTTTAATAAATTCAGCTAAAACGAGAACACGTTCCCGTCTTAGCAAAAGCTGAGTCGGGTTTTTTTATGCCAAATTTACCGCCGATTTAACCAACAACTTGCGGGGCGGAATACAAGTACTGCTAAAGCGTTGCAACCCCCAACTCCCTAGGTTGTTACGTTATGAATCTGGGAGTTGGAGAAAATCTCATGTTGTCTGATAAGAATCCTCCCTTTGAAATCAAATCTTCACCGGTTAAAGCTCAATTACCCCTTATTTGCCATATTCCACATAGTTCAACAATAGTTCCAAATCATGTCAGGAACACCTTTTTAATTTCTAATAGTGACCTTGATAAGCAAATACTGGCCATGACCGACCATTTCACGGACGAACTTTTTGATGAGGTAAAGGAGTTGGGAGGATTAATGTTCGTAAATCGAGTTAGCAGACTGGTTTTTGATCCGGAACGTTTTTTAAACGATTCTGACGAACCAATGTCTGCCTATGGAATGGGTGCGGTCTACCTTAAAACTAAAAATGAATTATTTTTGAGGGATGTAAATGAATATACAAAAGAACGGGAAAAAATAATTGAGGAATTCTTTAATCCATATTTGCTTAAAATAGAAACCGAAATTGAAGGCCTTCTTAGGAAATTTGGGAAATGTTTTATTGTTGACGGACACTCTTTCCCATTAATTCCGTCTCCTTACGAGAATGCTAAATTGATAAGACCAGATATTTGTCTTGGTTATGATTCATATCATGGTCCCAAAGAGATACTTGATGGTTTGACAGATATTATAAAAGGACAAGGTGTTAGCGTCTCTCACAATACCCCCTTTTCCGGGTCATATGTTCCTGGGAAATTTTATAGAAAAAATCTCAAAGTAAAATCCCTGATGATTGAAATCAACCGTGGGACCTATATGGATGAAAGAACGGGCACTAAAGGACTAAGATTCGAAAAAATGAAAAGGGTAACTTCAAAAATACTTAATGAAATTACTCAGCACCTTTGAGAATTATTTTACGGATATAAAACGTTACCGCCGATTTAATCAACAACTTGCGGGGCGGGTTACAAGTACTGCTAAAGCGATGACAGGCTCCTCTCCCGAACCTGCCTCGTAATCCATTCGGGAGATAAAAGGAGTATTACCATGAGCAATCTTCAAAGGAAGTACAAACAGGTACCAGACATCTCAATCTACGAGCCCGAGTGTGCAGTCCATTCCCCTGAACTTTTACAAGATTGGGCGGACAGCTTACAGGTGACCTCAGAGTTCAATGAACAATTCGTAGTCGGTATCCTTACCCTGATACCAGATTACTGTTGCCAGGAAGACCGCAAATTACCAGGACCCCCAGAGTTCTGGCAGCGCAACATTTTGTCTTATTCATTCTATTTTGGACTTGGATTAACTATCTTTGACAGGCAACTTGCGCGAAACCTTCTGTATGGGTTGGTAGAAGGGCCGAGCAGATATTTACTGTTCTGGTTGAATGAGGTCAACGAACATAACCACCCGGATCTTTTCAGCTTATGGATTCACGCGATCAACTTGCTGACAGTTTTCACCTCAAGAGCTTCTCCTGAGACAACTGGTCCCGATACCGACGAAGAGTTGGTCAAACAGAGAGCATCTATATCAGGATTTACTCCTGCAATCAGGTTGGGGCTTACCGACCCTGAATTTGCAAGGGCTTTGTTTCAAGGAGCCCTTGATGAGAAAGAGAAGTGCGGTGATGAAGAACTTGCGGAGAGAATCAAATGGATAAAAGCAACCATCCTTGATTCCTTCATTAAAAACCAGGCGCGTTCATCAAATTGACAAACAGACTCCTCCTAGTCTCCAATAAATGAGGCTAGGGGGAGCTTTTGTGCAAAACAGCAATGAGGAGTATGATAAGTAAAGGATTGTTGGGAGCACAGAAACAATTTTTCTCATGGAATTCAAATCATGATAAGTCTAAAAAGAAACAATAGAGGGCAATTAGTTCCTGCAACTGGAATAAGGAGCAGATCACCCTCTATTTATACCCCTAATCAAACAGATCCTTTTAAAATAAGTCGGAGTAAGTTTAATGATTTTTTGACCTGCCAAAGGTGCTTCTATCTCGATAGGGTGAAGGGATTAGTGTCACCTTCAACACCTGGGTGGACATTGAACGAAACCACAGACTTGTTATTGAAGAAGGAGTTTGATCTTTGTCGTGAAAAGCAAACCCCTCATAGAATATTTGAAAGATATAACCTAAATCACGTTGTACCT
>JAKUUR010000056.1 GCA_022448455.1 Candidatus Thioglobus autotrophicus
TTTGGATATGTGATTTACAATCATTTTCTAATTTATTAATCATCTCATTAGATTTTGGGAAAACTTCTTTTTCCCATATTTCTTCTAAATTCCTTGAACCACCTCTCTTTATCTGAGGGTTATTCTTTAGATATGATGATTCCCATTCCTTTACTAAATCATCACCAATGTAATTGAAATTTCTAGATCTCATTATGAAACAATAATCAAAGGGATGATGAATGGAAAATCACACCTCATTCATCATCCCCAATAACTGACCAATGAAGTGTACCACAAGTCAAGGACAGTTTCTAAAATGGTCTGAAAAACACGAAGACTTGAGGTTTGTTGACAAGAGTGTCGAAATTATTAAACAATTTCAACACTATATAGGAAGTGTTGGTGGAGGTGGGGGGAGTCGAATCCGCGCCACCAAATTGTCTATAACTATTTAATATTATTAGATATAATTAGACTACTAAAATAACTAATGGGACAGGTGTAATGGGACAGTTTTGCCCATTATTTTTTTATTCGACTATTTTGCTATCTTTTGTATCAAAAAAATCTACTCATCCTTCAGGCCGAGCGTCTTTAACTGAGTCACAAATTCTTCCAAAAATTCCCCACTTTGGTTAAAAAGCCATCTGGCTTTGAGGCTTTGAACGGTTGAACGATCTTCATCTGTATTTTGAAGTTCAAAGTATTCACGTGCCTTTTTTTCATCGCCTCGTATTAATTTAACAAAAGCGAGCGACAAATAGGCGTCAGATTTAATCGACGCTCTTATATGATCCTGTTTTGTTAACGGAAGAGCGATCTTTTCAACCTTTTCGTACTTTCCCAAGACCATAAGAGTTCTAATAAAATGCATTTTAATCCAGGTGGGAGCATGAGGAGCAATATCTATGATTTTTTCGTATGTTTTTAAACTTTTTTCTAAGTCACCGTTTCCACGAAAAACTCCAGCTGCAATAGCCATTGCATCCAAGCTATTCTGGCCAATCTCAACCACCTTATTGGCGCTGACAACAGCATTTTCGTAATCTTTTAAAAAAATACTTTCAATATAAGCCTTAAGAGCGTGACTATCTGGCAAGTACTCTCCCAACTCGACGCTTTTTTTTGATAGCTCGTAGGCTTCTTTAATATCCTTTGCTTTTTCTTCTGAAAGACCCAAGCTGACCTTAAGGACAATTGTCCATGCCTCAAGGCCGTACTTTAGTGGGTTATCATCTGCAAGCTGAGGTTTTAATTCAGCCCAAAGTTCTTCAACCCTATAATAATCCTTGACATTTTTTCGTTGCCAAGCTGCATGCCAGTCCATGAATAGTTGGAACTGCTCAAGCGAAGTGAAGTAGCTTGACCAGGTCTTTGCCTGTTTCCCCATCGTCAAGTTGACACCTAATTCAGTGAGAACGGCTCTACTTATTTTGTCTTGGACAGTGAAAATATCAGTATCTTGAAAATCATATTTTTTTGACCAGACTATTGACTGATTAGCAATTTCGAAAAGTTCTACATTAATTCGTATCTTTTCACTCGCAACTTGGTAAGCACCGATGAGTTTGTATTGCACACCATAATCTGCTGCTATTTTTTGGTCAGGTAATTTGTTTTGTTCTATATAGTCTGTAGTGTTTGTTGACTGGACCACAAGCTGTGTGTAGTTCGATAATGTTGTTATTATGCTGTCTTTAATACCCGCACTGATGAAATCTTCAGAAGGATCTCCAGATGAATTTTTGAATGATAAAACTAAAATTGTAGGTTTATCTGCGATGACCACCTTTTTGTCCTTCTGTCCCGTATCATTGATCGAATGCATATAGTAAGCATAGCCGCCAATGCCCAGGACAAGAATTCCAACAATTGCAGCGATAAGAGGCACTTTTGATTTAGATTTAGTTTTTATTGTACGTTTTTGAGAATCATCTATAACAACATCAAAAGCATGAAATTTATTATCCTTTACAGTTTGCTCGCCCAAATCATTAAACAAGAAATCCATTTTCTTATTAATAAACTCATGAACACTCCTTGAAAGACATACTCCATTTGGTTGAGCAAGAGCTTCCAGACGTGCAGCAATGTTGACTCCATCACCATAAAGATTATCTCCTTCTACAACGACGTCTCCCATGTTAATGCCAATACGAAATTCCATTTTTAGATCAGATGTCTCTGACTCGTTTCTTTCCTTCATGAGCCTCTGGAATTCTGTTGCACAGATAACTGCAGATACAGCACTCGAAAATTCGGCTAGTACAGAATCTCCGGCGGTATTAAAAATTCTGCCGTCATGTTCTTTAAAAAGATCCTCAAGGATTTTTTTGCAGACTCTAAAATTCTTAATAGTCTGATCCTCGTTTTTCTCAACAGATTTGCTGTATCCAACAACGTCAGTTGCAAAAATTACTGCAATCTTACGTTCAATCTCTTTAGTAGCCATTTGGTTTTTTATAGATTAGTAAATGAATATTTGAAATTCTTATAATTATTAGAAAATGAAAGAATTTTCTAAATCAATATGGAAAGACTACTTCATTTAACTTAAAGATCAAAGCTTCTTAAGAAAGTGAAGATAGTAGTCAAGATTAAATGTTGACTAATAGCATTTTGCCACTTAACCTCATATCGAGAAATATAGGGTAATTCAATGACAACCTTTTTGATAGTAAATTTGAAGTTTCATAATTAATGCAGATGCCCAGTTAAAATGTAGATAACATGTTGTTCATGTAAATTCCGGCTTCAACAAACCAGGGCTCTTAGGGACAGTCTTTACTGCGTTTAGGCTGCCCCCTAGCAATGCGTCAAAATTGCTGTG
>JAKUUR010000057.1 GCA_022448455.1 Candidatus Thioglobus autotrophicus
AAAAATATTACATTTATTTTCAAGGCGTGTCCGTTCGAGGAGGGGCTAATGAAAAAATTAGGGGTCGGGTCAACAAGGTGATGGATATGTTTTTGGGTGGATTTACAACAGCTAGAGTTGGATTAGAACTTGGTAGAGAACCATTGGGATTCGAGGTTAACAATAAATCTTTCAATCATTTCTATCCGAGGTTTCATTTGAAGAGGTAAGTGGGAACTTGTAATTTGATTTTATTGGTGATATATTGAGAGTACCCAGAATAGTCCTATGGGCTTCTTGGTCTTCCACGATGAGAACCACTTGGAACACATTGAGAAACGTAACCAAACGAGATGACTCTATAGAGTTGTCTCGTTTTTTTATGAGCTCAAAGCGTTTGCTTTATATCGGTAATGAGGTTGGAACCTCTCTTCTTGAAAATCTTCTTGCCACTGCCATTATTGGCATAGGCCTTGCCGGATTTGCTTCTTTGTCAGGAAACCTTTCCATTGTAGGTGATAAAAGCTCTCAAAAGAGTATTGCTACCACCATTGCGCAAGATAAGATCGAAGAAATTAAAAACCTGTCTGCAAAAATTGAATTACCTGGCTTTAAATCACTGACTTCCCCTGTTTATTCTGGAGGTGTTTGGTCAGAAACACAGGGGGAGAATGTTGACTCTGAAGGGGTACTTGATACATCGGAAGCTGAATATCAACGCAGTTGGGTGATTACCCCAGATCCTGATCGCAATAGACTTTTTAATCTTCGTGTGAATGTCTCTTACACAGATAGATCTTCTAATTCTCAAACGCTAACAATGAATACGCAAATAAGTCAGAATAAACAAGTTGCTTCTGCAGATATTATTGAATTCGCTGAAACGACTGATGATGAGGATGATGACTTTGAAACGACTGATGATGAGGATGTCAATACTGTTGTTGCTGGCCAAGGAAATATGCAAATGGCTTGTAACAACGTAATGAATCCAGGAATGAATCCAGGAATGAATCCAAATGGCCAGAGGAACCGAAATGGTCAGATGAATTGCATTGATTAAGAAAAAATATTTTTTAACTCTTTGAAGTGCAGGTAATGCAATCTCTTGCAAAGAAATTTAAAAATCAGTCAGGCCTTACATTAATAGAGATTCTAATAGCAACGGCCATAGGCGTTTTGGTACTTGCAACAAGCTTTAAGTTGTTTACAGCTCAGCAAGATGCATTGACATCTACGAACGAAAAAACTTCGATCCGTTCAGACGGCCGTTTAGCAGTGGAAACTTTAGCGAGAGAGTTAAGACAGGTAGGTTTCACATTGCCGTCAAGTATCAAAATTATCTCAATAGGTGATAATTCATTTGAATACAGGGCGGGAAGTGATCTTCAAACAACTATCCCATATGATCCTTCCAGTTCATCGGCAGCCAATAGTGGTGACACCACCTTAAATGTTGTGAGTGCAGATGGTTTTTCCGATTTACTTAACATTTGTATCTATGACCCTGCCAATGAAGTATTCGAGCTTACTTCTATTGATGGTACTCCAGATGTTGACAGTGTTCCTAACACTCTTCCACTGATAGAACCTCTTAAAAATGATTATAAGTTTGGAGTGAACTCAAAGTTTATCAGGGTAGCTCAATATAATACGGTGACCATTGAAAAGGATGGAACAAATATTAGTAAAGTTATAAATGGTGAGAGCCGTGTTCTTATCAGCAATGTTGATTCTACGAATGGTTTGACTTTTGACTACTTTGATGAATCTGGCAATCCTACCAGTGATATCTTAAATGTTTTTAAAGTTGCAGTGACTATAAGGCTTGTAGACCCCGACAACACCAGTGCTTCAATTGAGTTCAAAACTGATGTGACCCTAAGGAATGTTGTTTGATGAATAGAAAACTGTTCAGTAAGATTTTCGTTCTATGGCGTAAAATACACTCCTACCATTTAAGCATCTTCGACAAAAAAGGAGCTGCTCTAGTTACCTCTATACTTTTTGCAACCGTAATAGCCGTAGGTGCTCTGGTTGCCACGCAATTTACGGTTCAGGACATTAAGCTTGGCGAAAGGTATACCCAGACAAGAGAAGCTTTTTATATAGCTGAAGCGGGCATTCAAAAAGCTATGAACTATCTTAATTATGATGAGAATGGAGATTCCCCTGGAGATGCAGGGGAGGGTTTTACTGCAGTTCTAACTAATTTTGAATCCGATCATTCGGCAGTTTTTAATGATTTTGAGTTTGGTGGAGGAAATTATACCGTAACCGTTAAAGATAATGATGATAACGATGACGATAAAACTACCGACGTTGATAACACAATCATACTTAACTCAACAGGTATTAAAGATGGCAGAAGCATCACTATTGAGGCTGTAATCCAAAATGGTATCTATAGAAATAAGCACGCTATAACAGCTGGAGGAGACTTTACGATAGAGGGTGATCCGACAGTTCAGGGTAGTTTAGGGAGTATTCATTCCAACGCAGATGTTGTTGGAGTATCAACTAATGTAGAACAGGGCATTTTTGCTGCGGGTGAATGTGATCAAGGCTGCCAGTCAGGAGCTATCAGTGAGGAAATTCCTTTGGCTAATCCCGGTGATTTTTCAGACTTTGCCAGTTATATCCTCACTGATGACGGTAATATCACTGACCCCGAGGGTTCCAGCATTAATATCCAA
>JAKUUR010000058.1 GCA_022448455.1 Candidatus Thioglobus autotrophicus
GACTATCGTGCCACTCATTTCATGCCCGAGAACTTTTGGAGCTGTGGTTTTTCTATACCATTCCATTACATCGGTCCCACAAATACCACACGCTTGCATTTTTACCAGAATTTCTTTTTCTTTTATAAGTGGTTTACTTATTTTTTTTATTCTTATATCGGAATTACTGTAGTATTCAGCTACATTAATGACTGAATCATATGTATTGCGGGAATTCAATTGAACTAACCTCGACTGTATAGATCGAATGCTTCTTTAGAGTCAGCCCCTTTGTGAACAATAGCTTTTATGGCTTTCATCATTGCCGCAGGATTTTCACTTTGGAATATATTTCTTCCCATATCAACACCCGATGCACCTTCTTTGATTGCATTTTCGGTCATTAGTAATGCATCTTTTTCAGGAATCTTTGTACCACCAGCCATAACTATAGGTACTGGACAACTCTCGACTACTTTATAAAAATCTTCACAGTAATAGGTTTTAACTATTCTTGAACCAATTTCTGCCGCAATCCTACAAGCTAAACCTAAATATCTTGAGTCTCTAGCCATCTCTCTTCCAACTGCGGTTATAGCTAGAACAGGCATACCATATTTTTCTGCTTCATTAATTAATCGCCCTAAGTTAGATATGGTTCTATCTTCGTTTTCAGCCCCTACAAATATTGACATTCCAATTCCAGATACATTTAATCTGATGGCTTCTTCTAATGAGACAACAATATCTTCATTGGAAAGTTCTCCCAAAATACTCGGACCGCCTGAAACCCTGAGACAAATTGAAGATTGGATATTTTTTTCTACACAATTTCTTAGCATGCCTCTAGTTATAAAAAGGCAATCAGCTAAATTAGCCAATGGAGCTAAAGTTTTCCTGAGATCTTCCAGGCCAGTAGTGGGGCCCTGAAAATATCCATGATCTACTGCAAGCATTACAGTTTTTCCTGATTCGGGTTTAAAAATTTTTGAAAGTCTATTTTCTATTCCAAAACTCATGATAAATTTTGCTCCATAATTTTTTTTAACAATCCATTTTGACCATTTTATCGCATAAAATACTAGCCTCAAAGACATCTTCATTGTTGTCATATGAGCCAAAAAGGTTTATTTTAGCCTGATAGAATACAATGTATACAGTTAATGATGATGAAAAGCGATTTATCTCTCGGTTCTATTGATATAGTTACCACACCAAACAATTTGGAGAGGCCGTTCCAAGCTATTGATAATCCAAAAATTTTGCTCATGCGTCCACCTCAGCTTTTCTATTTCGGAGTATGGCCTAAAGGACCTAGACTTGGCCTTCCAATTGGCCTGTTGTCAATAGCTACCTTCCTTAAAAACAAAGGCATTGATGTTGAGATTTACGATTGTTTTGTGGAAGGCGATACTTTCGACGGAGATAAATTCAATCCCAACAACTCAATATTCTCCGGTAATCTAGTAAAGCAATGGATCCGAAATTTTGAAGACGGCGGAGTTGCACCTAACGACATTATTGACAAAAGCAAGATGCTGCATTTCGGTGCGAGCTGGAGTCAGCTCAAAAAAGACCTTAGACGCCTTCAACCTGATATTGTTGGTCTTACCAACTTATTCCGTGAAAACACCAATGAGACGATTGAAGCTGCAGAGATGATCCGTGAAGTTCTTCCTGACGCTGTGATTGTTGTTGGAGGACCGAATGCGTCAGCTTTACCAGACTATATACTGGATGAATCACCAGCAGTCGACATCATCGGATTGGGAGATGGCGAGCGTGTCATGCTCGAGATTGTGGAATGGGTACAAGGTAAGCGAGCATTGTCGACTATTGAGGACACTATGTATCGTGATAATAAAAAAAATGTCCGGACACCTAAACGCGAGTTACTCATTGATCTCGATGAGCTTGGCCATATCGACTATAACCTTTTGAAGCTGGAACGTTATTTCACTTATGAGCGTAACGGCATTATGGCACGTAACAAACTCTCTTACGATGGAGCTGAGCGGTCGGTATCCTTGGTGACCTCTCGTGGCTGTCCTTACAAATGCTCCTTCTGTTCAATCCATATCCATGCTGGGCGGAAATACCGTCGCTACTCAGTTGAACACGTCCTCGATCACCTAGAAAATCTAATCGAGAATCATGGGGTACGCCACGTCCATTTTGAAGATGATAACCTCACCCTAGACAGAAAGCGTTTCATGGACCTTATGCATGGGATCATAGATCGTAAATTGAAATTTACTTCGGATACGCCAAACGGGACGTTTGCTAACGCACTTGACGAAGAAATGATGGTGCTAATTAAAAAAACAGGCTGTACATATCTTATTGTTGCCCCTGAATCTGGTGACCAGTGGGTTA
>JAKUUR010000059.1 GCA_022448455.1 Candidatus Thioglobus autotrophicus
AACGAAATTTGGGTTTTCAAGCGTACTGTGTAGGTACTGTTAAGACTTTCATTGTTTAGATAAGCAATCACTTTACTAGGCAAAACCAAAGCCTAGAGTATGCTTATATTTGTTCTAACTCCACTAGAGTCCATTGAGCATAATCAACTATAAAATTAGTAGTTCTAATGGGAAGGTAAACCAAGTTTCATTTGATATTTTTGGCGATGCAGAGAATCTAGAATCTTTAGGAGAGGATTTTGGAGCTGGATTATATGAGATGGAAGTGAAGCACTTGCTTGAAAAGGAATGGGCCAGACCTGCAGAGGATATTTTGTTCCGACGCTCCAAGCTTGGATTAATAATGCCAGAAATGGGATTAAAGAAACTCAATTTATCTTTAGAAGCTTATAATGCAGATACACACATTTCTCCAAAAGGAAAATCTCTAAAAATGCAAAAGGTTAGGCCAGCATGAGCTTACTAATAGAACTTTTAGGGTCAATTGCTTTGCTTTTATGGGGGCTAAGAATGGTCCGCACTGGCGTTATGCGCTCCTACGGCACAAACCTAAAACGTTTTGCACGTCGTTCAGAAGGTAGAGTCATACCCGCTCTCACATCTGGTCTAGTGGTAGCCGCTCTTTTACAAAGCAGTACAGCTACCATTTTGATTGCGGCGTCATTTGCAGGGCAAAGTCTGATCAGTATTAGCTCTGCATTTGTTACTATGTTAGGTGCAGATGTTGGAACTACCATCGCAGTGCTGATTGCGTCACAAAAATTTACCACTGTTCCGCCCTTTTTATTAGCAGTTGGTGTTTTTGGTTTTATTGTCTCGAAAGAAAATAAATGGCAAAATGTTTTCCGGGCAGTTAGCGGTCTTGGAATGATTCTTTTTGCCCTTTTACTAATTTCAACGACTGCAGGCCAATTGTCAGAGTTGAGCCAATTTAGAGTATTCTTGCAAATCTTTGAAAATCAACCAGTATTCTTTGTATTTTTCGCTCTAATACTGACATATCTGGCATATTCCAGCTTGGCAGTTGTTTTACTTTCAGTCAGTTTTCTTGTGACAGGTTTGATTGGTTTGAGCGATGGATTATATTTGGTCTTAGGTGCGAATTTGGGAAGCGGTTTGTTGCCACTCATTTCAAGCTGGAGATCATCAGTCATAGAACGAACACCCGTAATGGCTAATATGATTGTTCGGGTCATTTGCATTGCAGCCTTCTATCCATTTGTGAACTATGTGACTCAATTCGCTTTGGAATTTATGCCAATCGAACTAGTTCCAGCCTTTTATCACTTGTTTTTAAATCTAGTAGTTGCAGTGATTGGCGTCATCTTTTCTAAACAGATTATTGCTCTGGCCGAAAAAATATTGTCTGGCCAAGAAGTAGAAGAGCAACTTGACCACCCTAAATTTCTAGAATCTAGTGATTTTTCAATGCCAGCTGTATCACTGGCTTGCGCTAAACGTGAAGCTCTTCATATGGCTGAAATCTCACAAAAGATGGTGGTTTCTTCACTCGCTGTATTGCGAGATAATAATGTTACTTTACGCCATGAAATCCTAAAAAATGAAGATATTGTTGATAGTTTATTTGACTCTATAAAGCTCTATATTGCAAGAATTTTGCAAGAGGAGTTAACACCAACAGAAACTCAAAAAACTTTAAATATTCTTAACTTTACAACAAATATGGAACATATTGGTGATATTGTTAATAACAGCCTAATGGATATTTCTGGAAAAAAAATCGACAAACATATACAGTTCTCAAAAGAAGGCTTGAGCGAAATCATCTCCATTCATGAGGTTGTCTGTTCAAATTACGATCTTGCTATTAATACGTTTGTTTCGGATGACTGTGAACTTGCAAAGGTACTCTATGAAAAAAAACAAGAGCTCCATAAACTTGAGAAACGTTCGGTTTCCAAACATCTTCAGCGCATTGGAAAAGGTATAGCTGACAGCCTAGAAACCAGCTCTATGCATATTGACGTGATTCGTGATTATAAAAGAGTGAACAGCCTATTATCTTCTGTAGCTTACCCAATTTTAATCGCTTCGGGTGAAATTCTAGAAACAGGTTGGAAGCAAAAAATAGAAAAAATATAGAGCTTGACTCAGAGTCAAAACAAATGCTTGTCTTAGGTAAAAGTAGCCCATAGGACACTCAAGAACTGCTCAAAAAATCCAAATTTCGTTTGATGTGTGAGGTAGGTTATATAAATACATAGCCGAGTGAAATTAGGCTCCCCCTATGCCTTAAGAGTGTGAATAAAGATGCGAAGGAGGGATAAAATGAGTCATTGGATAAATTTAACTTATAAATACATTGAATTTTAGTGCAATAAAATTAC
>JAKUUR010000006.1 GCA_022448455.1 Candidatus Thioglobus autotrophicus
TTTTTCTTCGGCTTCACGAGCCCTTTCTTCAGCTTCCTCTTGTTGTTCTTCAGCTTCCTTGGCTTTAGCTTCTTCAGTCTTTCGTTTTTCTTCGGCTTCACGAGCCCTTTCTTCAGCTTCCTCTTGTTGTTCTTCAGCTTCCTTGGCTTTAGCTTCTTCAGTCTTTCGTTTTTCTTCGGCTTCACGAGCCCTTTCTTCAGCTTCCTCTTGTTGTTCTTCAGCTTCCTTGGCTTTAGCTTCTTCAGCTTTTCTTTTTACTTCAGCTTCTTCTTTTTGTATAGCAGCTGCTTGTGCCAATATCTCAGCTTCCTTGGCTTTAGCTTCTTCCGCTTTTCGTCTGATTTCTGCAAAAACTTTTTGTGCCTTGGCTTTAAGGGCTTCCTGTTCTGCAATCTTTTGGCTTTGTTTGGCGCTTTCTAAACGCTTTTCTTCATCTTTCAGTTTTTGTTTTTTTTGTTTTTCAAGCTCTTGTAAACGTTCTTCCTCAGCTTCAATAATTTCATATTCAATCATTACTGTTTCAATTGGTGCAGGTTGAGATGGAGAAGGTTTTTTCTGAGTGACTTCCCAACGATCAATATTGCTATATACCAATCCATACAATAATATTGAATGCAATATAATCGCTGCCAAAAATGCAATTGGATGTTTTTTTGCAATATTGATCATAGGTTGTGCCATTGCAAGAATAAGACCTAAGATAAAAATTACAAACTTTTTTAGATATTTGAAGATAAATTTAGCAGATTTAAGAGCGAATGTTTTCAACGCAGAATCTTCCTTCTCTGCTCCTTCAAGGGACTCTGAAGGTTCTTTATTATTTTTAGTTTTATCAGGCTTACCGGGCAACAGACTCTTAAGAAAATCTAATATCTTAGCAACAAATTTCATAATTAATATTCAATTAATTAGGGTTTTCAGAGGAAAAACTGACTCTATCAACACCGTTGACTTTTAACTGCAACATTAAACTATAAATTGTTCCATAATCTGCAGACTTGTCACCTTTTAACACTACCACCATATCTGGGTAAACATTCATTCTTGCAATCACTTGATTCACAACAACAGTAAGTGAAACCGGTTCAGTATCGCCTATCTCTTCAATGCCCACATCTAACAATGAATTGATATAGTATCTATTTTCATCATCAACAGTGATTACGGTCGGCTGTGGCCCATCAGAATAATCAAGCATAGTGGCTGGACCTTCGGGCAAGTTAACTTCCATACCTTGTTCAATAATTGGCGTAGTCATCATAAAGATAACCAACAGCACCAACATGACATCGATATAAGGAACAATATTGATATCCGCATTAGTAGCTGGTCTTGCGCGCTTAGGTAATTCAATCATTGTTGTCTTTGTATAATAACAAACAATTCTTCTACAAATGCAGTGTACTTATTGCCAATCTCTTCCACTTGAGAAACAAGGCGATTGTAGGCTATGGTTGCGGGAATCGCAGCAAAAAGACCAAAAGCAGTTGCAATCAACGCCTCAGCAATACCAGGAGCAACAATAGCGATAGTTGCTTGCTTAACTGAAGCAAGACCCATAAAAGAGTGCATAATTCCCCAAACCGTCCCAAAAAGACCGATATAGGGGCTAGATGAGGCAATCATTGCAAGCACAGAAAGGCTGGAATCAAGTCGATCAATTTCATTACTTGCCGTCGTATTCATCGAACGATAAGCTCTCTCTGAGTTCATAATTAGAGATTGATTCGATGTAGACTTGCTGTGAGTAAATTCTTTGTAACCAGAGCCTAAAATGTCTTCCATTGCTGTCCTATCTGAGGCAAGAGGTGGCAGACCCTTGTACAAATTAGAAAGCTTACTTTCTCTCTCAAATTTTTGATGAAAGTTTTTAATATCGCTTGTTGCATCCATCAGCACCTTTTTCTTAGACATAATAACTGTCCAAGAATAAATTGACATTAGAACTAACACTAACATCACAAATTTCACAACCAGGCCTGCACTGAATATTAGGTTGATGAGTGATAAACTATTGTCTTCCATTTAGTTCCTCCAAGATAACTTGCGGCAAAGCGCAAGGTTTAAAATTATTTTTAAGGACAGAAACTACCTTAACTTCCGCATTAAATAATACCGTATTTTTCTCTATATTCACTATTTTCTGAGCAAAAGTTAGGCTCGCATGGCTAACAGATTTAATTTCAGTATGTACTTCGATTAAATCATCAAGAAAGGCTGGCAATAAATAGTTTGCTTGAAGTGACCGAACTACAAAAAGAGCAGAATGGTCTCGAGAAAGCTGACCTTGATCAAAGTTCAATTCACGTAAATATTCACTTCGACCACGCTCAATATATTTTAGATAATTGGCGTAATAAACCACACCTCCAGAATCCGTATCTTCGTAATAAACTCTGACACTCAGCTTACTCATTTTCCATACAAATCTTGAGTGTGGTTATGGCGTACAACTCCTAAATGAGAAAAAGCAAGATCTGTAGCAACTCGACCACGCGGTGTTCGCATAATGAAGCCTTGCTGGAGAAGATAAGGTTCAATCATATCTTCAAGCGTTAATCTTTCCTCACCTAGAGCCGTTGCAAGGGTATCAAGACCAACGGGCCCTGCCGAAAACTTATTGATGACTAGATTCAAATAATCTCTATCAAATTGCTCTAGTCCCGCTTCATCAACCTTTAACGTTCTAAGAGCTGCTTTGGAAATTTTTTTATCAATAATGCCCTTATTTTTAATATCAGCAAAATCCCGGACACGGCGTAATAATCTGTTGGCAATTCTGGGAGTTCCCCTTGAGCGTTTAGCAATTTCTTGTGCACCATCTTTTTTGATTTTGATATCCAAAATGGATGCAGAGCGCTCAATAATTTTTTTTAATTCTTTTATCTGATAAAAAGCCAATCGATGAACTATACCAAACCTGTTCCGTAAAGGTGAAGTTAGCATTCCTGCTCGCGTCGTAGCACCAATTAAAGTAAAAGGTGGTAAATCCAATTGAACAGAATGGGCTGCAACACCATCACCCACAAGAATATCCAACCTAAAATCCTCTAGAGCTGGATAAAGTATTTCTTCCACAACAGGATTCAGTCTATGAATCTCATCAATGAAAAGAATGTCGAAAGGTTCAAGTTTAGTAAGAATCGCCGCCAAATCGCCTGAACGCTCCAACACGGGACCAGATGTTTGCTTAATACCGGCGTGCATTTGCCTTGCAATGACATTTGCAAGAGTTGTTTTACCCAAACCAGGTGGGCCATAAATTAAACAATGGTCAAGAACATCACCGCGAGATTTTGCAGCCTCAATAAACACAGCCATCTGAGATTTCACATCGTCCTGACCAATGAAATCCTCAAAAGAGGTTGGCCTAACAGATGTAATCATAAGATCTTCGTTACTTTGATTTTCACCGCCAACTAGGCTGTCCTCTTCAATCATAAGTGATGGGATTGTAAGTACATGATTGGCTTCATTTTAGACCAATAGGTTCTAAGATTTATATAGAAAATATGATGAAACGATGAAATTTTTATAAAACTTTGATTAAAACATTCACAAAAAATATAACTCTTTACAATTAATCATAGATCAGTGTTGCAATAATTCGTCTTGAGCCTGCTCGAATTCGGTGTTCACCAAGAATTATTCCTTGCCAAGTACCAAAGTTCGGTTTACCAGATGTTATTGGGATCGTGACATCTGACCCAAGTAATGAGGTTTTAACATGAGAAGGCATATCGTCTGGCCCTTCATAAGTATGCGTGTAATATTGCTTGTCGTTGCAAAGCTCTGAATAGAATTTTTCCAAATCTTTTCGTACACTTGGGTCTGCGTATTCATTGATACTTATGGACGCACTGCTATGTTGAATAAATAAATGAAGTAATCCTATTCGAACCTTCCCTAAATCTGGAATTTGTCTAAATACCTCATCAGTAACCAAGTGAAAACCTCTTTCTTTTGATTGCAATATGATTTCAAATTGTTTTATTTTCATAGATATTAGTATTTATACTCTGGGTCAATATTAATAACCAAGAATTCTAGGAATAAATCTTCCTCAGCCACTTCAGGCTCCTATTTTTCCAATAACAATTAATTGTAGCTTACAAATCACTATATAACAAAAACATTATAAAAACTACCAATTGCCTAAGCAAGAGTTATCGTTAGGCCAAAATTGCACTGACACTGTATAATTAACAGCTAAATTTTTTAACCTTTTTATGAATGTCAAATATTGCAGTACTGAGTGTTAATCATCATCTAGCGACTGTTGCGATTCGAGAAAAAGTAGCGTTTGCTCAAAATGAGCTCGCACCTGCTATTTCATCACTCTTGTCAATACCAGGAATTAAGGCTTGTGTTGTCTTCTCTACTTGCAACCGTTCCGAAATTTGTGTGACATATGATGTAGGTAATATTCGTGAGATTCTCTCAAAATTTTTGGCAACTACTCATGGTATTGAGCATTCCTTATTATTGCAATATGTGAGTTTTTTTGAAGGCAATAAAGCTATCGAACATATCTGCAGCGTCGCTTCTGGACTTGACTCATTAGTACTTGGTGAACCCCAAATATTTGGACAACTTAAGGAGGCTTATCAGTTTTCAAAAGAACAAGGCGCTTTAGATAAAATCCTTGAAAAACTTTTTCAACACGCCTTTACAACTGCAAAGAAAGTAAGAACAGATACTAAAATAGGAGCTTTGCCAGTATCAGTTGCATATTGTGCTGTGAAACTGAGCGAAAAGATTTTTACGAACTTGGCTAACCAAACCGTCCTATTAATTGGAGCTGGTGAAATGATAGAATTAAGTGCTCAACACCTTTATAAGAAAGGTGTAAAGCGTATGATTTTTGTTAACAGGACGTTAGAAAATGCACAAACTATTGCAGTTACTTATGGAGCAGAAGCAATTAATCTGAAACATTTATCTGAACACCTCTACCGAGCAGATATCGTAATTTCTTCAACCGCTGCACCTGTTCCAATTTTAGGTAAAGGACTTATCGAAACTGTTCTGATTCAAAGAAAACATCAACCAATGTTGTTATTAGATTTAGCTATCCCAAGAGATATCGAGCATGAAGCGAATCAACTGGAGGATGTCTTCCTTTACACCGTTGATGATTTACAACAAGTGGTTGATAGTAACCTCGAAAACAGAGATCAAGAAAAGGTTATCGCTGAAGAAATCATTCGAGAAAAAAGCCTTGACTTTATAGAGTGGCTAAAAAATATTCCCAATGAAGAAATTATTAAAAAGTATCGCGAAGATGCAAATCTACTCAAGAATGAACTATTGCAAAGTGCAATAAAAAAACTAGAAGCTGGATCTGACCCTGATCTAGTTGTTGAAGAATTAGCAGACAAGTTAACTAATAAGTTATTGCATACAACCTTTGAAAATATTAAAAAATCCCCAAAAATTAATCTTGAACAAGCTAAAGGTTCCTTACCAGTTTCAAAAAAACCTACCAATATTCATAACTCATGAATCAATCTATTGTCGCCAAGCTAGAACAATTATCCATGCGCCTTGAAGAAATTAATGCATTACTATCTGACCAATCCGTTGTTTCTGACCAAGACCAATATAGAGAACTATCAATTGAGCACGCTCAACTAAGTCCCGTTAATGATCAGTACCAACAGTATCTATCAATCATGAATGATATTAATGCTGCACAAAAATTACTCAGTGAGAATGATCAAGACATAAAAGAGATGGCAGAAGAAGAGATAGCTTTGAGTCAGAGTAAATTGGATCAACTTGAGTTAGAACTAAAAAAATCTCTTCTCCCAAAAGATCCTAACGATTCTCGCAATATCATTCTTGAAATTCGTGCAGGAACTGGTGGTGATGAGGCGAGTATCTTTTCAGGTGACCTTTATAGAATGTATTCGCGTTATGTTGAAAAAAACAAATGGCAAATAGAAGTTATGAGTTCAAATATTGGTGAACATGGTGGATTTAAAGAAATCATTGCTCGTATTAGTGGATCTAATGTGTACTCAAAACTTAAATTTGAATCGGGTGCTCATAGAGTACAAAGGGTTCCTGAAACAGAGTCACAAGGTAGAGTACATACTTCTGCTTGTACCATTGCTGTTATGGCAGAGGTGACTGATATTGAAGAAGTGAATATCAATATGAATGATGTCAGAATTGATACTTTTAGAGCTTCTGGAGCTGGTGGGCAGCATGTCAACAAAACCGATTCCGCAGTCAGAATTACACACATCCCAACAGGTACTGTTGTTGAATGTCAGGATGGTCGATCACAACATAAGAACAAAGCTCAGGCTTTGTCAGTACTTGCTTCAAGAATTCTAGATGCGCAGCAACACGAACAACAAAAAGAGCAGGCTACTCAACGTAAAGAGTTGGTTGGTAGCGGTGATCGCTCTCAAAGAATTCGAACCTATAACTACCCACAGGGCAGAGTTACCGATCATCGAATTAATTTGACGCTCTATAAGTTGAATGAAATCATGGAGGGTGACTTGGAGTCTATTATTGATCCGCTCATTGTTGAACAGCAAACCAATCAAATGATAGAACTTAACGACACCCTTTGATTAGCTTTTATTTGGTATCAGCTGGGCAATAAAAAAGAAAATACCTAAAGTAATTACAATTGCTGGACCTGTTGCTATATCAAACTGGATCGAGCTGAAAAGCCCCAATAGAACGGATATAACAGAAACAACGACAGAACTAAAAATCATAGAAAGAGGAGATCCTGAATAAACACGTGCAATGGCTGGTGGAATTATGAGTAACGATGTAATCAAAAGCACACCAACAATTTGTACCGATACAGAAACTGCAAGTGCAATTAAAAACATAAATAGTAATTCATAGGTCACTTTGTTAATGCCCTCAGCTCTTGCTAATTCCTCATTCAAAGTTAATAGCAATAAACTTTTCCAATTCATCACCAAAATCACAACTACTGCAACCATCACTGAAAAAATCCAAAAAATATCCTGACTATTAATCGAAAGAATATCACCAAAAAGGTAAGCGAAGTAATCAATATTTCGATCACCAACAAAACCCAAAACGACAATACCTACTGAGAGAGCAACATGAGAGAAAATTCCTAAAATAGCATCATTTGACCAAAAACCTTTCTGCTGCAATACAACAATAAGAGTTGCAAACAGAGCACCAACAATAACTAGACCAAAATTTATGCCAAGGCCTGTTACTAAACCTAATGCAACTCCTAATAGTGCACTATGAGAAATCGAATCAGAAAAATACGATAGACGTTTCCATATTACAAAACATCCAAGAGAACCCGCAATTACCGACACTCCTAGAGAGGCAGCTAACGCTCTAAGAATAAAATCTTCCATATCTATTAATAATCTCTAGTAGGACTCTTGGCAAGTCTTACAAAGCCCGTAAAGATAAAGTGAATGGTCTGTAAGTTGAAAGCCGTATTTGTTTGCAATTTGTAATTGATGCTGTTCAATCACGTCATCTTGAAATTCAATGATTGTATTACATTTAACACAAACTAGATGATCGTGGTGGTCCACTCCACAAAGCTCATATACGGCTTGATTATTTTCAAAATTTAGTTTATGAACAATACCAGATTCTTCAAATTGAGATAAAACTCGATAAATTGTTGCTACGCCAACTTCCTCTTGTTGTTCCATCAGCGACCGATAGATGTCCTCAGCACTCATATGATGATTAGATGATTTCTCTAACACCTCTAGAATCTTTAATCTCGGTAAAGTGACTTTTAGACCAGCACTTTTTAAATCTTCGGCATCCATTTAAAAATCCTTAAGGTAAAATCCTATCAATATTTTAATCGTTTAACGAAAGATGAAAAGATTAACTTTAATTGTACTTGCCTTTACGATTTTAAGTGGCTGTTCAAACTCTCTACTAAAAACTCCTGAAACGCTTGAGTTTCCAAAGTTTTCAATGCCAAACTGGCTTGATTTTTCAATGCCTTCAATTGATATCTACAAACCAAACATTATGCAGGGCTCTGTCCTCGAAATTGAAGCTGTTGAAAAGCTTCAATTAGGGATGTCCAAGAGTGCCGTAATGAACTTAATTGGGTCGCCGAGTATTATTGACCCCTTTCATCAATATCAATGGGATTACATCCATCATTCAACTGTCAATGGTGAACAAGTGACACATTATCGTTTAAGGTTAATTTTTGATGAAGATATTCTAGCAGAAATTGATAAAAGTGAACTAGGTGGCTTAACCGATAATCAATAATCAAAATAAAAATAACTGTCTGTAACTGTTTTAATACTGATTACGTTTTTTCGCCCTCGAGAGACTAATCCACTAAAATGATGTCATGTCAAAATTAATCGTTAGTGATTTAACTTGTCAAAGAGGTTATAACGAACTCTTTAGCAACATCTCGTTTGAACTAAATTCCGGGGAAATACTAAAAATTTCTGGAGCCAATGGTTCTGGCAAAACGTCATTACTAAAGATACTTGCTGGACTCAACTCAGCAGAATCTGGCAAATTATCCATTAACAATAACAAGGTCGGTTCCTACGATTACCAGTCTGATATATTTTATCTAGGTCATCTCCCAGCATTAAGTCCCGAGCTACATTGTAAAGAAAATCTTGATTACCTTACTCAGCTCAGCATTAGTAGCTCTAATCAAGCGCTTGATGATGCACTTACAAATGTTGGTTTAAAAAATTTCGAGTATGAATGCGCTGCAAATCTTTCTGCTGGTCAAAAAAGGAGAGTTGTTTTATCAGCTCTTTTTATAACTCAAGCCAAAGTGTGGCTTTTAGATGAACCTTTCACTGCACTTGATGCTGATGGTATCAATGTAATTGAAACTCAAATCACCAAACACTGTGATGATGGCGGAATTTGTGTTCTTACAACTCATCAAAAAAGTAACTTACACGGACTAAGGACTCTCACCCTGTGAACATCTTCATCAAAACACTTACAAGAGACCTAAAGATGTCGCTACGCAACCCATTTAGCTTTCTTAATCCTCTATTGTTTTTTGTTATTGCTATTTCATTGTTTCCTTTAGCAATTAGTCCAGAATCACACACTTTATCAAACATTGCACCTGGAATTGTTTGGGTAACCTGTATGCTTTCAGTATTACTCTCACTTAATGCACTCTTTCATTATGATTATGACAACGGTGTTCTTGAACAGATGGTTATCTCACATCATTCACTTCCTCTTATATTGTTAGCTAAAACGATTGCTCATTGGCTACTAACCGGTCTGCCTATCATCTTGCTGTCACCCTTACTTGGAATGACACTTTTCTTAGATGCTGAGAGTATCTATGTTTTAATGTTGACGCTGTTATTGGCTACACCGAGTTTAAGCCTAATAGGAGCTATCGGCGCCTCTCTAATTGTTGGCATCAAAAACTCTGGAATGTTGTTATCCTTATTGACATTCCCCCTTTATATCCCAATTTTAATTTTTGCCACAAGTGCTGTCTCTCAATCCCAATTTAATCTTCCGATTAATGGACAGCTCTATTTTTTAGCAAGCATACTGCTAATCAGTTTAATGACATCCCCTTTTGTAAGTGCTATAGCTCTTAAGGCCAGTTTGGACTGAGCTTTACATTAAAAAAATTAAAGACTATAATTACTGCACGCTGATTTGTTCCGATTGCTAGCGTAGCCACCAGTGGTGGCTAAAACAAGCTAAAGCTGGTGTTTCCCAAAAAAACCTGCTTTAGATGGGTTTTTTTAATTTTTAGGGCTATGCCATGATATTTACTTCCGAATCCGTTTCTGCCGGTCACCCGGACAAAGTTTGCGATCAAGTCTCTGACGCCATCCTCGATGCCGCACTTTCACAAGATAGAGAATCTCGTGTTGCTATCGAAACCTTAGTAAAAGACAACCAGGTAATATTGGCCGGAGAAATAACTACAGGTGCAAAAATTGACTATGAAGATGTCGTTCGCAAAACAATTATTGGCATTGGCTATGATAGAGATGAATATGGCTTTAATGGCCACAACTGTTCAATATCAAACCTGCTAGGTAAACAATCTCAGGATATCAAACAAGGAGTTGATGAGAGTGAAAACCGTGAACAAGGAGCAGGAGACCAAGGTCTGATGTTTGGTTACGCAGAAAATTCAACCAAAGAGCTTATGCCAGCTCCTATCATGTATGCTCATCTTCTAGTTCGACGTCAAGCAGAGTTAATGAAAAATGGAATACTACCTTGGCTAAGACCTGACGCGAAATCACAAGTCTCTTGTATTTATAGTGACAACCAGATTGTTGGTATAGATGCAGTCGTTCTATCCACTCAACACGATAATGATATTTCAATTACAGATCTTAGGGAAGCAGTTTTAGAAAAGATCATCAAACCTATATTACCTGAAAAATGGTTAACAAATGAAACCCAGTATCACATTAATCCGGCCGGTAACTTCGAAATCGGTGGTCCGGTTGGTGACGCTGGACTTACTGGCAGAAAAATTATTGTGGATACCTATGGCGGTATGGCTCGCCACGGAGGTGGTGCTTTCTCAGGAAAAGACCCTTCTAAGGTAGATCGTAGTGCAGCTTACGCTACTCGCTATGTTGCTAAAAATATTGTTGCAGCCGGGCTTGCTACTCGTTGTGAGATTCAAGTATCTTATGCAATCGGCGTTGCAGAACCGACTAGCATTAGTGTTGATACCTTTGGCACTGGAAGAAAGTCCAACCAAGAGATTGAGCAATTAATCAGAAAACATTTCGATTTACGCCCCAAAGGCTTAATTGATATGCTGGATTTAAAAAGACCAATCTACCAGCAAACCGCTAGTTATGGTCATTTTGGTAGAACTGAAGACTCAATTAGCTGGGAAAAAACTGATCGCTCTCATCTGCTAAAATAGTTTTTTCTGTTTGATTTTGGTATAATGAATTATGCCAAGGGGCGTTGCATTGGGATTTTCTTTCTAACAGGCTTGGCATTCATAACGACGCTCATTTTTTTCAATTTAAAGGAAACAAAATGAGTAATTCAACAATTAGTAATAACGACTATAAAGTTACTGATGTTAATTTGTCTGACTTTGGTCGTAAGGAAATAGAGTTAGCAGAATCTGAAATGCCTGTTTTAATGGCACTTCGTAATAAATACAGTGCACAAAAACCTTTAAAGGGTGCAAATATACTGGGCTGTATTCATATGACCATCCAAACAGCAGTCCTGATGGAAACTTTGGTTGCATTAGGAGCTGAGATTCGCTGGTCATCTTGCAATATTTTCTCTACACAGGATCATGCAGCAGCCGCAATGGTCGCTGCTGGTATAGCAGTTTTTGCTTGGAAAGGTGAAACTGAAGAGGAATTTTTATGGTGTATCGAACAAACTATCCTTAAAAATAACAAACCCTGGGATGCCAACTTGGTTTTAGATGATGGTGGTGACTTGACCCAAATGCTACATGAAAAATACCCAGAAATGCTGGATAGTATTCATGGAATCAGTGAAGAAACTACTACTGGCGTACATCGTTTACTGGAAATGATTGATAATGGAGAACTTAAAGTGCCAGCAATTAATGTCAATGACTCAGTCACAAAATCAAAGAATGACAATAAATATGGCTGCAGACACTCTTTAAATGATGCTATTAAGCGCGGAACCGATATTTTAATGGCAGGTAAAAAAGCACTAGTAATCGGTTACGGTGATGTTGGTAAAGGGTCTTCACAATCACTCCGTCAAGAAGGTATGATAGTTAAGGTTAGCGAGATTGATCCTATCTGTGCTATGCAGGCTTGTATGGATGGTTTTGAAGTAGTCTCACCTTATAAAAACGGCATTAATACCGGATCAAAAGATGACATTAATAAAGAATTGTTATCTACGACTGACATACTAGTTACAGCTTCTGGCAATATAAATGTGTGCGATTCAGCCATGTTGGAAAATCTTAAGGCTGGTTCGATTGTGTGCAACATTGGCCACTTCGACAACGAAATTGATACCCAATACATGCGCGACAACTGGCAATGGGACGAAGTTAAGCCTCAGGTCCACCGAGTCTATAGATCTGCTGACAAAAATGATTATTTGATTTTGTTATCTGAAGGTCGCTTAGTCAACTTGGGTAATGCAACAGGCCACCCTTCTCGCGTTATGGATGGCTCTTTTGCTAACCAAGTATTAGCTCAAATGTACTTGTTTGATCAAAAATTTTCGAACCTACCTGAAGAAGACAAATTAGCCAACATAAGCGTTAAAGTTCTACCCAAGAAACTCGACGAAGAGGTTGCAGCAGGAATGGTTGGTGGCTTTGGTGGCGTTCTTACAAAGATGACAGATACTCAGGCAGAATACATCAATACACCCAAAGAGGGTCCATACAAGCCAGAAACTTATAAGTATTAAGCCTTGTTTAGTTCAATAAATGCGGGAAACATCCCACATTTTTTTCGCAACGATTAGTTAAAGCTGATAAATTCCGACCTCTATGGTAACGGATCGTACTTGAGGATGTTTTTGTTGGAGTTGGTTCGTTAAATTTTCTATGATATGATCAATTCGGCGTACTGTGGCATATACGGCGGACTTTTCATCACGCATCTCATCGTTTTCAGAAATTTTCGATTTTTCATGCTCGATATCTAACTTGATCCTGTCCATTAATGCTTCCTCTTTAACTTCTACTTCGGCAACGAGCACTATGTTGTTTTCATCCATCACTATTGACTTTACATCATGACATAGCTCAACCTCGTGATGTTCACTACATATTTTTGTAAAGTAATTTTCTATCTCTAGGTGACGAATATCAGACAAATAAATCATATTTACTCGGCCCAGAAAAACTGCCGCAATACCAAGTAATATTGCGATCAAGGAAGAGAACAAGATATCCCACACAGGATTCCCAGTCAGATATGATAGTGTTATACCTATGATTGCCAGCAAAATTCCAATCATGGCAATGCTGTCCTCTAGAATCATGGCAACCAGTGTCGGATCTTTTGCCTCAGATATATATTGAAAAACAGTTGTCTCAATACCCTTGGTTCTTTGTTGATATTCTCGCATTGCAACTCGCCATGCATTGCCCTCAATCAAGAAAGAAGCAACTAAAACTATGAACGCCAGCATAATGCCGGAAATATTGACGTTAAAAATGCTTATACTGGCTACCTCGGTTGCGTGTTGCCCCATCTTTAAGTAGGAGTGATAGGCGTGATATAAACCCAAACCTGATCCAATTGAAAACAGGCCAATTGCTGACCACAAGTTCCAAATAAATTTCTTTTGATGGTGACCAAACGCGTAATCTTGGTCAGGCTCCTTTTCACTAGCTATCAAACCAAACAACAAAAAGAGTTGGTTGAGCGTATCCATCAACGAATGGATTGCTTCGTTCATCATTGATGCAGATGTTGTAATCAATGCAGAGATAAATTTAATGACCATTACTATTGCATTGCTGGCTATACCTATGACAACAATTTTTTTACTACCAGATGACATTTAATCCTCAATAAGATTTGGTTGAAATAACTACTAGAACTCATTATATTCGATATTAATACTTTATTTTTTGTACAATCAAGTTTGTATAAGGGTAATCACCAATTGGCTATAATTAATCACTACCTTGGTTAGAATTATTAATACATGAGTGACCAATCGATTGTTTTTTTGCTGATATCAACCACCTTGGTGTTATTTATTTGGGGTAGAGTTCGCTACGATTTGGTTGCCTTCATGGCACTCATCGCCGGTACGGTTGTAGGGGTTATACCGACCCATGGCGTTTTTTCCGGCTTTGGTCATCCTGCCGTTGTAATTATTGCTCTCGTGCTAATTATTAGTAGAGGCTTGATTCGTTCAGGAGCGGTCGAGTTAATTAGTTCTAATCTTTCTAATTTCACAAGCGGCGTGAAGACACATATTGCATTGATGGGTACTATTTCTGCAAGTCTGTCCAGTATTGTAAACAACGTAGCTGCCTTAGCTATATTAATGCCAGCGGACACTCAACTCAATCAAAAAGCCAAACGCAAACCTTCCGCAACTCTAATGGCACTTGCCTTTACTTCAATTTTAGGTGGCATGGTTACGATGATAGGCACTGCCTCAAATGTGGTAATAGCGACCTACAGAGAAGATGTTCTTGGTTCCCCTTATTCGATGTTTGACTTTACTCCGGTTGGTTTGATTGTCGCGATTTCTGGGGTACTTTTTATTGCTCTTTTCGGCTGGCGATTGATGCCTCGAATCAAAGATTCAGACCTTAAAGATGGTAATGAAGAAGTGCGACAGTATGTCTCTAATGTACTCGTTACAGAGGAATCTCCCATAGTCAGCAAGTATTTATCGTATTTGGATGATGTTTGTGAGGGCGTTGATGTGTCAATTTTAGGGATTATTAGAAACGATGAGCGACTAGAAGGTGAAGGCTTTATCCGTAATTTCATTATTCATGCTAACGATCTGCTCATTCTCGAAGGCACCGTTCAGGGTATTGATGAATTTATGAAACAAACAAAAACTCACTATATCAGTGACTCTGATTCAGACTTTGAATTTAAACATACCTCACTCATCGAAGCTGTTGCGCCGCCATTTTCACGCTCGATTGGAAGAACCGCAACCCAATTAAGCCTACTCAAATTAAGACAGATATCTCTTTTGGGTATCTCTCGTGCCGGAAGATCCATTATTCATCACGTAAGAAACACCAAAATCCAACCAGGGGATGTTTTACTTCTTCACGGTAACAGTTCTCACCTAGAAAGTGCAGTGAAATGGATGGAATGTCTTACCTTAGAGAGGCGCGATTTACAAATTCCACAGCGAAAAAAAGCCTCTCTAGCGATCTCTTCTTTCTTGATTGCAATTATCGCTTCGAGTCTTGGATATATAGACCTAACTATTGCACTGTCATTGGTTGTTATTTTCTATATTGCAGCTAATGTTATTCCGAAAATTGATATCTACCGCTCAATACATTGGCCGGTGATTGTTCTTTTAGGCTCAATGATACCTATTGGTCAGGCATTACAAAGCAGTGGTGGCGCAGAGACAATCTCGAATATCCTTATTAATATTTCCTACGGTGCCTCACCAGTAACGATTCTTGCCCTTATGCTCATCATTACGATGCTCCTTAGTGCTGTCCTTAACAACGTTGCAACGGTTCTAGTAACAGCGCCTATCAGTATCGAAATAGCCAGAACCCTAGCCGTCAATCCTGATACCTTTTTGATGGCAGTTGCGATTGGTGCATCATGCGCTTTCTTGACGCCTATTGGACACCAAAACAATACCTTGGTGATGGGACCAGGAGGGTATCGATTTGGTGATTACTGGAAGCTTGGTCTGCCTCTCGAGATTGTAATTACCGTTGTCAGTATTCCAGCACTACTTTATTTTTGGCCACTAAATTCATTACCTATTTGATTTCTTACATATACAAATGTTTTTAAAAGACTCAACTAGAGTTAGCGGTGAGGTAAAATTTTTGTTATTTTTCGATCAATTTTAATGTCCCCATCTGAGCTAGATACAAGCACATCGTTTCAGAACTTAATTCTTAAATTACAAAATTATTGGGCCGACAAAGGGTGCGCTATCGTTCAACCATTTGATATGGAGGTCGGTGCCGGAACCTTCCACCCTGCGACTTTTCTTCGTGCAATTGGGCCCGAGCCATGGAAAGCTGCATATGTACAACCTTCTCGTCGACCAGGGGATGGACGTTACGGTGAAAACCCCAACCGCCTGCAACATTACTATCAATTCCAAGTCTTACTTAAGCCCTCGCCCACTGACATTCAAGACCTTTACCTTGCTTCATTAACAGCGATTGGTATCGATCTAAAAATTCATGATGTGCGTTTTGTTGAGGATAATTGGGAGTCACCCACTCTGGGTGCTTGGGGGCTCGGTTGGGAGGTTTGGCTGGATGGCATGGAGGTAAGTCAATTTACCTATTTCCAACAAGTTGGTGGCCTTGCATGCAAACCAATTTCTGGGGAGCTGACTTATGGACTCGAGAGACTCGCGATGTACCTTCAAGGTGTCGATAGTGTGTTTGACCTTACCTGGACAGAAGACTTGACTTATGGTGATGTTTATCACCAAAACGAGGTGGAGCAATCTAAATACAATTTTGAAATTGCAGACACTGACGTTCTTTTTAGACAATTCGATGAAGCCGAATCAATGAATGCAAAGCTCATTGAAAAAGAACTACCTTTCCCGGCCTATGAACAAACCATAAAGGCCTCTCACTTATTTAACCTTTTAGACGCAAGGCATGCAATCAGCGTCACAGACAGAGCTCGATTTATTCGCCGAGTGAGATCGATGAGTCAAAAAGTTGCTCAGGCTTATTACGAATCGAGAGAGCGACTAGGCTTCCCAATGTTAAAAAATAAGAACTAATTATTAATCCCTTAATGAGGCCTTTTTATACACTCTACAATAAAATTCTTGAATGGTCATCAAGTCGTTTTGCTGTAATTTGGTTGGCCATAATTAGTTTCTTAGAATCATCGATACTACCCTACCCTATACAAGATTTCTTGTTGGCGTCTATGTCACTCAAGGTTAGAAATAGGGCTTACTACTTTGCAATTATTTGCACATTAAGTTCAGTATTAGGCGCAGTTGCTGGCTACTATATCGGCATCTATGCAATCAACCTTATCATGCCATTATTAGATACAATGAATTATCTACCGGAATTGCATAAAGCTGAGCGGTACTTTAATACCTACGGAATTTGGATTATTTTAATTGCAGGTTTTAGTCCGATACCTTATAAGCTTTTCACTATTAGTGCCGGGATGATGTCAATGCCTCTCTTGCCCTTTGTGATTTTCTCTTTGGTGGCGCGCAGTGCTCGCTATTTGTTAATTGCCTTTCTGGTAAGAAAGTTTGGAAAACGTTGCGATGCATGGTTAAATAAATACATTGATAGATTAGGATACGTACTGATTGTTATTGTTGTTTTGGGGATATGGTATGCCTACTAAATATTTTTTTATACTTTTTTTATCTTTAATCCTATCAGGTTGTTTGACCAATGAACCAGGTCAAGTTACTGTTGTTGAGAAGTCATTCAACAAGATATTGGATGACAATCAAAACAATTCAAAAGTCAAAGCAGCAAGCGACAATAGAAACTGGTCTCTTCCAGTTGATGCTGAAATACTCAAAAAGTTCTCAATAGAAAATAATCACCCAGGCTTGACCTATGATAATGTACTTGGTCAAGATGTCCGAGCTGTCAGAAAGGGAGAGGTCGTCTATAGCGGAGACAAAATAACGAGTTATGGGAAAATGATCATTATCAAGCATGCCTATGGCTTTTACAGTATCTATAATCAAAATCAAGAAATCTATGTTAGTGAGGGTGATAGTATCGACAAAGGTCAAGTGATTGCTGTAACAGGTAACAAGCCATTCTATTTCGAAATGAAAAAATATGAGGAACCTATTAATCCGTTAAAATACCTCTAATGAACGAATTCCTCCAAAATATAACCCCAATCCAGATGACCGGCGTACTGTTGTTGTTGGCTATTATTGCCCATGTTGCACTAGGCGTTATACTGAAACAAATAATAAAACGCACTGCTAGCACTAAAACGAAGTTAGATGACTACCTCATTAATGCACTCTCGGCACCCCTAAAATTACTCATCTGGTATGGCTGGTTATACTTTTCATTACACGAGCTGAAGGCCGAAATTCTAACCCTTGGCAAAGTTGTTGAATATGTAGACATTGCTCCTATCTTTATTCTTACCTGGGGAATACTCAGACTAATATCAAGCATTGAAAGCTTTATGTTAGAAAAAGAAGGTAATGTCGATAAAGACTCCGTTAGATTGTTCACCCGTCTAATCAAGATGCTGATTGTTTTTGCAATCGTTCTTGGTGTCGCACAATATTTTGGTTATTCTGCGACCTCCATATTAACTCTTGGTGGTGTCGGCGGTATTGTCCTTGGTTTTGCTGCCAAAGACATGCTTGCCAATATTTTTGGTGGATTAATGATCCAGATGGACAAGCCCTTCTCTACCGGAGATTGGATTCGGACAACGGATAAAAGTATAGAAGGTGTAGTCGAAAAAATCGGCTGGAGAATGACTCGTATTCGTACCTTTAACAAAAACCCTCTTTATGTCCCCAACGGTATTTTCAGTACCATTCCCATTGAGACACCTTCTAGAATGACTAACCGTGAAATTTACGTAGTTATCGGTATCCGTTATGACGATATTGCACAAATGAAAAGCATTATTGAAAAAGTTGAGAATTTGTTGGCTGACCATGAGCATATTAACCACAACGAACCTTGTCGTGTGTATTTTGACTCGTTCAATGCCTCTTCACTTGATTTTGTGATTTGGGCTTTCAGTTCAGTCACCGCGGGAGCAAAATTTAAAAAAATCAAAGGCAATATATTGCTTGATGTAGCGGACATTATTGCCGAACATGGTGCAGAAATCGCATACCCAACCCAAACACTGCACATCCAAAAGCCAGCATAATGGGTCTCTCTAAACTATACATCCGCACCTTTGGGTGTCAAATGAACGAGTACGACTCGGATAAAATGAGTGATATACTCAAACATTCTCACGGCCTCGAATTGACTGATGATGTTGACCAAGCAGACGTCCTCTTAGTAAACACCTGCTCGATTCGTGAAAAGGCCGAGGAAAAACTATTCCATCAACTCGGACGTTGGAAAAAATTAAAGACTACTAAACCAAACCTAGTGATTGGTGTTGGTGGCTGTGTTGCTTCTCAAGAAGGTGATTTGATACTCAAAAGAGCGCCCTACGTTGATCTGATTTTTGGCCCTCAAACCCTCCATCGATTGCCCAACATGCTCAATGATGTTCTTGATCAAAATCAAGTAAGTATCGATATTTCTTTCCCAGAAATTGAAAAATTTGACCATCTGCCCGAGCCTCACAGTGACGGCGCCTCTGCATTCGTTACTGTGATGGAAGGCTGCAGTAAATATTGTACCTTTTGTGTTGTTCCCTATACACGAGGTGAAGAAATTTCCCGTCCCTTCAACGATGTGATTCATGAAGTAGAAGTTCTGGCAGAACAAGGTGTCAAAGAAATCAACCTTTTAGGGCAGAATGTTAACGCCTATCGGGGCCTAATGGATGATGGTGAAATCGCTGATTTAGCTCTCCTTATTGCTATCGTCGCGCAAGTAACAGGCGTAGAACGTATTCGCTATACAACCTCTCATCCTGTTGAGTTTAGTGATCGCTTAATTCAAACTTACGCCGAAGTGCCTGAGCTTGTTTCACATGTACATCTACCTGTACAGAGTGGCTCAGACAAAATACTCGGCTCAATGAAGCGAGGCCATACAGTGATTGAATATAAATCAAAGATTCGAAAGCTTAGAGAAATTAGACCTGATATTTCTTTGTCATCAGATTTCATTATTGGCTTTCCTGGAGAGACTGAAGAGGATTTTAATAACACAATGAAGCTTATCGATGAGATGTGCTTTGATAAATCCTTCAGTTTCATTTATTCAAAACGACCCGGAACGATTGCAGCAAGTCTTCCCGATGATGTTGATCTGACAGTCAAGAAAAAACGACTTGCCGTTATACAAGACAAACTCAATGAGAATACTGAAAAAATCTCTAGATCAATGATCGGCAGTATCCAAAAAGTTCTTGTAGAAGGTCATTCAAAAAAAGGTAGTACTTTGTCAGGCAGAACAGAAAATATGCGTACCACCCACTTTCAGGGCAATGAGGACTCGATTGGTCAAATAGTCTCTGTAAAAATTACCGAAGGTTTTATCAACTCTCTCCAGGGAGAGCTTATCTAACTGGTTGGCCTTAACCAAAGCTTTGAATACCAGTAATATCGCCCCGCCTCCTTCGATGGCATTGTACAGTTATAACGACTCCTGCCCTTTGGCAGTGACTCTCTTGCTTGAACATTGACCTTATTAGAAGCTAGCCATATCAACTCGGGCTGATCTTGACCAGACACAAAACATGAAAATTGTTGTTTTTCGTTGTTCGTCAACTCGCGAGAAAAGGTAAGAGTTAAGGATGGTTTGAAGTTTTCAGAAATAAGTAGAGATTGCGGTTCTTCGAATTCAATTGGCATTGGCAATGTTTTTATCTTTAAAGTAAAGCTGTCCATTTTTGCATAGGGTCCCGACATCGAAAATCTTGGTAAATTCAAAAAGTCGCTGTTTCTGCCTATGGCGCCGGAATGTTGTCCAAAACCGACATAACCAAGATCACTTATTAGACGATAAGTCTCGTCATCAAACTCGCCGTATGGGTAAGCAAAAAACTTCTCTTCAACACCTAATTCCTGTTGTATTCTTTGCTGTGCTTGAGTAATTTCACTTTGCACTACCTCAACACTCTGTTCAACCAAATGAAGATGTTTCACGCTGTGGTTATAAACATCTACAAGGTCTGACATCTCTTGGAGCTGTTGCCAAGACAACATCAGAGTATATTTCTTGTCAATGGATTCTGTAGAAACAAAGACCGACATCGGCATCTGGTATTTGACGAGTAACGGATAAGCGTTAGTGTAGAGTGACAAGAAGCCATCATCTGCAGTCAAACTGACGCATTTTCTGGGCAATATTCCTTGCATTTTGAGACCCTCGATGACTTCTCCTAAGGGGAGCACTTTATAGCCGTTCTCGTAAAGATATTCTAGGTGCTTCTCAAAGACTGCTGGAGAGGTGCTAGTAGACTGAGGCCCTTCGTCTGAAAAGCGGTGGTACAAAAGCAATACGCATTGATTATCATCTGCAATAGAAGTGTACGGCCACAATACAAATAGCAAGAAAAAGGCATTTAAGATAAATCTAACACTCTTCATGTCATCAATGTTAAATTAAATGATGAAATAAATCATGGAACTTATCAATTGTTTTCAATGTAAAGCAGTAAAATATTGACAATGAAATTTACTCTCGATATTCAAAGCTCCGACCAACTAGCAAATATTTGCGGCTCCCTAGATAAAAACCTCGATAACATTTCCAAAAGCCTGAAAGTAAAAGTTTCAAACAAAGGTTCTGACTTTAATATCAAGGGTGACAATGCGCCATTAGCAATTAGTGTTTTGCAAGAACTTCTCTCATTATCAGAGAGTAAAACTATTGATTCTGGTGATATCGACCTTTGTATTAAATCTCAAAAAAGTGGCAATGGTTCGACCAAATCAGTCACTATTAAGACAAGTCGCAAACATATTAATATTCGTAGCGCTAACCAACAAAACTATGTCAATGCTATTATTGAAAATGATGCAGTTTTTGCCATAGGACCGGCAGGTACAGGAAAAACATATCTAGCAGTTGCAAGGGCAGTTGAAGCTTTAGAGAACTCGAATGTTAAAAGAATTATTTTGGTCAGACCTGTTGTTGAGGCAGGAGAAAAACTGGGATTTTTACCCGGTGATCTGAGTGAAAAAGTCGACCCCTATTTGCGACCTATTTATGATGCACTTTACGAGTTCGTCGGCTTTGAAAGGGTGAATAGATTAATAGAAAAACACGTCATTGAAGTTGCTCCGCTTGCATTTATGAGAGGTCGTACTTTGAATGAATGCTACATTATTCTTGATGAAGCTCAAAATACCACGATTCCTCAAATGAAAATGTTTCTGACTCGAATGGGTTTTGGCTCAAAGATGGTGATTACCGGCGATATCACACAAATAGATTTACCTAACCCTAGTCAATCTGGCCTTTTGGATGCAATGAAAATTCTTGACAGCATAGAGCAAATCACTTTTTGTGAGTTAGACTCGCAAGATATTGTCAGGCATCAGCTGGTTAAACTAATTGTAAGCGCTTACGATCAAGCACAATGAACCGCTTCGATGAAAAAATAATTGTCGGCCTGTCTGGTGGTGTTGATTCATCTGTTGCGGCACTCGTTTTGCTTGAAAAAGGATTTCATGTGGAAGCCTTGTTCATGAAAAACTGGGATGAGGATGACGATGACAAATACTGCAGTGCCGCTGAAGATTTGTCGGATGCTCAACAAGTCGCAGACAAGCTTGGAATCAAGCTTCATACGGTGAACTTTTCTCACGAATACTGGGAAGATGTTTTTGAGCACTTTCTATCTGAGCATGAAAAAGGCCGAACACCAAATCCTGATGTGTTGTGTAATCAAAGAATCAAATTTAAAGCATTTTTAGATTACGCAAAGGACTTGGGTGCCAACAAAATAGCTACTGGTCACTATGCAAGAATTATCAATAATAATGGTCACTATCTACTGAAAGCTGGAGTTGATGGGAGTAAAGATCAAAGCTACTTTCTTCACCTACTTAACCAAGATCAACTCTCACAGAGCCTGTTTCCACTTGGAGATTTACATAAAAAACAAGTACGTGAAATCGCACTACAGAATGGCTTTGAAAACGCTGGAAAAAAGGACTCTACAGGTATATGCTTTATCGGAGAAAGGCCTTTTGCGGACTTTTTAACCACCTTTCTACCTAAACAAAAGGGCGATATTGTAGATGAGAATGGTCGCTTTATTAAACACCACCACGGTTTACCTTTTTATACCATCGGTCAGCGCAAAGGTTTGGAGATCGGTGGAGGTTATAGCGACTCCTCTGAACCCTGGTTTGTCGCTGATAAGTTTGTCGAGTCAAATGAAATTTTAGCTGTTCAAGGAGATCATCCATTGCTTTATCACAATACACTTGTTGCAGATAGTGTCCACTGGATTGATCAGCCACCTGCTCTACCACACAAATGTAGTGCTAAAATACGTTATCGTCAAGCCTCTCAAGGGTGTCAGGTAATGGGAATAGATGGCGACTGTATTCAGGTTAATTTTACAGAACCTCAGAGAGCGATAACTCCTGGACAGTCAATCGTCTTCTATGACCGTGATGTTTGCTTGGGTGGAAGTGTAATCAACTCAAAGTCGAATGAATAAAGCAGCAAAACAAACTCTAGCATTGGCAAGTATATTTCAAACAACTGCCCTGGTGCATCAACTTGCCTCTACTGGGCAATGTGATAGTCATAGTAACAAGGCAAGCCTGAATAGTATTGTCAGTCAGAGTGACGATGTCGATGAAATTTTTAGTTCGCCCGAGGATTTACGAGTCGGTTTTGAATCTCTAAAAACATTACTCGAGAAGAAGCCAATCAATATGCAAAATATCATGCTCTATTCAACAGCACTTATTAATCTTGAAAAGAAATTAATGAAAAAACCTCAATTACTAACTCAGATTTCGGCGGAAATTGATCACATTAAAAAACAAGATTTTTTTGATATTCATCACAGTAACTCAATTGCCAGACTTGCTGAACTCTATAAAAATACCTTGGGCAGCCTCAACCCAACGATTATGGTTCGAGGTGAGCAGATCTATTTAACAAACAGACATACAGCAAACCATATCAGAGCCTTGCTTTTTGCTGGCATTCGGGCAGTTTCGTTATGGAAATCACAGGGTGGCAAGACATGGCACTTGCTGCTTAACAAGAAAAAAACTCTTCGCTACGTTAACTCCTTGGGTGCATAACCAAGTGAAAACAAATACTTGCATTAATAGTACTGAGACTTTATAATTCTGACTTTTGTAATTTAGTATTAAATTAGAGACAATATGGCCAATTCAGCAGGATCTAGAAAACGCGCAAGACAGGCAGTAAAACGTAACAAACATAACTCTCAAATCCGAGCTAAAGTCCGTACTTTTGTGAAAAAGGTGGCTTATGCAGTTGCAGCCGGAGACAAAAAAGAGGCTGCTAGCGGTTTTGCAGCAATGCAAAAAAACGTAGACCAGGCTGTTAGCAAAGGTTTAATCCACAAAAACCAAGCCGCTAGAAAAAAATCTCGTCTTAGCGCTCAAATTAAAGCCCTATAAATACCCTCTCTCTATACTCTAGCTCGGCTTTTACAGGGTTAATCTTTAAATAGCAAAAATCGTTGCTATAATAAAAACCCTCCAAGAGGGTTTTTTTATGCATCAAATTCAGCATTATTATGATTGATGAAAGTGATAAATCGTTATTTAGAAGCGCCATTAATCGGCAAATGCCTATCGATAAGGACGGTGACAAGGAAGAAGCCTATAACAACAAAAAACGTTGGAATAAGCCTTTTGAGGATTACAGCTATTTACCTAAACCCAACCTATCAGCCTCGGACTCTGTAAGCCACTCACAAGTGGGTGTATCACCAAAAACATTAAAAAAAATGAAGCAAGGCAGGATTGACTATGCACCCTTTATAGATTTGCATGGACAAAAGATTGAGGAGGCATGTCAATCTCTTTCGAAGTTTATTCATTACCATGGCGATGAACGTTTTATCCAAATCATTCACGGGAAAGGATATAACTCTGATCAAAACCTATCTATCTTGAAATCACAAGTAGTGCACTATCTAAAGCAACACCCGCAAGTGCTTGCATTCTGTTCTTGTCCCCAAAAAATGGGCGGCACTGGAGCGGTGTTTGTTTATCTTAAAGGCAATGTTTAATCTCGACGAAGTCTACTCTGTTTCTGATTTTTTAAACTTATGTAGAAATTCAGTTGAACAAAACATACCCCATTGCTGGGTCCAGGGTGAAATTTCAAATCTGTCCAGACCCTCTTCCGGACACTGGTACTTCTCACTGAAAGATTCAAAAGGGCAAATTCGATGCGCTTTTTTTCGTCTCAATCAACGTAAAGTCCAGTTCTCTCCAGAAAACGGTATGTCTGTTGTAATAAGAGGTGCACCAACCCTCTATGAACTCAGGGGAGACTTCCAGCTGATTGTGCAACAGATGGAACCTGCAGGTATAGGCAATCTACAGATTGCATTTGATCAACTAAAAAATAAACTTAAGGCTGAAGGCTTGTTTGACCCGCAAAACAAAAAAAATCTCCCTGTTTCTCCAAAAACCATCGGAGTCATCTCGTCTTCTAGCGGTGCAGTGATCCGTGACATCATCCATGTACTAAAAACAAGATATCCATTTTCCAATATTCTTCTTTACGATACTATAGTACAAGGTGAAAATGCCTATAAAAAAATTATCAAAGCACTCCGAATTGCAGATAAAGATAAACGCTGCGATGTTCTCATATTGGCAAGAGGTGGAGGTTCAATGGAAGATCTATGGTCCTTCAATGAAGAAGAGCTAGCGAGAGAGATTTTTACCTGTATAACACCAATTATAAGCTCTATAGGCCATGAAACAGACACTACTATTGCAGATTTTGTAGCTGACGTTAGAGCTCCAACACCTAGTGCTGCCGCCGTCATCGCAACACCTGATCGACTTGCAATAATCAATCAGGCAACAAAACTTAGAAAACAATTGCAGGATAGTGTCAACCAATCTCTTGACAAAATAAAGCTCTCCCTTGACCTACTTCAAGTTAGAATTATTAACCCCAGTCAACAACTGCAACGAAATGCTCAGAAACTAGACGAATATGAGTTTCGACTTGTCAGGCAGATAAAAAGAGCTCATCAACTATATCGATCACAACTCCAACAACTAAAGATTCGTCTACGCAATAATGCGGAATATTTTCTTAAAGATCAGGCAAATCAATTCAGTAACAAAGTCAACCGACTTAACCTACTGTCACCTCTAAATACACTCTCTAGGGGTTACAGCATTACTCACGATAAAGACGGGAAGGTTTTACTTTCATCTAAGAAGATTAACCTTGGAGACCTTATCAGCTCTCAACTTCATGATGGAAAAGTTACTTCAAAGGTATTAAAGAAAGAGGATAATTAGTGGTCATTAATTTTGCATTATTAATGAAACTATCAAAACATATATGAAATCCAATGTTTCATTTCTACGTCGACTAGGTTCCATCATCTACGATTTTTTTCTTGTATTTTCTTTTGTTTTTTTTATTGAAGGTGTGGTCATTATTATCAATAATAAACAAGCAATAACCAGTAGTCTATTCTTCTACCTCTTAACTTTACCCCTTATATATGTTTATTTTTCAATGTCTTGGATTAGAGGCAAACAAACGCTTGGGATGAGGGCTTGGAAATTTGAAATCATACAAAAAGACGGCTCACATGTCACTCATAAGCAGTCACTAATTAGGTTCTTATTAGCCATCATTTCATTGCTGGGTATTGGCTTTATTTTTCAACTCTTCAACCAACAGAAGCTCCCGTTGCATGATTATTACTCAAAAACTTACCTGATATCAACCTTGAAATAATATGATCAAGAATTACAAGAACGCCTGTATTTAAGTTTATGCAAAATGACACTCATAAAGGCATAGTTGGTTTTGTTATTAAATACAAAATCTCGTTAATACTCATTCTAATATTGATTTCACTTGTGAAGCAAAATATATTGGTTAATGACTTTCCCAACGTCATTTTCCAAAAACAAAAAACTATTGAAGACATGGAATTAATCAATAAACAATTGCAAAACGACAATAAACAACTACAAGAGCAAATTGACGGCTACACAGAGGAAGATTTGAGCCTAATTGAATCACAGGCACGATTTAAATATGGACTCATCAAAGACGGTGAGGTGTTATATCAAATCAACACAACTGTGGAAACTGATAATGTAGCAGATTCTAGTGAGTCTGCTTTATAATAAAGACCATTAATTTCTTACTCCTAAAAGGATTTCGTAGCTGTCATGCATGATGATAATTGTTTCTTAATCATTCCAGCCAGTGGCACAGGTTCGCGCATGAATACAGACATTCCTAAACAATATCTAAAGCTTGAGAACGGCTCAACCCTACTAGATCAAAGCCTAGAAACTCTTTTAGATATGGATCAGATATCTGGCTGTGTTATCGCCATTTCAGATAATGATGAGTATTTTATGACTTCACCTTATTACTCCCACCCAAAATTGCTTGCCACTGCAAAGGGAGGTCGAGAACGCTTTCACTCTGTATTAAATGCCCTTAGCACTTTAATTGAATTTGCAAAAGATGATGATTGGGTGCTCGTACATGATGCGGTACGACCCTGTATAAAAAAAGAAGACGTAGAAAGATTAATAAGTGAACTCCAAAACCACCCTATTGGCGGTATTCTTGCCGTAGAAGCTGTTGACACATTAAAAAAAGTGGGCAATGAGGACGTTGTAAGAACAATTGAACGAAACAAATTGTATCAAGCTCAAACCCCTCAAATGTTCCGAATTGGGCTCCTCAAGACAGCCCTGGAGAAGGTGGTCGAAGATAACGATCACATTACAGATGAGGCAGAGGCGATTGAACGTTTAGGGCATTCCATAAAGATTGTATTAAGCTCTAAAAGCAACATTAAAATTACCCACTCAGACGACCTTAAATTAGCCAATTATTACTTAAATAAATCATGACAGCAAAAACCGGCATCGGACAAGACTCTCACGCATTTGAAGAGGCACCAGGAAAACCTTTAATATTGGCTGGCATCAAGCTTGACTATCCTATAGGACTCAAAGGTAATAGTGATGCCGATGTGGTATTGCATTCGATAACCAATGCCATTTCGAGTATTACAGGTAGTAATATACTTGGCTCGGTCGCCGATCAACTTTGTCAAGAAGGTGTGACTGATAGCAGCAACTTTTTAAAGCTAGCACTTGATGATTTAGGAGATTGGAAAATTAGCCACATAGCAATTGCTATCGAATGTTTAAAACCGAAAATTTCACCCCAAATTGATTCAATGAAAAAAAGCATTGCCAAACTATGTCATATCAATAAAACCGATGTAGGCATCACTGCAACAACTGGTGAAGCTTTGACGGCATTTGGCAAGGGAGAGGGAATTCAAGCAATAACCATCGTAACCGTTAATAAAACATGGCCCTAGTTGACAACCCGACCCGTTCAAAAATTAAAAAAATTCACTTCATAGGCATTGGAGGCTCTGGAATGAGTGGTATTGCAGAGGTGCTTGTTAATTTAGGTTATGAAATATCTGGGTCAGATATTCAATCAAATACGGCAACAGAAAAGCTTGAAAAATTAGGATGCAGTATCAGTTATAAGCAGGTAGCGGCTAATGTTTTAGGCAAGCAAGCAGTTGTTGTTTCTTCTGCAATCGACAAAAATAATCTAGAACTACAGGCAGCCAGGCATCAAAACTTATTAATAGTTCCTAGAGCAGAAATGTTGGGTGAACTGATGCGCTTTCGTTTTGGTATAGCGATCTCTGGCACTCATGGAAAAACTACCACTACCAGCCTAATTGTTCACATATTGACTGAAGCAAAGCTTGATCCGACTTATGTCATTGGCGGTATTATAAATGCCACAGGTATGAACGCTAAGTTAGGGAAAAGTGATTATTTAATTGCCGAAGCGGATGAAAGTGACGCTTCATTCCTTTACCTCCAACCGATGTTGAGCGTTATTACTAACATTGATGAAGACCACATGGGGACATACAAACATAACTACAAAAACCTTATTGATGCCTTTATAAGTTTCACCTCAAATCTGCCCTTTTATGGAATCTGCGTTGTCTGTATTGATGACCAAGGTGTGCAAGATATTCTTAATAAAGTGCACAGACCCATTATGAGTTATGGTTTTAGCGATGATGCTGATGTCAGGGCCTCTAATGTTGAACAGAAGAAGATGAAAATGTTGTTTGATGTTAGTTGCAGTAAATACCAAAAAAACTTTCCTGTGACACTTAATTTAATAGGAAAACACAACATATTGAACGCACTGGCAGCCATTAGTGTTGCGATCGAGCTCAAAATTAAGCCGAAAATTATTCAACAGGCATTATCTAACTTTAGCGGTGTATCAAGAAGACTAGAATATCACCAAGCTTTAACAATCAATCAAAAACCGATACCATTGTTTGATGACTATGGTCACCATCCTAACGAAATTGCAGCTGTTCTAAGCACTCTTAGAGACACCTTTCCAACGAATCGCCTGGTTGTTATTTTTCAGCCTCACAGGTACTCTCGAACTAGAGATTTATTTAATGAATTTGTCAGCTGTTTGTCTACAGTAGATGTATTGATTTTATTAAATATTTATTCTGCTAACGAAGCTCCAATAAATACAATTAGTTCATCAACACTCGCCGATTCGATAAGAAGAAGAAGCTCCATTGACCCTATCGTTGCTAAAAATAGTAGTGAAATCGTGGATATACTGCCAAACGTTGTAACAGAAAACGACGTAATCCTTACACTTGGTGCTGGTGATGTCCATAAAATACCTCAACAATTGAAGAATCATTTTGCCATTAACTAGAGATGCTGAAATACAACGAACCTATGTCAAAGCACTGTTCATTAAGATCAGGTGGCCTGACTCGTGAATTCTTTTCACCCAAAAATGCAAGCGAACTCTCAGAATTTCTAAGTGACAACTCAAAGCAAGTTTTGTTTATCGGACTGGGAAGCAACCTGCTTATTCGAGATCATGGTTTTGATGGCGCAACCATTCATACCAAACACTTAAAAGAACTCGCAATTTCAGAAGGCATTATTGAGGCTGAGTCTGGCACAACGCTAGCTAAATTGTCAAGATTTGCACAATCTAATAACAAGCACGGGGCAGAATTTCTTAGCGCAATCCCAGGAAGTGTTGGTGGAGCACTTGCCATGAATGCGGGTGCATTTGGTTCAGAAATATGGCAATATGTAGTGTCCGTCCAAACCATAAACCTTACTGGCAAAATACAGCAAAGAAAAAAGACCGATTTTGTCATTGATTATCGTTCAGTGTCGCATAAACATATTGACGAGTTTTTTCTGAGCGCTCGATTTGATTTCAACCTGAAGCAACAAAATGATGACGTTCGCGACTTGCTTGAGAAGAGGAACTCTACCCAACCTATAGGATTGCCTAGTTGCGGCAGTGTATTTAAAAACCCGAACGGTAATTATGCCGCCGAATTAATTGAAGCAAGCGGACTGAAAGGTTTTTGTGTCGGTGGCGCTTGTGTTTCAGAAAAACACGCAAACTATATTATTAATCACGACAATGCAACCGCTGCAGATATAGAAAATTTAATTAATCACATTCAAAAAACCGTAAAGTCATTGCATAACATTGAACTTGAGACTGAAATAATAATCATATGATCGCAGTTTTAATGGGTGGCTATTCTACCGAAAGAGAGATATCACTGATGAGTGGTAAGGCCGTTTATAAAGCCCTGCTTAAAAACAATGTTGAGTGCTTTTCGTTCGACTTGACTGAAGACAACCTCGAAAAATTATGGTTCAAAGAATTCGACAAAGCATTCATTGTTCTGCACGGTCGAGGGGGAGAGGATGGCTATATACAATCCCTACTAGATAAAAGAAAGATCCCATTCACAGGCTCTGGAGTTGAGTCCTCTAATCTTTGTATGAATAAGGCTCATACTAAAGATGTTTGGCTGAAGCACGAATTACCTTTATCGCCCTCAATCGTTGCCACTCAAGGCAAACCTATAGATCCAATAGACTTCCCGCTACCTTGGGCTGTAAAGCCGACAATGGAGGGCTCAAGCATTGGCATCACCAAAGTAGAAAATAAAAATGAACTGGATACGGCGCTTGAACTTGCATGGCAATACAACGACGAAGCATTGATCGAACATTGGATTGAAGGCGATGAATACACTGTGGCAATTCTAGGTAATCAAGCATTACCTAGCATAAAGATAATCTCAGACCACGATTTTTATGACTACGATTCTAAATATTTCAGCAATAAAACTGAATATTTATGTCCTTCAGATCTCTCAGATCAGCAAGAGAAAAATATTCGAACGATTGCCATGAAGGCCTTCAATCTAACTGGAGCTTCTGGCTGGAGTCGAGTTGATTTCATTTTGGATAAGGATAAAAATCCATATTTGTTGGAAATAAATACGGTACCTGGAATGACATCACATTCACTCGTCCCTATGGCCGCTAAAGCAGCTGGTATGAACTTTGAGCAACTAGTGTTAAAAATTCTTCATGGCTAAAGAACGACTTAATCGCTTAAAAGAGCCGAGAAAACCTTTCAAACTCGTACTACTCGAGCTGCTAAAAAAACTGACTTATTTATTTATACTTCTGTTATTTGCCGGCCTGATTTATGTCATTGACAGTTCAGATCTATTTGAACCAAAAATTTCTTGGGAAGTCGACGGAAACCTGACAACCGAAACTGCACAATATGACCGACTAATCAAACCACTCCTAAGCAACAAATATTTGATTGACCTGTCTCAGTTAAAAGAAAGGGTAGAGCAATACCCATGGGTTGCCAAGGCCGAAGTCAGTCGACTATTTTGGAATAAAATTCGAATCGCTGTTGTAAGGCATGATATTGCAATGCGCTGGGGCTCTGAAGGCTATATTTCAAATCAAGGCGTGTTGTTTAAACCAAACCTTTCAATTGACTCTGATGCACCCATAGCTATCGTTTCAGAAGACCAAATTGAACAATTTTACGTCGACTATATTAACTATCAATCAATTCTAGGTCCATTAACCATCAACCAGTTTGAGAGATCACATATTGACCAATTAACCCTCGAACCAAACTTGAAAGTTATTTTGGGCTACCAACAACAAGGCGAAAGATTACAAGTCTTCCTTAAAGCTTACGATCAGCTAAAGGGATCTTCAAAAATTAGAAAAAGAGGTATTTTTGATATGCGCTACCCTAAAGGTTTTGCGCTGAGTTATTCGCCACAATAACTCGATAGCACAAGGCAAAGCTAATCGCCATCCAATATATTATGATAATCATGGCTCCCCAGAAAACAAACTCGGCACCAATCAATATCACAAGAGCAACCAGAAAGGAAGGCACACCCAACTTAATCAAGAACACACTTAACTGAACCCTCGCCGGTAATTTTATTTTTTTATAAGGAACGTCATTGGCTATAGAAACCAAATTAAGGGCAAATGGAATTAAGAAAAAGTAAACCAACGGAATCAGAAGCGGCGAAATAAAAAATAATGGCAACTGTGTTGCTATAGACAAAAGCAAAAATAAAACAAAAAAACGACCCAAGCGAATGCTCGGCAAAACAACTCCAAACCTTGCAACGGAAGCACCTCCTGAAACCACCAAACGATAGACATTGATTAGTATTGCTATATAACCATAGTCAAACATTAACAAGTAGAGCTGATAAAACTGAGGGTAGGCTTGGACTTGGCCAACCCCAAATAATTGCGCTTGCAGAACACCCATCATTTCTGGCAGAATGGTAACTAACGGGAGTGCCATCAACAATGGAAATACACTCACCTCTACTAACTTCTTCCAGTTAGAGAATGCGAAAGCCAAACTGGCAAGAATAGTTTGTATAATCGGCATATTTGTCATGACAAATTTGAGTTTACTACATTAATTATAATACTCAATTTTTCACCCGGTTGTAAAACATGGCCTTCATCTAAACTGTTCCATGCACGAATATCTATAACTTTAACATTGTATTTACTGGCTATAACTGAAAGGTTATCACCAGTCCTAACTGTATAGACAATTTTTCGACTAATATCAATTCCTGTATTGGCTATTTTAGCTAACTCAGTTTTATTCTTATTCTCAAGCCAAATAACCAGTTCTTTTCCTATAGAAAGTGGCGCAGTAGGGGCCAGCTGATTCCACCTCACAAGGCTATTAACCGTAGTGTCAAATTGTACTGCAATTTTCCACAAACTGTCGCCAGAAACAACCTTATAAACAACTTTTTCAGCATTTTTTTGAACATTCAGTCGGCTTTTCTCCCTCTGCTTCTCGGAAAGGGAATAGTACCCTTCTGTTTGCTGAGCCAGAGGCACAATTAGATAATCACCGACCCTGATAAGATCGCTACGTAGTTCGTTGACACTTTTAATTTGTTCAATGGTTGTCTTATATTTCTTTGCAAGATAGCTCAAACTATCACCAGATTTTACTTCATGACGAGCCCAACTAATTTGCGGCCTTTCTCCAGCTTGTGATAACTTGTTCTCAAAGCGAGAGACTACATCCTGAGGAAGAAGGATTGTATATGGAAGAGTCACCGGAGTTGCCCAGCGCCTTAATCCAGGATTAAAGGTATATATTTGATCAATACTTAAACCTGTCCACTGAGCAATCAATGCAAGATCGAACTGTGAGTTAAGTTCAATGGCCTTGAGATAGGGATTACGATCTATCTTCAATAGATTCTGATTGTAACGCGATGGATCCTTAACGATCTTTGCCAAGGCCAATAACTTAGGTACATACCTTGTAGTCTCTTTGGGTAAATTTAAATGCCAAAAATCTGTCTCTTGACCATTCTCAGCATTTGCCTTGATTGCTTTTTGAACTCGACCAGGTCCTGCATTGTATGCAGCTATTGATAAGAGCCAATCACCATTAAATAATCTATTAAGGTCTTTCATATATTTGACAGCTGCCCTAGTCGAGGCCAAAACGTCTCTCCTGTCCTCATACCACCAATCTTGATCTAAGCCATAAAGTTTCCCTGTTGAAGGTATAAACTGCCAAAGACCGACTGCGGTGCCGTGTGAAAAGGAGAAAGGGTAATAGTCTGACTCTATAATGGGCAACAAAGCAATTTCGATAGGTAAGCCCTCTTTTTCAACCTCGGAAACGACAAGGTAGAGGTAAGGCTGTGCCCTTTCAGAGATTCGGGTAAGGTAGTCAGGGTGTTTTTTATACCAATCAATAAACTTTAGAACCCTCGGATGGTCTTCAATTAGAAGTTCTTGATGGCTGGCTATATAGTCCCATAGGTTTGATTCATCAACATATTCAATGCTATCAGCCGAGTAAGTCGCCTGGTTGCCTAGCTTTTGCGAATTATCGATAATGCTCTGACAACCAGAGACAAGCAACACTGACAATAAAAGAACAAATTTCACTTCTAAGACTTGCTAGAACATTCTGGAGACTCTGGCGCACTCTGGCGCTTTTGCCATTCCTTCGGGGTATAAGTGTGCATAGCTAGGGCATGTATATGGCTAAGCTCTTCAGCGAAAAGTTTATTGATAAATCGATGTCGGTCTATGAGCTTCATTTCATTAAATTGCTCACTGACGACCACCAATTTAAAATGGGATTCAGTTGCAGGTCCTGAGTGCTGGCTAGATTCATTAACAACCTCACAATAATCGGGCTTTAGAGCTGCCTCTAGTTGCGTTTTTAAATGGTTTTCCATGTTATCCGTCATCGTTACTCTCAAAAGCGTATTCAAAGGCATCTGAAAAGAAGTTTTTCTTACTTAGACCTTGCTCTAAGCAGCCTTTTGCTGCAGCCTTAACCATCACCGGGGGACCGCAAGCATAGACTTCATAATCCGACAAGTCTTCAAAATCTCTCATCACAGATTCATGAACAAAGCCACGTTCACCTTGCCAGACTCCACTTGCTTCTGATAATACTGGAACGAACTGAATTTTTGGAGATTTTTCAGCCCACTCACTCGGAAGTTTTGAATATATATCCACTTCATCTCTAACGCCCCAATACAGATAAACAACTCTTTCTGAGTTAATAGCGACCAGATGTTCAATTATAGCCTTTATAGGGCCAAAACCCGTACCGCCAGCAATCATAATAATTGGCCCCTCACTTTCCTCTCTAAGGAAAAAATCACCCTTAGGTCCTTCAACCCTTAGAATGGTTTTTTCAGCCAAGCTATTAAAAATAAAAGTAGTAAATTTTCCATCTTCAACCAAACGAACATGGAGCTCGATTAAGTTTGAATTAACTGGCGCATTGGCAATCGAAAAAGCTCTTGGTTCGAAATCGGAATGCTCCAAGTCTAGGTATTGACCTGCTAGGTACTGCAAAGACTGGGCGCCAGGAATTTTTAATATAATTTGAATGACGTCATGATTCAAATGATTTATTTGTTCAACCCTGCAAGGAATGCTACGAACTTCGATATTGGCAAGAGCATCCAGTTCATCAACGGCAATGTATAAATCACTTTTTGCTCTACATTGGCAAAGCAAAGCCATGTTGGCTTCAACTTCCTCTTTTGTGATGGCTGAAGGAACTTCGCCGTCGTATTCAATTTCACCATTCAAGATAACGGCTTTGCATTTACCACAAAAACCATTTTGACAGCCGTATGGAAAATTCAAACCATTCGAAAGTGCGCCATCCAAAACACTTACTTCGCCATTGCTTTGAAATGACTTTCCACTAACCTGATTCAATACTGTAAACATTGTTTTGAGCTAAATACACAAAGCTGACATTATAATGTAGGTCTTAGTGTTATAAGCCTAGTATTCTTATGAGAATATCGTCCAATGATTCAGTAGTTTTTTTGATGGGACCAACCGCTTCTGGAAAAACTGAATTAGCACTAGAAATATTTGACCGCTTTGATGTCTCCTTGATAAGTGTTGACTCTGCTCTAATCTATCGCGGTATGGATATTGGTACCGCCAAACCGGGCCCTGAAACCCTAGCAAACTATCCACACGCACTGATCGATATTTGCGAACCAGAAGAGAGTTTTTCAGTCAATCACTTTGTCTCTCTTGCAAAGGATCATATCGACTTAGCGCTGCAAGAAAACAGGCTGCCAGTTTTGGTGGGAGGCACCTCTTTTTATTTCCATGCACTCGAACATGGACTATCTGAATTGCCTGAGTCCACAAAAGATTCGAGAAAGCATTTTAATGATCTTTTGAAGAATAAGGGTAGTGAAAAATTACACTCACAATTAGTAAAAATTGACCCAAAGTCTGCTGAGCGTATCCACCCTAACGACTCACAAAGAATTACCCGGGCACTTGAAGTTTTTCACCTTTCAGGACAAACGTTGAGTGAACTTCAAGGCAATCAGGCGATAAATAAGCTGAATCATCAAATCAAAAAAATTATACTCATGCCTGATCGTTCAGAACTTCACTTAAGAATTGAAAAGCGCTTTATGAAAATGATGGAGAGCGGATTTCTTGATGAAGTAGAAATACTCAGGAATAACAAAAATTTGAACTTAGATCTAGCTTCTATGCGTTGCGTTGGTTATCGTCAAGCTTGGAAATATTTTGATGGGGTTTATGACAAGCAAGAAATGATTGATAAAGCTGTTATTGCTTCGAGGCAGTTGTGTAAACGCCAGTGCACCTGGTTAAGAAACGAAAATAATGCACTTATCCTTAAAAAAGCTAATATTGATAAGGTGATTAATTTCCTTCAATAAGGGGTAGCTTTATCTAGATAAGGTAATTGAAAATGCTTGTCAACTTTTATCCTTGTTGGCAAAATCTTCCATAGTGTGAAGCATTGTTCTCAAGCTGTCTATAGTAGTTTCGAATTCATCACTCGTTAAGTCGGATACAGCAACATCTTCGATTTTATGATATTTTGAAAAGACTTTTTCCATAAGTTCTTCACCAGCCTTGTTGATATGAACAACAACTCGTCTGGCGTCATTTGGGTGCAATAGTCTTTGACAATAACCATGTTTTTCTAGTGTTATTAAAATACCTGTCAATGTACTTTTTGCAATACCAGAATTTTTAGCTAGTTTTGCAGTCTCAAGATCCCCCCAAACCCACAATACCCACATAACAACAAAGCCAGAAAAGGATAGGTTAAATTCCTTAAAAACATGCTTTTCTGCATAACTCCTAATAATTGATGTAAGTCTGAAAGCGTTTGAAATTATTGAGACCGATCTTCCATATAGTCCAACTGAAATTAAGTGCTGCTTAGCTTTCTCTTCAGCACTTGTGGCTTTGGGATGTGCTTTATTTACAGACTTATCCATCAACGATTCTCATTAAATAGTTAACTAGGGTTATGTTAAATTCTCTCTAGCCAGAGTTGTACCACCCTTCCAAGACACACCGACTTGACGGTAATAGCCCTGAATTAGTTCCTCAGGTTCGAGTAAATGAAACTCCTCAACCGGCGAGGAGAACAATTCAAGTTCAAAAGAACCTTTAAAGGTTAGACCAGTCTCGGCATCAAAACCTGACATTGTGACCACTTCATTCAAACTGTCTTTCCCATTGCATTCAATTGCAGGCATCCACCGGTTGTGAAGCATTGGTAAAGCATTGACAAATCCTGCATGATCTGACTCTGACTCAATAGTGAACTTAGCTTGAATTAGGCGATGATCATAAGCTGCCAAAGTGGCTCCAAAAACACCTCCAGGTGCAAGTCGAGGCCCAGCTTTTCCTACAGTAGTTGACCTTGTTAAATGAATGGAACCAATTTTTTTCGGATAACCCTGAAATTGACCACGAGCGGCTGAAAAATCCTTATCTACCCAAATATATATACAACGTGAGTAGGTTTTTCCTTGATATTTACATCGAACAACAAAAAACACCTCTTTATATTGAGCACGTACAGGATCTAATAATTCGTTAAAGTTATCACTACAGCTTTGCCAATCTGCCCAAATAACAGCAACAGCTCCAGGATCTTCATCAGCCAACTCAATTCCATCAGGCAAGAGCTCAGCTACACGTTCAGGATTAGTTCGATACTCTAACGTTAACAAGTCTCCCGAGTAGTGCCAAGGCACATTAGGAATTAATGACGAATTACCAGTGTGAGTTCTGGGAAAGAGAAAACCTTTTACAGACATTTATATAGCAATTACAATTAATAATAAACCAATGATACCATTCGGGAACGAATGAAATTATCAAAATTTAAATATATAGCTTTGAAATTAAGTCATAATTCATAAATCATCGTATATAATATATAATCATTCGTACCCAAACGAAATACAGGAATAAAGCATGCCAACCAAAGAATATCGGAAAATACTATTAAATGGACTCTCGATCCAAGTTACTGTAGAGGGAGATGAGCTGGTTACTGAAGATGGAAATAGTGTTGGCATCGAAGAAGCGCAACATCTCCCACCAACTCAACCGTCGAAGATTATATGTGTACATTTAAACTATGAAAGTCGCGTTAAGGAATATATAACAAAGCTACCACTGGCTCCAACATATTTTCATAAACCTATCACTGCACTTAATAGCCATAAAGGCGATGTTGTAAGACCTGAACGCTGCAAATGGCTAAACTATGAAGGCGAGATTGCCATAGTTATTGGTCGAAATTGTCGTGATATAAGCCCTGCTGAGGCGGGAGAATACATTGCAGGTTATACGATAGCTAATGATTACGGTTTGCATGATTTTAGAGATACAGATGCAGGCTCAATGCTGAGGGTTAAGGGTTCAGATACGCTTTGCCCAGTAGGACCAGGTTTAGTTACTGGTTGGGATTTTCATAACAAAGGAATCCGCACAATTGTTAATGGGAAAGTTATGCAAGATGCCAACACTAGCGAGATGGAGTGGGATATGAACTATCTTGTCGCTGATATAGCCCGCAATATTACTTTAGCACCAGGAGACCTGCTACTCTCAGGCACACCTGCAAACAGTCGCCCTGTTCAACCAGGTGATGTTGTTGAAGTTGAGGTAGAAGGTTTGGGCATGTTATCCAATACAATCGTTAATGGTGCACCTATTCGTGATGATGTTGGTGCACAACCTTCTAGCTCTGAAGAGGTTGTATCTACTGCTATGGGTGGTGATTGGGAATTTCGTGGCCAAAGAGCAGCAGGCGGACAAGGTGCGAAACATTATAAATCCGCTGTAGAAACCAAAAAGTAGTTGAATATTATCTCTCGGAAAAAACAATGATCAAAACAGTTAGTCCAAATAACAATGACGATATCAATGCAGATATTACTAGTCACGATACTTTTGAAAAAGGCTTTCCACATAAGGCATTTAAACGGATGCGTGATGAAGACCCCTGTGCTTGGATAGATGAGACCGATGGTGGAAGCGGTTTCTGGTCAGTTACCAGATATAAGGATATTAAAGAGGTTAACGGTTTACCCAAAATTTTTAGCTCAGCTCAAGGAATTCGTCTAGAAGAGCAATCGAAAGAAGAATTCGAAGCTCGCAAGACATTCCAAGAAACTGACCCACCAGTCCATACCCGTCAGCGAATGATGTTCCATCGTGGATTTACACGTAAACTAATTTCAACCTATGAACCAATGATTCGTGATATTTGTAACGATATTATTAATGAAGCAGTTGACTTGGGTGAAGTCGATGCCACTAAGGAGATTGCTAGAAAATTACCAATGAGAATGTTGGGTCGAGTTGTTGGCACTCCAGATGAGGATGCAGAGTGGCTAGTTTCAAGAGGTGACTCAATGATTGCTAACAGTGACCCAGATTTTACAGACTATGTTATTGACAAGGTTGATACAGATGAATATCGATTTTTGCCTTTTCGCTCTCCTGCTGGCAAGGAAATTTATGATTATGGAGAAAAACAAAAGAGACTTCGTGAAGATCATGATATGGGTGATGTGATGTCAATGTTATTGCAACCAAACAAGCAGGGCGACAAAATATCAGACCTTGAATTTAAAAACTTCTTTGCGCTCATGGTGGCTGCAGGAAATGATACAACCCGATATTCGATGGCATTTTCAATGCATGCTATAGCCAATAATCCGTATATTTTTGACTGCCTAAAATCCGCACCTGATGATGCCCCAGTTTGGGCTAGTGCTACTGAAGAGTTTATCAGATGGGCTTCACCAACTATGCACTTTAGACGCACTGCAACGGAGGATTATAAACTTCATGGGAAGCAAATCAGAGAGGGAGACAAAGTCGTTATTTGGTTTACTTCAGGAAATTACGATGAGCGCAAGTTTTCCAACCCATTCAGTCTTATTTTAGAGAGAGAAAATAATCAACATATCGCTTTTGGTCAAGGCGGCCCTCATGCATGCTTGGGTATGTGGCTTGCAAGATTAGAAGTTCGTGTGGCTATGCAGGAGCTACTTAAAAGAGTTTCGAAAATTGAACAAATCGGTCCAGAAAAATACTTGCGCTCTAATTTTATTCGTGGGATAAAAAACTTGCCTGTTAAGTTAACATCAGCATAATATGGTACTGAATAATTAAGTAAAGGAGAAAAATGAAAGATTACAGAAGAGTTCGAGTGCTTTTCTCAGATCACTTGGGCTTAGCAAGAGGAAAATATCAACCTATAAATACTGCAGCTGGTGGTGAGGCAAGATTTTGTATTAGCCTTTACGGCCTTACTTATGATAAGCAGTTATTACCGGTACCAGGTAGCGGCTTACTTGATGGCTTGCCTGATATGGTTGCTAAATACAAAGAAGAAGACATTCGCCCTTCCTGGGAGGCTGACACGGGTGTGGTCATTCCTGATATTGAATTTAAAGGAAAGCCTTTGGCATATTATGGACGTAATGTTTTAAAAAAGACAATAGCCCAATTTGAAGAAATTGGTTTAACGCCATATGTTGGAATAGAATTAGAAGCCTATGTTTTCCAAAAAGATAGATACGGCAAGTGGGTTCCGTACGACACTCCAGGAGCCTACGTCTACGGTACTGGTTCAACGGTTGATCCTGCGGGTCTGATTGATGAGGTTTGGGAACAAGCTGAAGCTTGCAGTATTGAGCTAGAATCATTCCATTCAGAGTTTGATTCACCGCAATTTGAATTGACTCTAAAGTACGACAAGGCTTTGGAAGCGGTTGATCAGACATTCCTATTTAAAACAATGGCAAAAGAGATTTTTGAACAGAATGGTTACTTATTAAGTTTTATGCCAAAACCTTTATCGAAAACCGGTGGAAGTGGAATGCACGTCAATTTTAGTTTCAATGACAAAAAAGGCAATAATGCCATTTATGATAAGTCTGCCAAAGATGGCTTGTCTGATATTGCAAAAAAATCGATTTCTGGTCTTATACAGCACCATGAAGGTATGTCAGCTTTACTTGCGCCAACAGTTAATTCTTATCGAAGATTGTTGCCTGCAAATCTTTCAGGATATTGGGCAAATTGGGGATACGACCATCGAGGAGTGACAACTAGAATACCTGAAGAACGTGGTGCAGGTACAAGAATTGAATTTAGAATGGCTGATTGCGCTGCAAATCCATATACTGCAGTTGCAACAGTTCTGCAAGCTGCTAAGTTGGGTATAGAGAATGACTATGAATTGCCTGACGCAGAAACTCTAGACTGCCTTGAATCTCAAAGCACAGATAGACATGTTCCAGATAACTTGGCTCTTGCCTTGGAGGCTTTAAATGCCGATAAAGATTTATGTCAAGCGGTAGGCCAAGAGCTGGTAGATAATCATACCGCTATCAAGGAGCAAGAGTGGCAAGACTATGCTTCTCATACAACAGATTGGGAATTTGATCAATACTTGAAATATATATAGGATTGGCTAATGTCGAATAGAATTTCTATAAAAGGCGTCAAGGTTTCTATGGATCACTATATTAATGGAAAGCGAGTTTCGTCCGAAAAAAAATTTACCGTCATCAATCCAAATAATCCTAGCGAGGTTCTCGCCGAAGTCTCAAGAGGTGATGAGGAAATAGCTAAACTCGCAGTTTCTGCTGCCCGAGAAGGGTTTAATGTTTGGTCAGAAATGAGCGTTGATGGGCGTGCATCGATTATGCACAGGCTAGCCGATCTCATCGAGTCTAATGTCGACGATATTTCCCTTATTGAGTGCTTAGATATGGGTATGCGCCATGAAAGTCTAAGAAACCGTGTCATTCCAAGGGGCGCTAGAAATTTTCGTTCATATGCAGATATAGCAAAAGAATATAAACCAAGAAAATGGCATTCAAATACTACAAAGAATGAAATTCAACGTATGCCTAGCGGGATTAGTGTCATTATTACTCCCTGGAATGCTCCATTTATGTTGTCTACATGGAAATGTGCGCCTGCCCTCGCTGCAGGCAATAGTGTGATTTTGAAGCCAGCTGAATGGTCGCCATTGTCAGCATCATTGCTGGGTGATTTGATTGATGAAGCGGGTTTTCCAGCTGGAGTCTTTAATATTGTTCAGGGTATTGGTGAAGAAGTTGGAGCGATACTAGTATCAGACCCAAATGTGAATCGTGTTTCATTTACCGGTTCCCCTGAGGCGGCGCGCCATATTGGTAAATCAGCTGCTGAAAATATCACTCCATTCACTGGTGAGTTGGGTGGAAAAAGTCCATTAATCATCTTTCCAGATGTAGATCTAGAAGTGGCTGTTGCAAAGGCGGTAGGTCAGTTTGATGACTCTGGTCAGATTTGTCTTGCAGGAACTAGATTACTAGTGCATTCATCCATAAAAAAGGAATTTTTAAATCGCTTCTTAGAACTGACTGCCGAACAAAAACTAGGTTCAAGTTTTGATGACGAAACGGAAATCACCCCGATGATCCACCCAGATCACCTGCAAAGTGTTGCTGGTTTTGTTGACCGAGCAAGAATCAACGGAGACAAAGTACTTTGCGGTGGAAGGGTATTTAAAGATGACAAGTTATGGTACGAACCAACTTTAATCGAACCTGTTTCTAATCAATCTGAAGTGGTTCAAAAAGAAATTTTTGGTCCAGTTTTGACACTTCAAACATTTGATACTGAGTCAGAAGCGATCGAGTTGGCAAACAGCACAGAATATGGTCTTGCCGGAATGCTCTATACCAAGAATCGTGGCATCGCTGAACGAGTTGGGCGTGCAATTCGCGCTGGTACGGTTTGGGTCAACTGTTTTCTTATTCGTGACTTGACAGCACCATTCGGAGGTTTTGGTTTAAGTGGCATTGGACGAGAAGGTGGTGATTATGGAATTGATTTTCATAGTGACTTAAAAACCTTTCAAATACTTGATGATTCTTTATCTGAATAGTATTTATATTTTTTAGGATGAGGTAAATGGCAATCGTTAAATACATTTTAGAAGATGGCTCTGAAGTCTTGATTGAAGCAAATGTAGGGCAAAATTTAATGCAATTAGCCCTTGATAATAATCTTGATGGTATTGAGGGTGCGTGCGGTGGCTCCTGTATGTGTGGCACTTGCCATGTTGTGATTGAATCTGTGAAAGGAGAGCAGCTTGAGGAGAGATCAGAAATGGAAACAATAATAATAGAAATGGAAATCGATGAGCTTGCTCCTACTAATAGTCGCTTGGGATGTCAGATTACTATACAAGAAGGGATGGAGTCAATCACGGCACGTATTGCCAATCTCAGTAATTTCTAATATATCTGGCGTAATATTTAAGTCCAGCCCTCAACAGGTTGGTCAAACCAAAGATGAACTTGTCCCGTTCCTGTAGCATTTTCATAATCGCCAAACTGGCGACCTTTGGCTCGACAATTCATTCCACCAATCGCTTCTGCCATGATTATGTAATGACCAAATTTACCCTCTGGAGCGTATTTATTAAATTCATCCATTCCCTCAAATACAGAGCGATGGTCGCCTTTTTTTAACCAAGAAATTCGTTTCTCATCGGCTTTCCTTGCCTCCGCTGTAATGATGTGAATGGGGTCAGAAGCTTCGTGTTTCTCGAGTTCATCAAGTGGCCAAAATCTATGACTTAATCCTCCGCTAGCTAATAGCACTACACGCTTATCAGATTGCTCTATGGCTTCTTTCAAGCCCCTACCAACCTTCATAAAATGCTCTTTCTTAGCAGTACCACAAATACTCATAGAAAGCCATTGTTCATTACCTTGGAGATACTCAAGCAAATTAACAGTTGGATAATGTATTGGTAGGTGTTCATTATCATTGGCAGAGCAACGCACGCCATTTTCGTTGACACGTTCTACAATATTATTTGCTAATTCAGGGTTGCCAGTTATATCGAATGGAATGCTGTTCATTGTCCGAGGTAACTCCTCCGATGTATAAAAACCTCGACGCCTTTGATGACTGGTGACAATGAATTCAACGATTGTAAACCAATGAGTGTCAATAACAATAACAACATCGGGCTTGAGTGGCTCTAAGATTTCACGTTTTATGTCTTGTAAACCCGTCACTAACGAGATTTCTTTGCCATCATTTAGAGCATAACGTTGCTCTTTAGTCATCATGATTGTCGGTACATGAGATACCAATCCAACCCCTACTATTTCACCCAAATTTGTTCTCCAAAAAGATCAAAAAAACGTTCTATCTTTACCTGCTTATTTCAACAAAAAACAAAGAGCAAAAACTTGTTCGTATACGAACGTTATCAATCAATATACTATAACCTCAACTCTGAGTCAAGGAAACTAAGAACAAAAAAACTCCATGATCCACTGAGCCCAAATACTGGAATCAGATTTACCATTTTCAATACGCAACTTAGCTTTTTCAAATTCTTTTTCGGTTAACACTTTTTTAGTGACTTCAAGAAAGTTATACATTGCGCGTTTTGGTTGTTCTGGATGTCCCTGAAGACAAGCGATATTATTACCAATAGTGTAGGCAAAGTCTGGATAGTCTTTAGTGCTAGCAAAACTTATTGCACCTTCAGGTAGTTTAGTGACCCTCTCTTTATTAAAATGATATAGGTCGGTAGTATCTAATTTATTCTTCATCCAAGGAAATTTTTTTTTGATTTCTAAGGGGAAGCTCCCTATCATCCAGCCTTTTTCGTTATTGCCAACAACACCGCCAAAATACTCTGCAATGAGCTGATGACCAAAACACACTCCGACGATTGGTTTATTTTTATTGTTTGCCTGGCCTGTAAACTCAGAAAGCATTTTTATCCAATCATAATTATCGTGAACACTAACTGGGCTTCCTGTCAATAAGTAGCCATCATAACTCTCAATAATGTCAGGAAACTCGTACTCCGACACATAAAAAATATCAAATTTTGCATTGACATTTTCAGGCGCTAGTAAGTCAACAAATTTCTGACCATCAGTAACACCATTGTCATCACGCCAATGAAATTTCGGTACAGAGTCAAGTATTGCAATTTTAATTGGCTGCTCGTTCATCTACCATCTACCAATAATAATGCCTGCCTTCTCGTCTGCTTCAGGCGAACGTTTATAAAGTTCATCTAAATGAACCACGGTTCTTTGCTTTCTTTGTCTTAGCCAAGCAAATAATTGCTTTTCAAAGTAAGCTAAACGCTCAGTTTGGTCTTGATTTTCAGCTAGATCGTTGAACTCATTAGGGTCGCTCAACAAGTCAAACAATTGTGCTCGGAAGCCTTCCCAATAAATATACTTCCAACGAGTATTTTTTATCATGTAGCCTCGACACTCGTAAGGGTGCTGATCAAGAATTTGTCTGGCACCACGATCGCTATAATCTATTTCGGCAAAAACTGTATCACGCCAAGCTGGGTTATCGCCAAAAAGCAATGGAACAAGTGATCGACCCTCCATTCTATTAGATGCATATGAGCCTCCCATCGTTTCGACAAGTGTCGGCACTATATCAACGGATTCAATCATTCTATTTTCAGAAGATCCACGAAGATTTTCTGGCATTTCAGGCTCAACAATAATTAATGGAATGCGAATAGAAGGTTCATGAAATAAGTCCTTCTCACCAAGCCAATGATCACCAAGATAGTCGCCATGATCACTGGTAAAAATAATTAAAGTATTTCTACCTAAATTATTATCATCCAAAAATGCTATAAGTCTACCAATATGATGGTCGATTTCACTTATTAAGCCCATATAGGTGGGAATTACGTGTCTACGTTTTTCCTCGTCTGTGTAGTTTCGAGAATATTCAAGTTGCTGAAAAGCAGAAAAGACGGGGTGAGGATTTTTCATCTCGATCTTATCCTTAACAACCCCTATAACATCACTGTCTTTATACATTTTGTGGTACGGCGAGGGAGCAAGCAAAGGCCAATGAGGATTAAAGTAGCTCAAATGCAAACACCATGGCGTATCCTTATTTCGAGTAGAGATATACTCCATTGCACGATTAGTTAGAAAAGCTGTTTCTGAATGCTGTGCTTCGATATCTGAAGGCAAATGAGCATTTCTCATCTCCCAGCCGCTACACTTCAAACCAGACTTTTTAGTGGCTGTATTGGCTGCGTTTTCCCAAGGATTATGCATCTCATAGCCTTGAGACAATAAATAATCGTTATAGCCAACTCCATCATGGACTATAGGCTCTGGATATAAACCTCCATAATGCTCAAAAGGGGTAAAACCATTGTCGTGACGATTTAGAGCTATTTCAGAATCTAGTGGTACGTTTAAGCGCGACAAGCCTTCCACATTGGGACGGCCTTCGCTTTTACCTACAACATGTGCTTCGCAACCCAACTCACGCATGTAATCACCCAAGGTAACTTCGTCTACTTTTATTGGGTCATCATTAGCCATCACCCCATGGCTAGTCATATAACGACCAGTATAAAAACTTGCCCTGCTAGGACCGCAGAGTGAGGCATTGCAATAACTGTTCTCAAACAACATACCTCGACTAGCAAGTATATCAATATTTGGTGTTTTTATACTTGGATGGCCGGTACAACCAAGATAGTCATGCCTTAGCTGATCACACATAATAAATAAGATATTTTTAGTCATTCTATTAATGTAGCTTAGTTAGTTTTCCTTTCTGTATTGGCGCCATATTGCCCAAAAATGAATTAATAGTGCAATCACAATTATCGCAAAAATTATGCCTGAAATGGGTCTATTTATATAGTCAAATAAGGTATCGATACGTGCCTGACTGGCGCGAAACTTTACTTCCATGATGTTACCCAATACCATTCCAAGAATGATTGGTACAATAGGTAGATTGAGTCGCTTTAAAGCATAACCAAATATACCAAAAACTGCGCACATTATGCAATCAATCATAGAATTTCTTAGTGTATAAACACCAACAAAAGAGAGGCCTAAAATTGAGACACCTAAAAAACGCTGCGGTATCTGAATTATTTTGAGTAGATACTTTGTAGCAACAAGCAAGAAAATCATCACAATAATATTAATCAAAATTAAACTTGCATATAGTCCATACACAAAATCAATATGTTTTACAAACAAATCTGGACCTGGAATGATGTTGTGAACATAAAAAACTGACAGCATCATTGCTGTTAAAGCTTCGCCAGGAATACCAAGTGCTAAAAGTGGAATCATAGCTGCAGCTGGAACGGCATTATTGGCAGCTTCAGAAGCGATAATACCTTCTGGAGCACCTTTACCAAATCTCTCAGGTTTGTCAGAAATACTTCTAGCTATATTATAAGAAAAAAATTGTGCTAAGAACTCACCTACACCAGGAATAATTCCCATTATCACTCCCATCCCTGAAGAAATGAGTGCAACAGTTTTGTATTTCATTAGATCGAAGAAGCCTTCACGTTTTTTACCTTTTAAACTGGGCATTGAGACTCGTTTATCGTTACCAATAAGCAGTATGAAAGCCTGAGAAACTGCAAATAAACCGAGCAATACGGTAATTAAATCAAAGCCTGATAAGAGCCACGATTGGTCAAAAGTAAATCGCATGGAATATTTGACACTTTCCATTCCGATGGTACTTATAAACATTCCAAAGAAAACTAGCATTCCAGCTATTAAGGTTTGTTTTCTATGTGAAATAATAACCAATACCAATCCCAACAAGGCTGCCATCAGTATATCCCTAGAGCCAAATAGTGGGGCCACCTTGGCTATTAAAGATGTCATAAAAATAAGAGCTATGATTGAGAAAATACCGCCAGTAAATGAAGACCAATAAGCCAGAGTGATTGCTCGCCTTGCTTTATTGTCTTTCGTCATGCTGTAACCATCATAGGTAGTCAATGCATTGACAGGTGTACCAGGAGTATTAATCAAAATTGCTGGAATCGCACCACCATACATTGCAGAACCATAAATACCCAATAGCACAGTAATACCAATAATCGGGTCCATACTATAGGTTGCAGGGAGCAAAATAGCAATCGCCACGGCTGGTCCGACACCTGGAATCGCGCCTATAATCACTCCACCTATTGAACCAACTAATATAGCTGCCCAGACATCCCATCGAAGGAATATGTCAAAACTTGAAAGAATTAATTCCATAAATTCTAATCAAAAATAAATCATAAAAAATGTTGCCCAGCCATCTGGAAGATAATCATAAATTGCACCACTGGCAACCTTCACTTGTAACAAAGATTTAAATACAACCACAATTCCAAAACCTGTAGCCAAACTAACCCAGAACATTAAAAGAGTTCGATAACCTGCCCTAATGGTTAGTAACGAGAAAAACAATAAGGTTGAAAGTAAATAGCCTACCAAAGGAACAGACCAAACATACAATACAAAATAAAAAACAAACTCTAAAGGCCTTAGCCAGGATGATAATTCATTCAATTCACCCTGAACCTGGCCTAGTTGAAATTTATAGTTTCGCCAAATCTGAATACTATAAGGCACACCAAAAAGAGCCATTCCTACTATGCAAAATGTAGGCCAAAGTCTTGGCTGTTTAACTAATGGGACGCCATCAAACCACTTTGTTTCAAAGGGAATTGATACCAGTAAAACCAATACAATCAATAGCATCAGCATTGCAAAGACTAAATCACCTGCTTGGTATTCTTCTTTACCCATAAAGACCTATAAAATTATGATTAGATTATATTTTAAATAAAAAAAAGGAAGGTAAATGAACCTTCCTTTTTTTGTAGTTTTATCCTTACTATAAAAGACCACCAATAGTAGCCATGGTCTCCCTGTCTTTATTGATTTGTGCAGTTGAAGCGTCAGCATCCATCCAGTAGACTAAGGCACCGCTGTTGGCCGCAACTTCTTGCGCCCTATCACTTAGCATTGATCTCTTGGCAACAGCAATTATCTTATCCTTAACATCCTGTGGTGTACCTGCTACGACAAATAAGCCATTCCATAAAAATATATCCAACTCAGGTATCAATTCACCAATTGCTGGTGTGTTTGGTACCTTAGAAATACGCTCATTTGTTATAGAAACTAAAACTTTAACATCATTTAAGCATGGCAGGATTAGCTGAATCGTTGTATTAATAACGTCTGCATCACCTGAAGCCAATGTATTACAGTCCAACATATCAAAGGCAGCATCTGAACCCCATTCGAAGCCCATTATCTTAGCTGCAGCCTTAGTTACTGCGGTTGGTGTTAGTGGGTCACCAAAGTGACCTAGCGCTACTTTGTTACTTTTAGCATAAGCAGCTAACTCATCCATAGAACTATACGGGGCATCGCCTCCGACAGCTATCACAAATGGATAGGTTAGGAAAATCCCTAGAGGCTCAAAAGTTTCTTTAGTTAAACCCTCTATTCCAATTTCTGGCCCTACAACCGGTACACCGATTACAAATGAACCTATCATGGAACCATCAGGGTCAGCTGCCGCTACTTCCATTGCACCTGGGAATGGACCACCGCCACCGCCTGGTTTATTGACAACCGCTGCAGCAACACCATATTCAGCCTGAAAGTCTTCCGCAATCATCCTAGTTAAAACATCTTCAAGATCCCCAGGAGGCCATGGCACAACAAAAGTCACAGGTTTATCAGGATAGTCAGCCTGTGCAATTGGCATACCTACTAAAAAAGTTGAAAGTGCGAATAGCACTCCAATAAAAATTTTATTCATCATTTATCTCCTTTTTTTTAAGTTAATTTCATTCTAAAAAAACATCTCACAAATAATCCATGGATTATTCTTTTCACTCAATTAAGTCACATTTAAGAGACGTTCGTATACGAACAATCTAAATATAACATAATACTTTTCAATAATCAAGTTATTCAATTAAAACATAATACCTTTCAATAATCAAATGAATAGCACAGCGTAACCGAAGATATCAATCCATCCGACAACACCACTAGAAAAGGAAGCTGAAAATGGGGTTTGTTTGAGTCCATTTGACATAGTTAATTCCTTTTAATGGTATTTTTTAATCAATAGCGTTTCAGCATCAAGTTGATAATCCTTTTCTGTCGCATTTATTAGACGACGTTCACGAATGAATGGCTTATGTTGGTCGGGGTCGTCCGAATCGAATTCCCTTGCGAGACGAGTTCCAGAAAAAGTTGCTTGTGCAATTATGCTTGGTGTGTGAGCATCACCGATTAAATGTATAGACTTAATTCCAGCATTGGACATTTCATCAGGCGATCCTTGAAGTTGATCATATAAATCGCAATTAGAAGTTCTGTGCGTGACTAACATTACACTATCGAATGCGACTGTCATTTCTTCACCTTTCCATATATCCACAAGAGTTGCATTTCCGTTTTCAACAGCTACTGCGACATGCTGATGAATCGTTGTAACACCGAGTTCAAGAAGTCGCATTAACATTCGTTGTTCTTCCAAAACCAGACGGAGGTATGGGCCAACGGTTTCTCCATAGGTAGCGTATGTTACTTCATGGCCATTTTCTGCAATAAGTTCCGCCATAGCAGAACCCATATAATAAGGATCATTGTCAATTACTAGTACTCGTTTTCCGAGTTTTTTTCCATGTACACAATACTGTTCTGGATTACAAATTTCTGGCTTTGAAGCGTCAGCTCCAGCTATATAATCATGAAGTGGTGATGACATACCCGTTTCGTCCCAGTTAGAACCTGTTGCGAAAACAATACGCTCAGCTCCACATTCAAGAACATCTTGATAATTAAGCCGATTATTTAAGATAATTTGTACATTGGTTTTTGTTTTAATTTGAGTTTCCCGCCAATCAATAACTCGCTTCCAAGCTCCAAAATTAGGCAGTTTAGAAACCCAACGTAAATGACCACCTATTTCAGCTTCAGCTTCAATTAGGTGAACGGTATTATAACCACGAAGACCGAGAGTCATAGCACACTCAAGTCCTGCAGGGCCTGCTCCAACAACAACAATTGGAAGATCAGGATTTTTTGTTGGAACATAGTTTTCAGGATGCCAATTTCTACGATACTCTTCACCAGAGGTTGGATTTTGAGTGCACCAAATCGGCGGCCCACCTTTTTCCCATCGAGAAACACAAATATTGCAACCAATACATTCTCGGATATCATTGTATCGACCTTCCTCTATTTTTTTTGGTAAAAATGGATCAGCAATTGATGGGCGAGCTGCCCCAATAATATCGCACTGACCTGAATTTATTGCTTTAATCATAACTTCCGGATCTGTAAAGCGACCAACATTTATAACCGGTTTTTTGGAGGCTTTTTTTGCATGATGGGTATACTGGGCTTGATGGTTTGAATCAAAGAATCGGGAAGATCCTGCATCTTCTCCCCAGTTTAGGGTACCAATATTTATATCCCAATAGTCAACCAGATCATCCATTGCTTTGATGAAGGCTACACCCTCATCTTCAGCTTTTATTCCTAAGTCTCCATAACCAAAAGGTTCAGGCAACGAATCAATTGGAAAACGTATTCCAATTGCACAGTCATCAATTTCCTCTCTCATCATCTCTAATAATTCTCGAGTAAAACGACATCTGTTTTCAAAGGAACCACCGTATTCGTCAGTACGTTTGTTGTGATAACGGTACAAGAAATTCTGAGGTATTGTCGAGAGACCAACATAAACAGTGAGCAAATCAAAGCCTGCTGCCCTTGCTCTTAAAGCTCCATCCACATGCTCACGTTGTATTTCTCGAATTTCTTTAATTGTCATTGCCCTGGCACTTGCCATAGGTTCAAATTCATGTGGTATTTGTGAAGGTGCTCGAGCTGGTTCACGGGTTTCTGCATTGAGGCTAAAGGTAGTGGCATGGGTAAGTTCCACACCGGCAAGACCACCATGAGCGTGGATGCTATCGCACATCAGAGATAAATTCCTAACGTCACCTTCATCAATAATTTTACTTCCAACCCATGGATGAATATCACTATCATGGGCCAAAAAACAAACTTCCGTAAAAACTGCCCCCCAGCCACCTTCAGCTTTCATTCCTCGAAAAGATGCCTGCATTCCTGGCTTGTCTGATCCAGCTCCATTACAGTGGGGCACTTGCCAGAATCGGTTTTTTAGAACTTTCGGACCAAGTTTGATTGGTTGAAAAAGAATATCGTGACGTTTCTCTCTAGCCATTCTATATCTCCTAAATTAATTTTCTTCAAAAACGTGGCGTTTAAAAACTTCACCGCGTTCATTAAAATCAACAAACATATCAAAACTTGCACAACCAGGTGAAAGCAATATTGCCCCTTCTTTAGCAATAGCTTTTGATGAGATGACTGCTTGTTTCATTGATTCAACAATACTTACAGGGCAACCATTAATCTGTTGAGAAAATAATGTTCCAGACTCTCCAATCAAAATGACAGCATCAATCTTTTCACTTATTAACTGAAAAAGTTTTGAGTAGTCTTCTTTTTTTGCAATCCCGCCAGCAATTAAAATTATCGATTTATATCTATCTGAAAGAGCCTCAATAGCTGTGATTGTAGAAATTGCATTGGTGGATTTTGAGTCATTATAGTAATCCACTCCGCTAAGATTTGTAACCCACTCCAACCTATGTGGCAAGCCTGTAAAGGACTTTGCGACTTGTATCATCTCCTGCACTGATATCCCCGCTTGCTGACCAAGCGTTAAGGCTGCAAGCACATTTTCAACATTGTGTCGCCCAACCACTATCAGGTCATCGCTTGTCATTAAAATATCTTCACCCTGGTAAAGAGTATAGACACCACCAACTTTCTTGGCACTAAATTCACAACTTTGAGTAACCTCTTCAATCGCGTAGTAACTATCACCCTTGATACTTTTCACCAAGGATTCATTAAGGTTAACAACCGAATACTGGCAGTATTTATAAAGGTTTAACTTAGAAGCAATATAGATATCATAATCTGGGTATCTATCTAGATGGTCCGGAGTGATATTGGTTACTACCCCAGTTAATAAATTAAGGTTGTTTGTATAATCCAGTTGATAACTAGACAGTTCAACAACGTACAGCTCAGCTTCGTCACTCAAACTCTCCATAACTGGTTTTCCAATGTTGCCGCAAATCACTGCGTTTTTCCCACTACCTATGGCCATTTCTCCCAGTAATTGAGTCACTGTAGATTTACCATTAGAGCCGGTAATGCCAACAATTGGCGCCTTTGTATAGCGACCGAAAAGCTCAATATCACTGATAACGGGGATTTTTTGTAGTCGCGCCCAGCCAACAATTGATTCCGTTTCCGCAATTCCAGGACTGATGACAATTTCAGTGATATCGTCAAGTAGTGATTCTTTCCATTCACCAAGATGACAATCTGAGAGGAGATTTTCTTTCTTACATATATCTTGCATTGGCGGTGACAAACGGGAATCCGCTATACGATAGGCAATATTATTTGATGAAAAGAAGCGTGCAACCGACAAACCGGTCAGCCCCATACCCAAAATAAGTTTCATGAAAACCTTGTATTTTCAGTCAAAATTGACTATATTTTACACTTTTACTTAACTTTAAGATTATGCGCACAAACGTTCAAACAACAACAAATACGATTGTTATCAATCGTATACTGAGAAACACATATCAGCTACTTTCAGCAACACTACTTTTTAGTGGCCTGATGGCATTCTTATCAATGTCTCTTAATTTTCCTTACTTAGGGATATGGATTACCTTGGGTGGCTATTTTGGTCTCTTATTCATAGTAACAAAACTAAGGAACTCAGCAGCTGGAATAATAGCGGTTTTTGCCCTAACCGGTTTTATGGGCTTAACCTTGGGTCCCATTATTGGAATCTATACAACGGCTTTTTCAAATGGCACTGAGTTAGTGGCAATGGCAATGACGGGAACAGCTTCTATCTTTTTGACACTGTCTTTCTATGCGCTTTATTCGCAGAAAGATTTTAGCTTTATGTCTGGCTTTTTGACTGCAGGCATTGTGGTTGCATTTTTGGCAGGTATTGCTGCTTACTTTTTCCAGATACCAACCTTAGCGTTGACAGTGTCTGCAGCATTTATTTTGTTAATGAGTGGTTTGATATTGTTCGAAACAAGCAATATTATTCGTGGTGGAGAAACGAATTACATCATGGCAACCGTCACTCTATATATTTCTATTTACAACTTGTTCTTAAGCCTGCTTCACCTTTTGGGTGTTTTTTCAGGCGATGACTAGTGATAGATAGTGAAGGTTATCGCGCTAATATTGGCATTGTAATTACAAACGAAAAAAAACAAATCCTTTTAGCAAAGCGATACAAACAAGATGCTTGGCAACTTCCTCAGGGCGGGATCGACAAGGACGAAACTGAATTAGAGGCACTTTATAGAGAACTTGAGGAGGAGGTTGGGCTTGCACCCGAGCAGGTCAGTTTACTTGCCAAAACCCCAAAATGGCTGCGCTACGAATTGCCCATGGAACATATAAGGCGTAAACAAAAACCGACCTGTATTGGTCAAAAACAGGTCTGGTATTTGTTAAAGCTAGTTTCTAGCGACACTGATATTTCCCTTAATTTACATAATAAGGTGGAGTTCGATGACTGGAAATGGGTTGATTACTGGAACCCTGTTGATGAAGTAATCAACTTTAAAAAAGAGGTTTACGAAGACATGCTCAAAGCCTTGGCACCTGTTCTGTTTGAGAATGAACATAGCATTCCATCAAAACTCTCTCGACCTTTGCAGTTCAGTGCAATCGAACTATAATTGAGATAGACTCTTTTTAATAATCTCTACTGGTGTCAAAATATGGTCTTCAATAAGTCTAGTAGCACCTTCAGTATCCCGACTAAGCGCTAAATTTAGCAACTCTGTATGCTCTTTTTGGTTAATGCCTAGAGTCTCGGTGTTGGAAATATTTTCCTTTAGCCAAAGGTTGCGATATCGGGTAGATTTTTCGTAAAGAGAATGTCTTATCTGAAGAAGCCTTGGAGACATGCAACCCGCCACCAATGATTTATGGAATGCTGAATGCCGATTCTGCCACTCTTCCATGTCGATGTGTTCGGATTCGCTATATTTATTTAAACGATGCGAAGCGGCGAGAGCATTTGCCTCCCAATGATCGTCACCTTTTTGAAAAGCCATCTCAATGCAAAGCGACTCTATTTTTGCTCTAGCCTGGTATATGTCTGTCAAATCATCAATAGAGATATCACTCACATAGAAACCCCTTTGATTCTCAGATATCACCAAATCCTTTGCGATTAGTTGAGAAAGCGCTTCTCGTAGAGGGCTTGTACCAACATTGTAGCGCTCTTTGAGAGTTCTAATATGTAGCTTCTCTCTTGGCATATAGTTGCCTTGGAGAATGTCATTGGTCAATGAATCCAGTATCTGAGCGGCTGTATTTTGCTTGGAATTATTCACAGAATAGATTACCTTTGACAGTGTCAATCATTTCCCAAATATTAACTACATTTATCACAAAATAAAAACATTATAATTTGAATTTTGCAATAAATGTAGTTATAATTTAAAAATGTCGACATTATATAAAAGATAGATTTAAATTATGACCTCAACAAATAACTTAAGCATTGGCTTCAAGGTAAGCCAACACAAAAAAAATCAAAGACTTCAGGTAATTACACTGTCCCAAAAAACAGTCAAAACATTTTCTGAAAAAATTAGTCAATATAACGTTCAGTCAATCGAATACAAACCCTTTCTTAGGTTTTATATTGCAAATAGCCTCAATCAGGCAACAAAAAACACACTCGGAAATTATTTATTAAAAACAATCAAGGATCGTTCTACTGGTGCAGTGATACTTGAATGCGAATCGATGGATGATCCATCAATAAACGGTATTGATTTTATTGACTTCAATATTCTCCTATCAACGGCAATTTCTCATCTCATTGGTGTTCCCAATCTTGATTCAATGTCCGGCAAATTTTATGCAAGATTTAGTGTCACGAATGAAGACAACAGTGATAGTTATCTTCGCCAAGCTCATCGCAGAATGGAGCTTCACAATGACGGCACTTACGTTAAAGAACTTACCGATTGGGTGATCATGCAAAAGATTCTTGAAGTGAATGTTGAGGGAGGTGATTCTCTCCTACTCCATGTTGATGACTGGCAAGATTTAGACAAATTTTATCAACACCCTTTAGCCAAAGAAAATCTACAATGGGGCTCACCAGCGAGCAAAAATGTCGGCTATAAGACCTATCACCCTATTTTTCTTGACGAGCAAGTTGAAGGTCAACCACGAATGTCTTTCATTGATCAATTTGTAGAGCCATTAAACATGGATCAGGGTCTATATTTGTATGAAATGGGTGAGTCACTTGAAAGTGAAGCTAACACCTTTAATGTTAAATTGCTAGAGGGAAGTATACTGATCATCAATAACTATATTTGGTTGCATGGTAGAGATAAGTTTATTGCCCACCAAAATCTTCATCGAGAGCTTCTACGTCAGAGAGGTGTTTTTGTTGAAAATACTGGTTATGAAAACAACAAAAATGTGTAACCTTTGTTATTGTTTCTTTTAGAATCTGGACTATCCAAATGTACGACTACATAGTTATTGGTGGCGGAATTGTAGGAGTTTCAACCGCACTATCGCTCATTACAAAACACCCCGATAAACATATTCTTTTATTGGAAAAAGAAAACTCCTTTGGTGACCATCAGACAGGCCATAACAGTGGCATTATACATGCCGGAGTCTACTACCAACCTGGCAGCCTAAAGGCCAAGTTTTGTAAGGAAGGCTTGAAAGAAACAATCAACTTTTGCACAACTCATCAGATCCCTTATAAGCAGTGCGGTAAGTTAATAGTAGCCACCTCTGATGAAGAGTTATCAGGTATGCATGACTTGTATCAGCGATGCAAAGAAAATGAAATTGAAGCTGAAATTCTAGACCAACAACAGCTTCTCGAAATCGAACCCAATGTTCAAGGAGTCGGCGCTATTTTGGTGAAATCATCTGGCATTGTGAATTACCGCATTGTTACCGAAAAAATGGCCGAACAATATGAAGCAATGGGCGGAGAGTACCTTCTCGACACCGAAATAATTAATCTCAAAGAGGACCTAAATGAAATTAAAGTTGTCTCTAAAAATGAAACCTTCGTTTCAAAGTATCTGGTCTGTTGTGCAGGCTTAATGGCAGACAGAATGGCCAACCTTCTTGATATTAAAACAAACTTTCAAATCATTCCATTTCGTGGTGAATACTTTAAATTACCAGAGAAACACAATACACTTGTCAAACACTTAATCTATCCCATACCGAACCCTAAATTACCTTTCCTCGGCATACACCTAACCCGCATGATTGATGGCAGCATTACTGTTGGACCGAATGCCGTTATTGGATTTAAGCGAGAAGGATACGGTATTGTCAATTTCAGCTTAAAAGACACCATTGAAATGTTAAGTTTTAAAGGTTTTTATAAAGTTATTAGGAGTCATTTCAAATCGGGAATGACTGAAATAATAAACTCAAAATATAAGCGAGGCTACCTAAAGCAAGTAAATAAATATAGCCCATCAATTAAACTTGAAGACCTTCAGCTATACCCTGCAGGTATCCGCGCTCAAGCGGTATTGGATGACGGTACCTTGGTACATGATTTCCTATTTGTTGAGAGTGAGCGCTCTATTCATGTCTGTAATGCCCCTTCTCCCGCAGCAACTTCGGCAATACCTATCGGCAGATATGTCACTGAAAAAGCAACAACGGCATTCAACAAGCTAGACTAATTTAAGAAAAAACGTCGAATAGTCTCAGCGAAGTGATTTGATTGAACAAGACCTGGATTATCTTCAAGTCCAACCATTGCTCGGTCGACAAACTCTTTTGGAATAGTTACATCTCTTCTAGCGTTTAGAAGGTCCTTAGTAAAATCAACCAAAAATTCTGGATGCGCTTGCATAGTCAAAACCTTATCTTTAATATAAAACCCGGCATACTCGCAAAAATCAGAGCGTGCATAGACGACAGCACCCCGAGGAAGGCTTGTTACTTGATCTTGATGGCAAATATTTAAAGTAATTTCTTCTGCCAAATTACCCATATATCCAGATTTATTGTCAATTTGATAGGTATGCAGTCCCAAACCCCAACCCTTCTTTGATTTCTCAACATCACCACCGAGCGCTTGTGCAATCAATTGATGACCAAAACAGACACCTAAAATAGGTAAACCAGCATCGTAGATATCATTAATCAATTGGCTAATTGTTTTCATCCATGGTAACTCTTCATAAACACCATGTGGTGAACCCGTAATAATCCAACCATCACACTCAAGATGATCGTCAGGAAATTCATCGTCAAGAATATTAAAAGTTTTGAATTCAAATATTTTCTCTTCAGAATTAATCAAAGCAACCAACATTTCTGCATAGGTACCATACTGATTGACCAAATCTTCTGGCGCCCTTCCGACTAGCAGTATTCCTATTCTCATTCTATATTCAGTATTAAATTATTACTTTGCCTTCATTTTTTGCTTTGCACGGATTACTAAATAATCATGAGCAATGGTTGCTGCAGCAATAGCTGTGATTTCAGCATGGTCATAAGCAGGAGCCACCTCAACAACATCTGCTCCAACAAAATTTAAACTCTCTAGTCCCCTGATAATAGCCAGGGCTTGTGCAGAGGTTAGGCCACCAGCCACCGGTGTACCAGTTCCGGGAGCATATGCAGGGTCAAGACCATCTATATCAAAAGTTAGATAAGCTGGTCGATCTTTGACAACTTCAATTATTTTTTTAATAACCTTATCAACACCATTCTTGTGAACCCACGGGGCGTCAAGAATAGTGACACCCTTGGTGTTGCTATTATGTGTTCTGATACCAATTTGAATAGTATGTTTAGTATCTATCAGATTTTCTTTTATAGCTCTAGAAAACATAGTACCATGATCTAATCGACCATCTTCATCAGGCCAAGTATCTGTATGTGCATCAAAATGAACAAGTGCTATCGGTCCAAACTTTTCAGCGTGAGCACGTAAAAGAGGATAAGTAATAAAATGATCGCCACCAAAAGTCAGCATCTCTGTTCCAGAATCCAAAATAGTCTTAGCATGTGCTTCAATTTGAGAAACGACATTACTATGAAAGCCATAATCCAGTTCACAGTCACCGTAATCAGTAACCGCTAAAGTCTTGAAAGGGTCAATACCATCAGGATACGACAACAGCTCAGCAAGCTGAACAGATGCCTCTCTTATCGCTTTAGGCCCAAATCGTGCTCCTGGTCGAAAACTCGTTGCGGCATCAAAAGGAATACCACTGACCGTGATATCGACACCTTCTAAGTTCTTGGTGTATTTGCGTCTTAAAAAACTAAGAGCGCCACCATAAGTCATCTCACCATCTCTACCATAGAGAGTGTTTTTAGTAAACGCCTGGTCTGTAGTTACATCCTTAAAATCGCTCATTAACTTTGGTCTTTGTTATGAAAATTTTGGTAATAGCAGTCTTCATTATATTAGATTTTCTTCCTCGTTAACTATAGGCGGTCAAGCAGAGCGTGATAAAACATTCCGACCTTCATGGTAGGATTTCGTAGAAACCTGCCACCAGGAAAGCTCTGCATTGGAATATTAGCCATTGTGTCAAATATCTCTCCATCACCAGTAATCTTCTCAGTAATTACCTTTCCAGCATAGCTTGCTAGGGCCACACCCTGTCCTGAATAGCCCTGTGCACTCAACACCTTTCCTTTATTCATTTCTTTAAAGAATGGCAACCTGTTCATTGTTATTGCCAGTTTACCACCCCAAGCATAGTCAATCTTAACGCCCCTTAAGAATGGATAAATCTTTTCAAGAGGCTTTGTAACAATGGGAATGATATTATTACTAAGTTCTTGTGAGTAATTTTCACCACCACCAAAAAGTAGACGCTTGTCGGCACTCAATCGAAAATAATTGATAATGAACCTTGAATCGGCAAAAGCGATGTCTCTTGGATTAATCTTTGCAACAGTTTCATTATCTAGAGGTTTAGTGGCAACAATATAGTTGTTCATTGGCAAAATTTTTGAATTTAAGCGTCTCTCAAGATTGCCTAAATAGCCGTTACAGGCAAGTACCACACGCTGTGCTTTAACAGAACCCGCCTTGGTATTCACTTTAACATGACTGTTAGACAATTCATAACCCGATACAGTACTATTTTCATAGATCTTTGCATTAGCCGATAGTGCTGCTTTTGCAATACCTAGTGCGTAATTAAGTGGGTGACAATGAGCCTCACCTTTGTCATAGCTACCACCGAAATAGGTCTCAGAGCCTGTTACCTCTTTCATCTCATCGTCATTTAGATACTCAATATCCTGGTAATCGTAATTCTGGTTCAAATGTTCGACATAGCGCCGAGAATCTTCACAAAATTTTTGCTTATGATTGGGGTGTGCGATACCTTTTTTATAGTCACACTGAATTTGATATTCATCCATCAAGCCCTTGGCATGATATTTAGCTTTCTCACCTATATCCCACAAAACGCGCGCATATTCTTTGCCTAGAGCTTTTTCGATATAAAACTGATCTCTGCGCATCCCTCCAGAAACTTGACCTCCGTTGGCACCAGACGCGCCGGATGCCAACTTATTTGCTTCGAGTAGTACTACATTTAGGCCCTCTTTTGCCAAATAAAGAGCGCTCGATAGGCCAGTGTAGCCGCCACCAACAATGCAGACGTCTGCTTCAATATCTCCTGATAGTTGGGGCTGACTTATTTCTATATTACGGCTGACTTGGTAATAAGATTGCACGCGAAGGATTAACCTACTTTATGGATTGAGCAGTCAAATCAAGACACTTCCATACCTTTTCAATAATTTCATCTATATGATCGTTGGAACAGATTAATGGCGGCGCAATAACCATCTTGTTGACTATCGCCCTCATAACTAAGCCATTGTCATAGCAATAATCCTTACACCTTGTTACAACCTCTTTACTATTTTCGAAGCGCTTATAGTTATTTTTATCTTCGACTATTTCTAAGGACGCAAACATTCCAAGGCAACGAGCCTCACCCACTAATGGATGCTCTTCCAGAGCTTTCCATTTACTAGCTAGATAAGGAGCCGTATGGCTCTGTACTTGGTGCAAAATATTTGTTTCTTTCATCAATTCGAGATTAGCAATTCCTGCAGCCATACAGGTTGGATGACCAGAATAAGTATAACCATGAGCAAACTCCTGTCCAGCAGAGGTTAGAGTGTCCAAAAGTTCATCACACACAATGACTCCACCTACCGGGAGATAGCCTGAAGTCACCGCTTTTGCAAAAAGCATTAAGTCTGGCTTAATATCATAATAATCAGTCCCAAACCACTCACCTGTCCTTCCAAATCCACAAATTACTTCATCAACAACCAACAAAATACCACGTTCTTTACAGATTCGACCTACTTCTGGCCAATATGTTTTTGGGGGGATAATAACGCCACCTGCACCCTGTATAGGTTCGGCTATAAATGCTGCAACTCTATCCTCACCCAGTTCATCAATTTTATTTGCCAGACTTTGTGCAGCTTTTTTGCCAAACTCATCAGCATCAATCTTTTCACCAGCCTCAACGCATGCTTCAAAATAGTAGGGCTGATCTACGTGTTCAATGTCAGGTATGGGTAAACCTCCCTGAGCGTGCATCGTACTCATACCACCCAAGCTAGCACCGGCCATGGTGGATCCATGATAAGCATTTTTTCGACTAATTATTACTGACTTAGACGGCTTACCTTTAGCGGCCCAGTAATGCCTTACAAGTCTAATCATAGTGTCATTTGCCTCAGAACCTGAACCTGTAAAATAGATCTTATTCAATCCTTCAGGAGTTAAATCTGTAATCATTTCAGATAACTTGATAGCTGAAGGGTGACTTGTACCAAAAAAATTATTATAGTAAACAAGCTCTTTCATCTGATTATTTACTGCGTTGATAATTGAGTTCTGACCGTAACCCATATTAACGCACCATAACCCTGACATACCGTCTAGTATTTTGTGGCCGTCACTATCATAAATATAAACACCGTCTGCACGAGTAATAATGTGTGTTGCCGCTGGGTTCTTTGTGTAGGCAAAATCGCTAAATGATTGCATGTGATGTTTTGCATTGCGATTTTGAAGGTTTAAAGTATTGTCGGTCATAATCATTCCTTATATAAAACAGTATAAATAATCTTCAACGAATTAGATTGCCACAAATAATTCAGTGGTATAGTGTAATCCATTTTTGCTTTTTGACAATAATTTATTCAATATAATCCGTTCAAGAATTTTAATGCGTTTTAGTAATAACAAACAAAATAAATGGTTGGTGAAAGTTAATCAATGAAAAACATTGCAAAAAAATTTCTAGATTTACATCCAGAGTTGGAAAAAATTGAGTTTATATATGTAGACTTTAATGGCATACCAAGAGGAAAAAACGCCTCACCAAAAACCCTAATAAAAGCATTTGATGGCGGCCTTAGAATGCCAATATCAAGCTATGTTCTGGATATTTGGGGTGACAATCCTAAAGGAACTGGCTTGGTTATGACTGGTGATGGTGATGCAATTTGTAGACCCGTTGCAAGTTCCCTTGCAGTAACGCCATGGAATTCTCGCAATACAGCTCAATGCTTAGTGAGCACGGAGGACGGTGATGGTAAACCTATATTTGCCGACCCAAGACATATACTTAGCAAGGTTCTGGATCGTTTTACTAAGCTAGGCCTCAGGCCGGTTATAGCTCCAGAGATGGAATTTTATCTTATTGATAATAAGCTTCAAGCTAATGGTCACCCTCAAACTCCCTTAATACCTGGTAGCCACAGACGTTACCAGGACGTTCAATTACTCAACTTAAGTGAAATGGATGATTTTGAAGGCTTCTTTACTCTCGTTGAAAAGAGCGCTCACTCGTTAGGAATTCCTGCAGAAACTGCAATCAAGGAATGTGCGCCTGGGCAATTTGAGATCAATCTGCTACACCATGATGATGCACTATTGATGGCTGACCAAACATTCTTATTGAAACGCCTAATCAAAAATTGCGCCAGACAATTTAATATGAATGCCACCTTTATGGCGAAACCATTTTCTGATGAAGCTGGAAATGGTATGCATGTTCATCTAAGTGTTGTCGATAAAGATGGCAATAATGTGTTTACTATGGATAAAAATAAGCAACCTCAAGGCCTCTTTTCCCATGCCATTGCAGGTCTTCTGAAAACGACTCCTGACTTTCTATCTTTCTATGCCCCTCACTCGAACTCTTATAGGCGTCTAGTCCATAACGCTGATCACGCACCAACAACATTGAGCTGGGGTAACGAGAATAGGACCGCCTTAATAAGGCTACCTGAAGCTTCCGCTGAAGCGACTAGGCTCGAGTTCCGTGTCGCTAGTGCCGACTCCAACCCCTACTTAGTATTTGCATCAGTGCTTGCAAGCGTGTATGCAGGTATACAAGGTAATTTCCCACTTGATAAAGAAACTATCGGCAATGCCCACGCACAACACCCGCCATTACTAGGTGTTACTTGGACAGATGCTGTCGTGAAAACAGGTGTATCATCTTTAGTAAAGGATTTTTTTGGAGAACAATTTCAGCAATGCTATAAATGCGTTAAAGAATCAGAAATAAAGAGATTTGAATCAACGATAACAGATTTTGAATACCACTCTTATTTGAGGTGTCTTTGATGACAACTTCTAGATGTGGTTACAAAAGAGCCTTTTAATTAGAAATAATTAAAAGTTTGATTAATAAAGGAGAGTGAAGATGAAAAACAAAATAAAATATCTGCTCATTGCGAGTGTTCTGACCTGTTCAGCGCAAATCGCTGTAGCGGAGGAGGAGGAAAAGGTTGTACACGTCCTCAACTGGTCAGACTATATTGACGAACAAGTGTTGACGAATTTTACTGATGCAACCGGCATTAAAGTAGTCTATGACGTGTTTGACTCTAATGAAGTATTGGAAGCTAAACTCTTAGCAGGTGGTTCAGGCTATGACGTGGTTGTGCCTTCAGCAAGTTTCTTAGCTCGTCAGATACAGGCAGGTGTGTTTCAAAAACTTGACAAGTCTAAATTAAGCAATATTGGTAATATGTGGGATGATGTTGAAGAACGTGTTGCCCAGTTTGGCCCACTGAATGACTACTCTGTCAACTGGCACTGGGGTACAACAGGAATTGGTTACAACGAAGGCATGATCAACGAAAGAATGGAGAATGCGCCAACAGATTCTCTGGCGATGATCTTCGACCCAGACGTTATATCTAAATTCGCTGATTGTGGTGTTCATTTTTTGAATGCACCAACAGAAATCATTCCTGCGGCTTTGTTATATATCGGTGAAGATCCAAAATCAACAGATACCGAAGTTATCAAAAAAGCAGAAGGCGTTCTTGCTAAAGTTCGCCCATATATTCAGAAATTCCATTCATCGCAATATATTGATTCACTTGCCAATGGTGATATCTGTTTAGTTATTGGTTGGTCAGGCGATATCTTTATGGCTCAATATGCAGCCTGGGATGCTGAAAATGGTGTTGAAATTGTTTATGAAATCCCTAAAGAAGGTGCAGTCATTTGGTTCGACCAATTGGCTATTCCTAAGGACGCGCCGCATCCTGATAATGCCCATAAATTTATCAACTGGACAATGATCCCTGAGCAGATTGCAATAGCAACTAACTACGTTTGGTTTGCAAATGGTAATTTAGCTTCTCAGCCACTTTTAGATGAAGAGCTGCTTAATGATCCAGCAGTTTACCCAACACCTGAAGTTCTTGCAGGTTTGTATACTGTACCAACATACGATGCTGCAACACAACGTGTTCTGACACGTACTTGGACTAAGATTACAACAGGATACTAAAACTGCACTATCATTACCTCCATGGTTAACCATGGAGGTATTTTTTTTATGTTATAGGTTATGACAGAGACTACTACAACTGAACCGTGGCTGGATTCAAACCAGAAACCCTACATTCAAATAGAAAACGTTACAAAAAAATTTGGCGACTTTACGGCCATAGATAATTTATCCTTAGATATATATAAAAATGAGTTCTTCTCATTGTTAGGACCTTCGGGATGTGGAAAAACAACACTACTTCGAATGCTAGCTGGGTTTGAAAGATTTACCGAAGGTAGAGTTCTTGTTGATGGTGAAGATATCTCTGAAATCCCACCCCATCTAAGACCTATCAATATGATGTTTCAGTCATACGCATTGTTTCCTCATATGACGGTTGAAAAGAATATCGCCTTTGGTTTAAAGCAAGACAAATTACCAGCCAAGGCCATAACTCAAAGGGTTGAAGAAATGTTGGAATTAGTTGAGCTTACTGATTTTGCCAAACGCAAACCTAGCCAACTTTCTGGCGGTCAAAGTCAACGCGTTGCGCTTGCAAGGTGTTTAGCTAAACAACCCAAGTTGTTGCTTTTGGATGAACCGTTAGGATCACTTGATAAGCGCCTGAGAGAACAAACCCAGTTCGAGTTAATGGACATTCAGGAAAAATTAGAAGTAACCTTTGTTATTGTCACCCATGACCAAGAAGAGGCAATGACTGTTTCTAGTAGGATTGGTGTAATGGATTCAGGGAAGTTAATTCAAGTTGCAACACCTACACAGATATATGAAGCACCCATAAACAGAGAAGTGGCAGACTTTATTGGTGACGTTAATATCTTTAAAGGTGTCTACAAGGGTCAAGACGAAAAGGGAACTCAATTACTGTCTGAAGATTCAAAGTCTATTATCTATGCAACTCAAAAAGCTGATGTGCCAGTTGGTAATAAAATATGGTTTGCACTAAGACCAGAGAAACTTGAAATAACAAAAAAATTGCCAGAAGTTGACTGCAATATATTGAAAGGCAAGATTGAAGATATCGGCTATGGAGGCAGTTTTTCAACCTATCACGTCAAACTTGAAAACGGTAGACAGCTTACCGCCATTCGTGCTAACCATGAACGAACCGCTGAGCACTATTTAACCTGGGGAGATGAGGTTTATCTTCATTGGGTCCCCCATTCCGCTGTTGTTTTACTTTCTTAGTTTTTTATGAATATAAAAGAAATACAAATCCCAACCTTTCTGAAACGCATTTTTAACGGAAGAAACACCGTGATCTCAATGCCATACTTGTGGTTACTGTTTCTGTTTTTATTCCCATTTATTATCGTCCTTAAGATAAGTTTTGCTCAGCCCATCCTCGCAATGCCCCCTTATACAGATCTTTTGAAGTGGGGTGAGTCGTGGTGGCCGACAATTCAGGCCAGCTTTGACAGTTATCTATTTATTTTTAGTGATTCACTCTATATTAGAGCTTATCTTTCTAGCCTCAAAATTGCACTAATTTCAACAGTACTGACACTCATAATAGGCTACGCGATAGCCTACAGTGTTGCTAGAGCCCCTACACGCTGGCGCGGCATCTTATTAATGATAGTGATTCTTCCCTTCTGGACCTCGTTTCTTATACGTGTCTACGCCTGGATTGGCATTCTAAAGACCAAAGGTTTATTAAATTTAGCCTTAATAAGTTTAGGAATTATTGATAAGCCACTCATCATTATGAATACCGACCTCGCAGTCTATATCGGTATCGTTTATTCATACTTACCCTTTATGATCTTGCCACTCTACGCAAACTTAGAGAAAATGGATATGAACTTATTGGAGGCAGCGGCCGATCTTGGATGTCGACCTTTTAAAACTTTTTGGACTGTGACGATACCATTGTCTTTACCTGGAATACTTGCTGGCTGCTTTCTTGTATTTATACCTGTTGTTGGTGAATTTGTTATTCCAGACCTCTTAGGTGGCACAAGAACCCTCATGATTGGTAAAGTGCTTTGGGGTGAGTTCTTCTATAACAGAGATTGGCCAGTGGCATCGGCTGTCGCTATCATATTGCTAGCACTTCTGGTAGTCCCAATTATGTTCTATCAAAAATCTCAAGAAAAGGCGATATCATGACAAAGTTCAGTAAATTTAATGTATTTGCCTTAGTGATAGGATTCACGTTTCTTTATTTACCGATTATTCTCTTGATTTTGTTTAGTTTTAACGAATCTAGATTGGTCACTGTTTGGGGTGGATTTTCAACAAAATGGTATGTTGAACTGATGCATAACCAAGGTATCAAAGATGCCGCTTGGGTTACCATCAGAGTTGCTTTTATTTCTTCTACTGTGGCAACATTGTTGGGCACTATTGCTGGACTTGTGATGACACGTTTTGGTAATTTCAGGGGTAGGACACTTTTTTCCGGAATGATATACGCCCCAATGGTAATGCCCGAAGTTATTCTTGGCTTATCTACCTTGCTTATGTTTGTGACTCTGGCAATTGACAGAGGTATGCTTACTGTGACAATCGCTCATATCACCTTCTCAATGTGCTATGTCTCAGTGATCATTCAATCAAGAATGTCTAGTTATGACGACAGCATTAATGAAGCGGCGCTCGATTTAGGTTGCACACCTTTTCGTACTTTTTTGTTAATCACATTCCCAATCATTTTGCCGGCAATTGTGTCGGGTTGGCTATTATCATTCACCATGTCACTTGACGACCTTGTCATAGCGAGCTTCACTTCCGGTCCAGGTTCAACAACCCTACCAATGAAGATTTATTCAATGGTAAGGCTTGGTGTTACACCTGAAATTAATGCCGTTTCTACAATCTTAGTAGGCTTGGTAACAGTTGGTGTGATAACTGCTTCACTAATAGGTAAAAGACAAAAACAACAACTAGCTCAAAGCTAACAAAGTTAAATATCATAAAATTATAATTAAGGGTATTATAATTTGCGACTTCGAAAACATTAACTGAACATTTTGGACAAACATATGCTGAATAATACTGAGCTCTTAAAAACCGCTGGATATATCAACGGTCAATGGCTGGGGTTTGACTCCGACAACAGATTTGAAGTGAAGAACACTTACACCAAAGAAGTTATATGTACACTTCCAAATATGGGCGCAAAAGAAACAAATATGGCAATTGATGCCGCCAACCAGGCTTGGCCAAGTTGGCGAAGTATGACTGCTAAAGAAAGAGCTGGTATTTTAAAAAAATGGTTTGAGCTGGTTATGAAGAACCAAGAAGACTTGGCTATTTTGATGACGTCGGAGCAAGGCAAGCCATTAGCAGAAGCTAGAGGTGAAGTCGGCTACGGTGCTTCATTTATTGAGTGGTTTGCTGAGGAAGGGAAAAGAACCTATGGAGATATCATCCCTACTCCTGCAAATGACCGCAGAATCCTAGTTATCAAGCAACCCATAGGTGTGGTTGCCGCGATTACGCCATGGAATTTCCCGATTGCCATGATTACAAGAAAATGTGCACCAGCACTCGCTGCTGGCTGCCCAGTGGTAATTAAGCCTGCCGCTGAAACCCCGCTCTCAGCTTTGGCATTAGCAGAACTTGCAGACCAGGCAGGCATTCCAAAAGGTGTTCTTAATGTAGTCGTGGGAACTAATGCAAGTGAAATTGGTACTGCACTTACTGACAGTCCGATTGTACGAAAACTCTCTTTCACTGGCTCTACAGAAGTAGGTAAGATTCTGACTCGTAATTGTGCAGACACAATGAAGAAGGTCTCTATGGAGTTAGGGGGTAATGCCCCATTTATTGTTTTTGATGATGCAGATTTAGATTCTGCTGTAGCAGGTGCAATGACATCGAAGTTTCGCAACAGTGGACAAACATGTGTTTGCAGTAATCGCATCCTAGTGCAGGAGGGTATTTACGATAAATTTGTAGCTAAGTTAGCTGAAGCGGTTAAAACACTTAAGGTTGGAAACGGCATGATGGAAGGAATTAATCAAGGCCCTTTAATCAATGAAAATGCGCTCAAAAAAGTCCAAGATCACATCTCTGATGCTGTTGATAAGGGTGCAGTCATTGTCACTGGAGGTAAACCACACTCGAGTGGCGGTACGATGTTCGAACCAACCGTTATTGGCAATGTAACCACTTCAATGAAGGTTGCATCTGAAGAAACCTTCGGACCCCTAGCACCTGTTTTCAAGTTTTCAACCGAAAAACAGGCAATTGAGATGGCCAATGACACCGAGTTTGGTCTAGCATCTTACTTTTACACAAGCGACGTAAATCGGATTTGGCGTGTTTCAGAGGCATTAGAGTATGGAATGGTTGGCGTCAACGAGGGTCTTATTTCCAATGAAGTTGCCCCCTTCGGTGGGGTTAAAGAGTCTGGCCTAGGTCGTGAAGGTTCTCACTACGGAATCGAAGACTTCCTTGAACTAAAATATATCTGTATGGGTGGTCTAAGCTAGCAAAATTACTACTTTGACAGTTAATACAACTCAACAAGCTCTAACAACATTTTTAAACATGATTGATAGTGAGCCTTTTCACTGCTTGGTATAATGCTGTTTTTGAATTTATTAAAACAAGCAGATGAAAGTTGGAATTCTCGGTCTTGGCACTGTTGGTGGTGGTGTTGTCAATGTATTGAAAAAAAATAGCGCATCGATACAGCGCCGCACAGGCGTCAACATTCAGGTTATTTTGGCTGGTGTTAGAGACATCAAGCAAGATCGTATTTGTGATACCTCAAATATCAAGCTTACCGAAGACCCATTCGAGGTAGTCAATCACCCTGAAATCGATGTAGTTTTAGAGCTTATCGGTGGCACTGGTCTGACCAAGAAATTGGTGGAGACGGCTATTAAGAATGGCAAACATGTCATTACCGCTAATAAGGCGCTTATTGCCAAACACGGTAATGAGCTAATCCAACTCGCCAATAAAAACAAAGTTCGGCTTTTGTTTGAAGCCTCTGTCGCAGGTGGAATTCCAATCATTAAATCATTAGAACAAGGACTTAGCGCCAATAAAATTGAATCACTTGCATGCATCATTAACGGAACAGTAAACTTTATCCTTACTGAAATGAAAGAGAAGGGCAGAGATTTTGATGATGTTCTTAAGGAGGCTCAAGCACTAGGCTATGCTGAAAAAGACCCAACCTATGATGTTGAAGGTATCGATGCTGCGCACAAATTAGCTATACTTGCAGCAATTGCCTTTGGTACTGAACTTCAATTCGATAAAGTTTTTACTAAAGGCATCAGTAACATAACCACTGAGGATATGAAATATGCCGATGAATTAGGTTATACGATTAAACACCTAGGCATTGCCAAGAGAGTTGGTAATGGCATCGAATTACGGGTCCACCCTACCTTGATTTCAAACGAACAACTTATCGCCAATGTCAATGGTGTGATGAATGCCATTGTCGTTAAAGGTGACGCTTTAGGAACAAGTCTCTACTATGGCGTAGGTGCAGGTGAAGAAGCAACAGCCTCGTCTGTTATTGCAGACCTTATAGACATTATCAACAATCAAACCAGTAATCATATCTTGGGCTGGAAATCACAAGAAAAGCTCACTGTCATTGACACTGAATCAATAGACAGCGAATTTTATTTGCGACTCCTTGTTAGCGATATGAAGGGTGTATTAGCTAAAATCACTGGAATTTTTCATCAATATAATGTAAGCATCGAGGCACTCATTCAAAAACAAATAGATGAAAACAAAAACGCCCACATTGTCATCATCACCAACAAAGTTAACACTAATGACATTATGGGCATTAAAGCAGCCATAGAAGCTAGCGACTTTAATCAACAAGATTTGCAAATTATTCACGTTGAATCACTTGACTAGATAAAAAACATTAATATGAGATACAAAGGTCTAATTGAAAAATATCGAGACAGACTCCCCGTCAGTGATAGCACTAGTATCATCAGCCTAGGCGAAGGCAATACGCCACTCATTAAGCTAGAAAACATTCCAAAAGAATTAGGCAAAGAAGTTGATCTATACGTGAAATATGAAGGACTAAACCCTACAGGTTCATTTAAAGATCGTGGCATGACGATGGCGGTCACAAAAGCTGTAGAAGGTGGTTCTGAAGCGATTATTTGTGCTTCCACAGGCAACACATCAGCTGCTGCTGCTGCCTATGCAGCTCGAGCAGGCATCAAAGCATTTGTTGTTATTCCTGAGGGCAAGATTGCACTCGGAAAATTGGCACAAGCGATGATTCATGGCTCTATTATTATTCAAATTAAAGGTAACTTTGATGACGGTATGCAGATCGTCAAAGAGATCTCCGATCATGCACCAGTTACTATAGTGAATTCAATTAATCCGTTTCGTCTTCAGGGTCAAAAAACTGCCGCATTTGAGATCATTGAAGAATTAGGTTCTGCGCCTGACTATCACTGCTTGCCGGTTGGTAATGCGGGAAATATTACCGCACACTGGATGGGTTATACTGAGTATCATGAGATTGGTAAATCAGACTCAACCCCAACAATGCTTGGCTATCAAGCTGAAGGTGCAGCACCATTTATAAAAGGTTCAAGGGTTGACAATCCTGAGACGATTGCCACTGCTATTAGAATTGGTAACCCACAGAGTTGGGACCAGGCTCTCAAACTGAGCAAAGAGTCTAATGGTTGGTTCGATGCCTTTGCAGATAAGGAAATATTGGCTGCTCAAAAAATGTTGACTGAGAAGGAAGGTGTTTTCTGTGAACCCGCTTCGGCGACTTCTGTTGCTGGAGCTATGAGAGATATTAAATTGGGTAAAATACCTGAAGGCTCCAGTGTTGTATGCACGCTTACAGGTCACGGTCTCAAAGACCCCGATAGTGCTATTGCTCAGTGCGATCAAAGTGCAATGATTAATGTTAATCCAACTCTGGAGGAAGTTAAAAAGGCCATATTAGACCAAATGTAGTTCTAGTAGAGGCTCTAAGTAATCAATTATTAAACTAGAGCTATCAATATATGAGTAACCAGCATTACAAAACCATTGATCAATGTGTAGGTGATACTCCATTAGTGCGCCTTCAAAGGCTGAATCCAAATCCGTCCAATATTATTCTTGCCAAACTTGAGGGTAATAATCCTGCGGGTTCGGTCAAAGACCGTGCCGCTCTCAATATGATTATTGAAGCCGAGCAAAGGGGTGAGATTAGTCCTGGAGATACGCTGATAGAGGCGACCAGTGGCAATACAGGTATTGCACTGGCAATGGTTTCCGCAATTAGAGGCTACAAGCTGCTCCTAGTTATGCCAGAAAACCTCTCCCAAGAAAGAAAAGATGCGATGACCGCCTATGGTGCTGATTTAATTCTCGTTTCTGAAGAGCAAGGAATGGAAGGAGCGCGTGATCTTGCTAGCCAAATGAGTGCAGATAAAAAAGGCACCCAACTTAACCAATTTTCTAATCAAGACAACCCGAGAGCCCATTTCAAAACCACCGCAAAAGAAATTTGGCAGGACACTAATGGCGAAATCACTCACTTTGTCAGTGCAATGGGAACTACTGGCACTATTATGGGAGTCTCTAAGTACTTAAAAGAGAAAAACTCAGCTATTCAGATTGTAGGTATTCAGCCTGACGCTGATTCTCACATATCAGGTATCCGTCGCTGGCCTGAGGAATATCTTCCTCGTATTTTTGAGGCTTCCAGAGTCGATACAATAATGGATGTTTCTCAAAATAGCGCAGAACAAACAACCAGAGATTTGGCAACCCAAGAGGGTATTTTTGCAGGTGTTTCCTCTGGAGGAGCGGTCGCCTGTGCCATTAAACTTTCACAAAAAATCAACAATGCTGTAATTGTCACTGTGATTTGTGATCGAGGGGATCGATACCTGTCTACGGGCATTTTTGAGGATTAAGTTTAAGAATTTTAAGTTAATGTTTTAGAAACTTTGACACAAATAATCTAACTAATCATTCCTCAAAGGTGTGTACAATAATACTCTCATGAATAAAAAGGAGAAGTAAATGAATATTAAGTTTGGCCTTAAAAAGGTAACTATAGTTCTTGCAGCTGCCTTATTGTCAATGAACATGTCAGCCAAAGCTGGCGTTGTTTATGATTACATTAAAGCAAACAATGAACTAATGATTGCCACGGATGCAAACTGGGCACCATTCTCGTACATTGACGATGACGGCGTGATGCAAGGATTTGATGTCGAAGTGGGTAGAGAAATAGCAAAACGTATGGGTGTTGAAGCTCGCTTTATAACCCCTGATTGGGATGTTATCACTGCAGGAAACTGGAATATGCGTTGGGACGTTTCTGTTGGCTCTATGACGCCAACTGCAAGCCGTTCTGAAGTATTGAACTTTCCAGCAACTTACTACTACACACCGGCAAGTTTCGCTGTTCACACTGATTCACCTGTGACAACATTAGCTGGACTGAATGGGAAAACTATCTGTACCACTGCAGCGTCAACTTGGGAGATGTATCTTCAGGGCGACCTAGATATGCTTGGTGCTCCAGCGTTTACTTATAAAGTTACACCGGGCACAATTACCTCTTTGAAGGATGGTTCAATGTGTGCGGATGACACTCGTTTAGGTGCAGGTGTTCGAAATGATGGTTTTATTGATTCAGTACCAATGATAGAAGGATTAATAGATGCAGGTTATCCAGTTCGTTTCTTGGGAGATCCGGCTTTCCATGAGCCTCTTTCATTAGCGACTGATTTGGGCAATAATGACCCTGAACTAGATGCTGAACTTGCTAGAATCATAGCTGAAATGCAGAAAGACTACACTTTGAGTTTGTTGTCAATTCAAAATTTCAAATCCAAAGACTATACTATTGCTTACTAATAGGAATTGCTAGTTAGCTTTA
>JAKUUR010000060.1 GCA_022448455.1 Candidatus Thioglobus autotrophicus
ATGCAGAAGACAGTGCCTATCGTTCAGAGCATATTGAAACACACTTAAAAGAAATCAAATGTACCTCAGAAATACACGAAAAAGCATATCGCAATAAACCACTCTCAGAAAATCAGGAAAAAAACAATGCTGGTAAATCCAAAATCAGAGGTAGAGTTGAACATATATTTGGTTTTATGACAAACTCAATGAATGATGCTCTACATTTGAGACAAATTGGACAGCAGAGAATTGCTACTACAATTGGTTTTGTAAATCTTACCTACAACCTATTCAGATTTGAACAACTGATGAGGTTAAATAAAGCATGAAATCATTGTTAAATGATTGTTTTATTAAGAAAATACAACAAAACTTTTGTGGCACCAACAAAATACACCGTTTCACTCAATCTTGAAATTGAATATCGATATATTCGAAAACAAAATTCATAATCCTCAAAAAAAACACTCATAACTTCATCGCAAAACCAGACAAAAATTGATTGAAATCTGGTTTCTACATGAAATTGACTGAACTCTGGTAATTAGAGGTTCCCTTAAGTAAATTTCTAAAAACACTTTTTCATTAAAGAAGTTTGGCGGAGACGTATAGGAGTTGAAATACTATTATTACTAAATGATAATAAAGAATAAAATATTAATAGCACCCCCAAAAGCCCCCTTCAGGATCTTCTTTAACCCATTTATTTGGAATCCGGTAAAACACTATAATACTGAATGCCATATACTGCAATTACCTTATATCTACATTAGATTAACTCTCCTTGTCACTTATCCAAGTGTTACTGAATTTCAATGAATATAAGGGCTGATAAACACCTATATGGATACATAAATTATTGTGGTTTATTAATTTCACTTCCAAATAAATAAACTGATCAGCATCTTTATAATGCTTCCTGCTGATTCTCATTAAAAAAACTATCCAGTCTGGATGTTGTCAGATCTGCATCTGAAATATCAACTTTTTCGCCAAGAAGAGATTCGATAGCACGTAAAAGTGCTTTAACATCAATACCGTAACGTTCCATCAAAAAAGTACGGCTGGCGCCCTGAAGATAAGTGTCATTAATAGCAACTTTTATAAGTTTCGTAGCTATACCAAATTTTGCAATCATCTCTGCGACGCAAGAACCTAGTCCGCCTATTGAGGTATGATTTTCCATCGTTATAATTCCATACCTTGCCTTAGCCAAAGCCTCGCTAACTCTATGATCATCGAAAGGTTTAAGTGTTGTAACATGAAGATGTTGAACACCAATACCACGATCCTTGAGTATGTCAGTTACACGCAGACTTTCCTCTGTACAGATGCCGCTTGTTAATAATGTGATATCAGACCCAAGTGACAAGATGCGCGCTTTGCCTAGTATTGTTTTATCCTTAGCGGGAAAAAGTCGTGGTATCTGACCTCTTACCATTCTTATATAGACAGGACCATCGACTGCGTTTGATAATTCAAGCACACTTTCTACATCTGTTGCATCCGCAGTCTCAATGACTGTCATGTTGGGCAGAGAACGCATAACAGCGATATCGTTGATTGCCTGATGGCTGGCTCCGCCAGGTGTTGTCACACCGGGTAAAAAACCGAAAATCTTCACCGGGAGATTTGGATAGGCAATAGACATCTCGATTTGATCAAGTGAACGTCTATACATAAAAACAGCGAAAGTATGAACCATCGGTGTAAAACCTTCACGGGCTAATCCGGCTGAAAAACCCATCATATTTTGCTCCATCAATCCCATTGACAAAAAACGATCTGGAAAAGCGTCACGAAATCCATCTACCTCGCAGGAACTTGTTAGATCACCGGAAAGAACAATAACATCACTGTGAGTTTTACCCCATTTGACTATATTATTTGCATGGACGCGTTTGATAAGTTCCATCTTCTAATCTCTATGATACCAATCGGGTTAACTGTCGCTTGTAGCTATCTCTCTCGAGTTTATCTTTAAATCGCACATAGTGAAGATGAGGATAGCGCTCCTTAAGTATCTCCATGCCCTTATAAGGTAAGGTGTGAGCAAGCACAACAAGCGGTCTATCATCGTGAGATGTTTCAAGAGCTTTACGCAATGCTGGAAGGTTATGTCCGTCTACTTGTTTTGTACATGCTCCAAATGAAGAGAACTTGTCAAACAATGGCTCTATATTCATTACATCAGCCGTTCTCCCATCAACCTGCTGTCCATTCACATCCACCACAATTTTGATGTTATTGATTTTGTGAAATGCCATGGACATGATGGCCTCCCATGTTTGGCCTTCCTGGCATTCCCCGTCTGAGAGAAAGACCCACACCTTGCCTGTGTCACCTTTG
>JAKUUR010000061.1 GCA_022448455.1 Candidatus Thioglobus autotrophicus
CCGATATTTCAACTTCTGCCTCAATCTCAACCGGCGTACCAAAAGGCAACTCTGCTAAACCCACGGCGGATCGACAATGGTCTCCACATTCTTCGCCGAATACATCGATTATCAAGTCCGAGCATCCATTTATCACCTGCGGTGTTTGCACGAAACCCGGTGCCACATTGATCATGCCAAATACGCGCAGCCACGCGGTAATTCGGTCAAGTGAACCAAGCTCAAGTTTAAGGTTACTCAACATTGCAAGTCCAGTAAGCCGAGCTGCTTGATATCCTTGTTCTATTGAAACTTCTGCGCCAACTTTTCCGACAATTTCGGAGATAGAACCGTCCGCATTTAAAGCTACATGACCCGAAATGTATGCTCTGTCGCCTCGAACACGAATCCAGGAAAAATTTAAATTAACATTTGGAGGAAGTATAATTGGCTCAGGAAGAACCAAATTCAATGCTGAAATCTTTTCATCAGGTGTCATAAGTTTTTCTCGGAAGATTAAAACTAATGTCGCAGAGTTTACCGACGGGTGGCGAAGCTGAATGTCTGATAGATGCTCTGGTGATATTTATTAAAGCAACCCATTACCGATTCCCTTTTACACGATTGTGTGTCTTACACAACATCTGACAATTCTTAGCCTGTGTTGCGCCGCCTTTACTCCAAGCTGTTACATGGTCAGCATCCATCTCATTAATAGTCCAAATTTTCGCCTTGTTGGCATCGTGCCCAATTGCACAATGTGGGCAGTTTGATGCACTCTTGGTTTTAGCGTTATCGGTCTGGATTTTGTAAATAGATTTTTTAGTTGCCTCATCAAAAACTCGGACATTAAGCAGTTTCGTATCGACTAACCCACCAAGGACAAATTCAAAAACACCCTTTCGGTTTTTGATATATGGATCACCATAGAGTTTTTGAACCCTGTCTGACACCTTTTTAGAGTCGTACCCTTTTTTGTGATACTCTTCATACAGGCGACCCCATTCAAGACCGCACATCTCATTTTCTACATCAGTAAATGTTGTAGAAACCCAATCGATTACGCTATTGAAATAGTTTTTTAACTCATTCATATTCGTATTTTTTCGGTGGCTACTCATATAGTCGGTAATGTTGCCCTTGCTAACCCAGTCAAGGGCCCGCTCTAAAAAGTGTTGTCTATTGACACTGCCCTTTATATAGGCACTCCATTTCTGAACGTTTGCGTTTTGACTGTTACTAAACTCTTCTTTTGCCAATGTAACAAACGGCCCAGAAAAAATGGCATTGTTTAATTCCTGGGGGCTGAGTGGTACGCCCGCTATATTGATGGTTTTGAACCATTCCTTTATTTCGCTTTCCTCGCCTTCACATTCGTAAATGGTTAGTTCCGCTTCCAAAATCTTTGAGCGTTTATCGGCTGCAATACCATCAAAATACTGCTCCATGCCGTTTTCATCTTTAACTGCAAATTTATTCGTTATATATCATCCGAAACTGGTGATGCGTTGTTGACCGTCCAAAACTTCCAGCTTATCGTCATTCGCTTTAACAAAATAAATCAATCCAAGCGGATAGCCTTTGAGAATAGATTCGATGACAGCCACATCTTTTTTCCCGTCTGCGTATATGTAATTACGCTGATACTCTGGCTGAATAGTCAGTTTGCCAGACAAGCCAAACAATCCCTTACCTTCAAGTTCGTTATAGACAAAGCCTTCACAAATATCTTGGACAGTGATATGGGTTTTTAATATTGTCTTCATAAGGTTTCTTTCTTATGTTTGATAAGCACTCTTTGATATACTTTTTCTCGCAGCCCATTACGAACTACCACCCCACTTGCATTTAAATCATAAGTTCCCTTTTTGCCAAACTTTTCAAAGTATGCATACTTACACTCTGCTGTTGTATATACTTTTGTTTTTAATTTATATAAATCTTCATTTTCACACATGCCAACTATCTCAAACTGCTCAGGGGAATACTTGTCAAGAAAACTAATTGGAACACCCATTACGCCACAATAATCACTTGGTTTAGTCTCGGTAAATGATACTTCGAGTACGTCGTAGTTATCGTAGTGGTCATATGAGTCTTTTTCTTTCAATTTCTTATTAAACCTTAGGTTTTCTTCCATTGTCATTAGTTTTAAGGGCTGATGACGCCGCCCATGGTCAATTTTGGTTAGCCAGATTGACGGTACGTTTTTCATGTTTATTCCATCAATAACTTTATCAACATCATCTTGGTTTTTTGTTTCAAACCACATGCCACCTGACCATTCTGTTCGCCCTGACCAAATCTTGTTTTCTTTAATCAAGGGAAA
>JAKUUR010000062.1 GCA_022448455.1 Candidatus Thioglobus autotrophicus
TTCACTCTTAAGTGATTTACTCGGCTGCTCAGCATTAGGTATCACCAGTATATCTCTGGTGCGTGGAGATCGGGTGCCAGATGATTTTCAACCCAGGCCAAAAGCCATCATGGATGTCAATGCAACCGAACTCATTCGGATTGCCGACATCATGAGAAAAGATGAAAACATTGCATCTGAAGGAAATTTTTTTATTGGTGGTGTGGTGACTGCTCACGCACCAAAACCAGGTTGGCCGGCAAAAAACATAACCGAAAAAGTGGATGCAGGTGCCCAGTTTGTCTTTACACATACCTGCTTGGATATGGATTTACTGCGTACTTATATGAAGCGCCTGGGAGAAACCAAGCTTTTATGGCGCTGTCATGTAGTGGCAGGAATTGTACTCTTATGCTCGGCAGAAGATGCACAGTGGGTGATTAAAAACAGACCCAATGTCATCATTCCCAATGACATCATTACACGTTTAAGCAATGCAAAAGATCCCGAAAAAGAAGGAATCGAAATCTGTGCAGGACAGTTGCAGGAACTATCAAAAATGCCAGCAATAGCCGGCGCACATATTATTGCCTCAGAAAAGCTAACAAATATCCCAGTGGCTATCAGGAAATCAGGTCTCAACAAAAAAAACGCAAACTAGAAATTTAGTGTCAACAGGCGTTTTCAACAGTTTCCGATCAGACCGCTGCAGGTAACTTCTCAATTTCTCCGAGCGGCACATAATCAAAAATAAAAGTAATACGATCTTCGGTCCCTTTATTGATTACTGAATGTGTTTTTTGATTATTAATTTCATACGCTTCGCCGACTTTAAATCGGTAGGGTTTTCCACCGATATTGAATCTCACGCGAGGATTGGTCGTGAGCGGCACATGAATGCGATGTCCGCAATGAAAGGATGGGTGCTTATCCCAATGCGGGGTAATATTCTTTCCCGCAAGAAGCTTGGCAGCCATCGCTCTGATTACTGTTCCCCCGGGTGAGTAGTGGCGCTTAATAATGTCGTTCATTAAGGGCAGTGCAACGTCAGCAAGGCGATTCCACCCCGCTTCCTGGGTCACTTCTATATCTGGCCACCCTTTGGTTTCGACAAAGATCATTACGATCGATTTGGTTGCTACATGTACCTCGTATTCGTCTTGTCGGTATTGGTCTTCATCCCAAGCAACATCCTCTTGAGCCAAGACCACCTCACGCAAATCAGCAATATCTACAGGCCCAAGTTCTCTGAGTGGGGTATCGATATTCATAATTCTATTTTCCCATGTAAGGTTGCTTTTTTCATGACTCTATAGCGATAAAAACTTATGCATTGCTTTCACAGATAAAGAGCCCTAGCCAACAAGTGGTTGTGCATTACCAATGTCCATGATTTGCCATTGAGGCCCATGGTTCTTGGATAGACAAGGGACTACCCGCTTGAAGGAGTTCTATAGAAATATTGTCTGGGGATCGAACAAAGGCCATATGGCCATCTCGTGGGGGACGGTTTAAGGTGATTCCAGCATCCATAAGTTTCTGACACATGGCATAGATATCCTCCACTTGAAAAGCTAGATGACCAAAATTTCTTCCTTCTGTGTAGACTTCTGGATCCCAATTGTAAGTAAGCTCTACCATGCCTTCACTGTTCTCCGATGTGCCCAAAAATACCAGAGTGTAACGACCGGCTTCGTTCTCCATTCTTTTTAAAACGACAAGTCCTAGATGGTCGCAATAAAACTCCAAAGACTCTTCTAAATCCTTTACTCTTACCATTGTATGTAAGTAATTCATGTTTTATTCACCATTCACTAATAGAATTTTTTATATACTATCAATCATTATAATGGAAAAGACGAAAGCTATAATAAGTCAAGGCAAATGAGAAAAATCCAGACCGGCAGTGGACTAAAGTATAAAAATCAACACGGTGTTGTTGCAATCAAGGACGGGGTTAAGCAGTCCTTGAACATTCCACCCATACATAGTCAAAGAAAACCAAAATGGTTAAAAGTTTCACTCCCGTCAGGCGAGAATTACCGTGAGTTGCTTCACCAAGTGAAGTCACGTGGTTTAAACACAGTTTGTGAGGAATCCAAATGCCCAAATCTTGCAGAGTGTTGGAGCCACAAGACAGCCACGTTAATGGTTTTAGGGGACATCTGCACCAGAGCTTGCAAGTTTTGTGCTGTCGATACAGGCAATCCACACGGTTGGCTGGATCCAATTGTACCCTATCATACTGCACAGACCGTTGCATTTATGAAATTGAAGTATGTTGTTTTGACTTCGGT
>JAKUUR010000063.1 GCA_022448455.1 Candidatus Thioglobus autotrophicus
AGGATGACAAATGAAAATGCGATAAATCGCATGGTTGGCGAGAACAAATATAGACGACAAGAACTATACCATATATATTTGGGTGTCAGTATGTCATGAAATGTTTAATAATTATGCCACAAACTCTATCAAATAAGATAACCAATGTTATTGTAAGTGATACCTAATCTTCTCTCTTAAAACCATTGTAACTATAACATTCCCTCCTTTGGTACAAAACAAATATGGAGTTTCCAAATGTTACAAGTTACAGATATGTTACTACCAATTATAGAAAGGCTTGATAGGCTTGAATATTTAATCGTTAAGTCCAAAAACACCACACCAAAATTAATGACTGTAAAGGATGTCGCAGAATATTCAAGTTTGTCCGAAATAACAGTAAGGCGTGGTGTAATGAAAGGTACACTTAAGCCATTCAAGGAAGATGGTAAGAAGTTATTTCGTAGGACTGATGTAGACAAATGGCTCAAAGGATGATGCCATGGATTACACCACTTTCTTTGAGCACGATGTCGGTGTTGAACGTCTCAAATGGAAAGGAAGTCAAGGCATTGGGTTATGCCCACTTCCATCCCACAATGACCGCAATCCATCGTTTTCTTGTTGTTGCGAAACAAGCCGATGGAAATGCTTTGGATGTGGCGAAAGCGGGAACGCCTACACCCTTGCAAAAATACTCTGTTTTAACAACCCCCAACAATATTTGAGTGATTACTCGCCTGTGGTGAAAAACGGTCATAACAAGGCGATTAACCCCCCTGAAATGGATGTTGATAAGGTGTCTGCTATTAAAGAAAAGCAGGCAAGGTACATATCTCAATTACCTGACGATATAAAAGACAAATTAGATTCGGGTGAGCATCTTGGAATGGATGATTCAGGCAGGATGACCTTCCACTATCCCAATGGAATAAAGCATCACAAAGGCAAGAACGGTGAAGCACCATACTGGGAAGGAGACGGTTCTTGTAAAATCTTCATGGAAGAAAGGTTGGCAGACTACCCTGCCGAGAAACCTCTATATATCTTTGAAGGCGAGAAAGATGCACTCGTCTCCCCTTTCAATGGTATCTCATTCTCTGGGGGTGCGGGCAGTATTCCAGTAGACATATCACGCCTCTATGTTTTTGATATAATCTATATAGCATACGATAATGATGATTCGGGCAGAGACGGTGCAAAGAAACTTGCTGAACGAATCAAAAAGGAAGCACCGCATATCAAAGTTTTTATCATCCAATGGGATAAATCTTTACCCACAGGATATGACATATGGGATGAGTGGGTGAAGACTTGGGAAAAGCAAGACTACCACTATGATGAATTAGACAAAGCCGTTGTTAACGCAACGGAGTTCAAACTTGAATTACCAACTACAATAGGAGCATTTACCGTGTTAACAGGAAAAAGAGCATCAGCAACAACGCCACCTCCTACAGAGTGGCTAATTAAGGGAGTATTACCTAAGCGATTCAATTCTGTAATTGCGGGTACTACTGGCTCAAAGAAATCCATGTATGCTATGCAACTGGGAATGTCTTTAGCCAATGGAGAAAAAGAATTTTGCGGAAATAAAATAATCCCCAAGCGAACAAATGTACTATATGTTGATACGGAGATTGGAGAATATGGAGTTCACCGCCGATACAAAAATATTATGAGAAACATGAACTGGTCAGGTGATGAATATTTTAATGCTATTGCGAAGGGCGGTTCAGTTATGGACGTATGGGGCATGGTGCATGAGGCATATCAATATTTTAGACCCGAACTCATCATTTTTGACAGCCTGTATAACTCAACGTCATGTGATGATTTTTCAAGGGCAGGTCAAATACAAAAAGTAACCAATGCACTTACAGAGTTTAAGGAAAGACATGGCGTATCCGTTTTAGCCGTTCACCACTTTAATAAAGGTGGCAATGAAATGGGGTTGGATATCGATAGAATGTCAGGTGCTTCCCAACTAAAGAACTGGATTGAATGGTGCATGCTTTTAATAAAAACAAATGTTAAGGACTTCAACCTATGGCAAGTAGCAAAAGTCAGGGATTTTGACCATGATGAATCTGTTATTGGATTAAAGTGGAATGATTTTTGGTTCAAGACTGAAGGCGTCATAGATGATTACAAACCTTTTCTAATTAATGAAGAGAAAAAGAATAAATGGCAGTCAGTCTTGGAAGATTGTCCCGAACAATTTGATACTCAATCATGGCTGAATGT
>JAKUUR010000064.1 GCA_022448455.1 Candidatus Thioglobus autotrophicus
AGCATCTTGGTTTCTTCTTTAATCGACTTACGTACTGAATCCAAATCAGAAAAATCGACAAAACTTACTTGATGGCCGCTGGATCTTCTTCTCACATCTGCAAAGAGACGGTATATTCCACCATAAAGATCATCGTGCACTACAAGATGTGAGCCTGCATCCATTAATTCAAGGACAGTAGCTGCTGCTGCTAGACCAGATGGGAAAGCAAACGCCGCTTGAGCTCCCTCTATATCTGCAAGGCACGCCTCCAGAGTCAGACGGGTCGGATTAGCAGTTCTCGAATAGACAAAGCCCTTATTCTTACCAATACCCTCCTGCACATAAGTTGATGCGGTGTATACTGGAGCAATGATAGCTCCTGTTAGAGGGTCCGGTACCTGTCCGGCATGGATAGCTCTTGTGTTAAAATTTCTATACTTAGTGGGCATGCTCGTGTTTAAAAATAAAATTTGGATTGGTAATGAATTCAGAGAAAAAGGATTTATTAAATCATCCTTGAATACACAGACGTTAACGGTATCTTCCGCCGTCAGTTCAAGAAATTTTCTAACTCATTGAAACTTCACTAGGAATCCTTGATGACCCCCGGACAATCATTTCACCCATGATTACCTTTTGATTGGGAGGTTTTTCCGGTGTTTTTATTCGTGAGATAAGATCCTCGACAGAAGCATCAACCATACGTCGGACAGGTTGGCGAACTGTGGTCAGGTTGAAACTGGGCCATGAGGCCATAGGGATATCGTCAAAACCGATGATCGACACATCTTCTGGAACTTTCAAGTCCATACCGCTTCTAATGGCATCAAGCGCACCAAATGCCATTATGTCGTTAGAGCAGAATATTGAGTCTACCGGATTTGGTCTATCAACCAATTGAATAGCAGCTGCATAGGCATCATTGTAGTTGTAATTACCAACTTCCCTGAGTGTCTTTATGCCATTTTCATTCATAATTTCCATAAACCCTTTTTCTCTGTCAATGCTCGTAGAAGTATTCTCACTTCCCGCGATATATGCCGGCCGTTTAAGTTCAGAGTCTATGAACAGTTGACCAACAGTTCTTCCACCGGCAATATTATCACAGCAGAACCAACTTGCGTTTGAACCCGGGACATATCTGTTAAAAAGGGTTACAGGGGTTCCCCAGCGCTCGCACTCAAAAGCCATTGCTGAACTCAATGTTACAGCAGTGATTAAAATACCGTCTACCTGATATTCAAGCAACTGAGGAAGAATGTCATCAAGGCTCTGATCTCTGTGGACTACAAACAGCATCACCTTTTGACCATTCTCCTGAAATTTCCTGCTCAAAAGATCCAGTACTTCAGGATAAAAAGGGTTTGAAGTGACGTTTGAAATGACAATGCCCACCATGTTTGACTTCCGGGTTATCAGGCTGCGTGCCATGGCATTTGGCTGATAACCAATGCGTTTCGCAATGCTTATAACCTTTTCTCTGGTTTTTTTCGCTACCGGGCTTTCTGTTGTGAATGCACGGGAAACTGTTGATTGGGAAACACCTGCCAGATTAGCAACTTCGATAGAAGTTATTTTAACTTTTTTCTTCATGTTTATTCTAAAATTGCCTCATCCTATTCAAATCAATATTGCTGTGAGCTCAAGTTTTTTAAGGATCTTTATTGTAAACATAGATACAACAACGATGTACTGGGTTAAGTTGTAAAGATTGTTTAATCTAATTAATAAATGTCTGTAATTATAATCACTAACACTGGATTTTGAAAAGAAAATAATTTACCATTGCATAGGTATGCAGAATTATTATATAACTTAGGAACCTAAATAATAAATAAGAAAAGGAGAAACAACTTGTCTTATGCGTATAAGAAGATGTCGACGAAGCTATTAGATGCGCATCACCACCTTTGGGACTTGCAGGCTCTGGATTATGTATGGCTTAAACAACTCGGAGTTCCGAAACCATTTGGTGATCCAACACCGATTCAAAGGGACTATCTGACACAGCACTTTCAGAATGATGTATCAGAAGCTGTAGACGTCGAGTTAGTCGGATCAGTTCACATTCAGGTGGATGGAGCACTTCCTGATCCGGTATCTGAAACCAATTGGCTGAGTAAACTAAGCCCATCAGGAATACCTTCCGCAATTATCGGATTTGTTGA
>JAKUUR010000065.1 GCA_022448455.1 Candidatus Thioglobus autotrophicus
CGAGAGTGAAGTTTGGCAGAAAATTGATGGTGTATGGAAAGTTATTAGTCTGCATTACAGTGTTATTCCACCCGAATGAAACAAACGTCATTCATCAAATAAACTGAAACCGGTCCCACTTACTGCTTCATAAGTTGCTCTGCAGATGTTTATGAAGGAAAATAAACTTAGACAGGAGTTGGTTCCAATTTTGAACCATAAGCTCCACCAGAGACTTTAGTTATTTAAAACCCTATAAAGCCAATGCCTATAGTCTTTTCTAAATTTATCTAAAAAAGAAATCATAAGGAAAATCATTTCAGCTATGCTAGAAAGGTAATTATAGAAGAGAGGTAGTTGTATGAAAAAAATACTGATTGTTTTAGCCACCACGTTCATTTCATTTTCAGTATTCGCTGATAACCATAATTCATCAGCGGCTACAGAAGTTAAAAATGCAACTATAGCTTTTAATAAAGCTTATGAAACCAATGACGTAGAAGGGTATTTCAATATGTATGCTGATGATGCGATGTTGTATTTTTACGGTAACCGATGGGAAGTGTCGACTTATTATGATTATTGGAAGACCTCAATGGTCGGAGCCGGTGGCGGTGTTGAAAAAAATACGGTGTCCGATGTACAAGTGATGGTAGTACCAGGAGGTAATACCGCCATTGTTTCTTCCTTTATTGAAAATCGTTCGCGCTCGCCGAAAGGAGATATCAACGAAGAGAAAGGTTTCGAGAGTGAAGTTTGGCAGAAAATTGATGGTGTATGGAAAGTTATTAGTCTGCATTACAGTGTTATTCCACCCGAATAAAACAAAGGTCATTCATCGAATAAACTGAAACCGGTCCCACTTACTGCTTCATAAGTTACCCTGCAGATGTTTATGAAGGAAAATAAACTTAGATAGGAGTTTGTTCCAATTTTTAACCATAAGCTCCACCAGTTTCAAGGAATTGTGTAATCTGTGTCCAACGTTTGTCCAACATACCTTTTCCTTCACAACTCCCTAAAAAGCGAAAGGCATTCCGAAAAATGCCTTTCTTTTTGCTAAACCCTTTTGTAATAATTTAGCGACGTAATAATACCAAGTTATGACCTAAAGTATATAAGTTATAAGATATTTAAGACTTATTGAATCGAAGGAAATTGAGTCAGGTTAACAATCCTTAATTAAAGCTCAAAGAGAACCATGGAAGACCATTGCATTTACGAATATCCAGCAACGCTTGATTTGATCATAAATGATACCCAAAAAATGGGCTTTGATATGGCGTCTGAACCCAAAACTGGATCATTACTCAGAGCACTGGCCGCATCTAAGCCAAATGGAAAATTTCTAGAGCTTGGCACAGGCACTGGATTATCTGCCGCCTGGATACTCAGCGGGATGGATAAAAAATCCACGCTTACCTCTGTGGATAACGACCCAGAAGCGCAGAGTATTGCACTAAAGTACCTCGGTCACGATCCACGTATTAAATTTGTGTGCGAAGATGGAGGTACATGGCTTGAAAAAAATGAAAGCCAGCATTACGATTTTATTTTTGCGGACGCTTGGCCAGGTAAGTTTTCACATTTAGAGTTGTTGCTTAATATGCTCTCAATTGGAGGCATTTACATCATAGACGACTTATTACCCCAAGATAATTGGCCAGAGGGCCATGCACCTAGAGTGCTAGCCCTTATGCAAGAAATTGAGAGTAACCCCAATCTAACATCATCACGCATGGCATGGGCATCAGGGTTGATGCTGGTAACAAAAACATGTTGAGCCCCAATTCCACGCAAGATTAACCAGGAGAACTAAATGAAAAAACTTATCTTAATTACTAGTCTGTTTCTCGTTGTTTTCGTCATAACTTTTAATTATATAACTATTAAATAATATTCTTTTCTAGTGGTTTGTTTTGTTGTTAAATGTTAAACACTTGGGTTGGTTATAATAAAAAACCTAAGATGTGATGGGTATGTTTTTTGATTTGAACCTATA
>JAKUUR010000066.1 GCA_022448455.1 Candidatus Thioglobus autotrophicus
ATCCGTGCCCACCTTTCCCATTATCGCCTGATCTACCCCGGGGCCATAGGCAAAATCGAAACCCGGAAGCTTTTCAACGATCAGTTTAACCTGGTCCATGTCCCCTGACCTTGGCCAGGAGCGCTCCACTTCCTGCAACGCAATGACATCCGCGCCATGCACTGCTTCTACAATGCGATCGAGGTCCACCTTGCCGTCGCGCCCGCAACCAAACTGGATGTTATAGGTAACAATCTTCAAAACGTTGCAACCATTGGCTTTTTAGTAGACATTTCCGTTTTTTACCCCTTGTTTACCCCCCCCTAACTAAATTTTTCTGCCCTTGTAATTTGAATAAAGGAGGATGACTATGGCCGTTCTCATACCGTTATCTTATTCCTGTTTGGCAGAACCATCTACAAGCGTGTGAGATCTTACCAAGCGTTTGACTCACCACATTCTTCAATAATTTGTTGTTTTCCGCTTGTAGTGCCTCAGCCCGACCAATCGTGGGATTGTTTCGGATCGCCTCAGGAGGTGTCAGTACCAGTGCAGGCTCCACAAGACCTCTAAGATCGCCTGATATGAGCCCATGACTCGAGAATGCCAGAATCCGAGCTTTTGAACTACCTCAAACTTGCTTCACTGGCGACAGACTCACCTCTAATCCGCTCTCTATAAAATATATAGATGCCCGAACCGACGATCAGCACTATTCCAATAGCCATATTGAACGATGGCACATCTCCCCAGACTAGGTAACCCAATAGGATCATCCAGATTACAAGGATATATTCGTATGGACTAATCACAGCTGGATCAGCAACCCGATAAGCACCCATCAATATCAGTAATCCAACAGATCCGATCACAGAAATCGTGGCCAAAATGGAAATGCTCTTGATATCAACAAATTGCCAGCTACGAGTGATAAATGCGATTTCAGAATTCGCAGCGGTATCAAATCTGCCATCTCCAAACAGCAATCCCGTAATGCCACTGAGTAGGCCCATAATCAAAAAGACCAATAGCATCTGCTGATTGAGCGTATCTTTATCAGAGGTCTTCTTTATAATGATTATAGTAAATGCATAACTTAGTGCGACACAAATTGGAATCAAATAGTAAAAATTGAACTGCCCAGTTTCCGGCTGACAAATCAGAACCACACCAACAAAGCCAACCAGAATTGATAACCAGCGACGATAGCCCACCTGACTCTTGAAAAAGTAAATAGATGTTACGGTTATGAAGATAGGACTTATCATAAATAATACTGTAGCAGTGGCAATAGGCATTTTCGATTGGGCAAAAAAGAAAGCCGAATAACCGAAAAAGAACATAAGACCGCGACAAACAGTTAACAGTGGATAAGCAGTGGTTAGTCTTACGGGTTCGTGGATAATTTTTTGGTACGCAATGATTAGGGCTATTCCAATCATTGATCGAAAAAACTGAATCTGGAAAAGCGAGAGTTCATCTGATAGGAGTTTTATCAAAACATCGTGAACAGAAAATATTGTCATCCCAATGATGACGAGAATTATGCCTTTCCGATTGTTTTCAAGCATGTGACTTGTTCTGGTCCGAAACACTGAAGACTGCGTTCGGAAAGTTATCTAGCTCAGTGCTGGGAAACAACTAAGTTGCTGGTACACGCAACTTAAGAAAGCGGAGAGTCTACGGCCAAATCACCAATTCTGTGCACCTTTTCCAAACTTCGTTGGTATGGCGAACAGACGTTTCATACCGCTATCTTATTCCTGTTTAGCAGAAGCATCCACACTCTAGTTAACTACTTATGAA
>JAKUUR010000067.1 GCA_022448455.1 Candidatus Thioglobus autotrophicus
GGGTGGATATTTATCTAATCTTTATCAACAGGAAACTAATGTTCTTGTAAGTCATTGATTTTCCTACATAAATAGCAAATATATATTACATATCTATCTAGTTTGATGGTTTATAATTAAAACACATGAAAAAACGCAGATTAGGCTCATCCGGAATTTCAGTCAACCCAATTGGCTTGGGGGCGATGCCGCTGTCCACTGTTAATCGACCGACTAGTCAACAAGCGATACATCTAATTTGTGAGGCATTGGACGCAGGTATTGATTTTATTGATACAGCGGATGTTTATTGTCTGGACGATAATGATATTGGCCACAATGAACGTTTGATTGCCAAAGCGTTCAAAGCTTGGCAGGGTAGTACACCTGTTACTGTTGCGACAAAAGGTGGTTTAGTGCGACCCAACGGCGATTGGGTTGATAATGGCCACCCTGATCACCTCAAGGCTGCCTGTGAGGCAAGCTTAATTGCACTTGATACAGAAACCATTGATTTGTATCACTTTCATGAACCCGATAAAAAAGTGCCTTTTGAAGAAAGTATGGGCGCTTTGATTGACCTTAAGAATGCTGGAAAGATTCGTAATCTTGGCCTTTCAAATGCCACTCTTGAGCAGATTATCCAAGCCCGTAAAATGGTTGATATTGTTAGTGTCCAAGATCGCTGTAGCCCCTTTGACCTTGATTATTTTCGCAATGGTATTATTGATTACTGCGAACAACAAAACATCGCTTTTTTGGCTTACAGTCCCGTTGGTGGTGGCAATGGTAAAGTTCGCACTGAGAATAGTCATCCACTGAACAAAGTAGCACAGGCCTTTGACGCAACACCTTATCAAATTGCACTGGCATGGTTGCTTGAGAAGTCGCCAGTGATGATTCCAATTCCTGGGGCCAGCCGCGTCGAAAATGCTATCAGCAGTGCCGATGCTATGTCTATTAAATTATCAGATGACGATATGCTTTATCTTAATCAAGCCTTTGGCGTTGCGAAAACCTAAATAGAATCTATGAATAAAAAACTAACCCGTTCTCAATAATGCTCTAATTTTCTATTTTTTTATGCTGTATCTTTAGTGCGCAGTCCAACCTTATCTTTATAACCCAATAAATCATGAATAACGAAGCTGTAGTTGACTTTTTAAAAGAAATAGAAAAATTTAAAACTTGTGACTTGAACCGAGGGTAGGTGTACTTAGCTAATTAAATATAAAGATTGGACTACTCCAGGCTTGGAAACCATCTTCTGTGGTGACACAGACCCATATTGGGTTATCGCCAGGGGAAGTTAATGGCACCTCTACCGTCTCTTGTATGCTTCTGTGAGGGTTGGTTTCAGGCAGTCGGAAAGCGCGAATTTTTCGCTCAAGCCCACCAGCTGCCATAATTGTATCCTCAAAGCCCACTTCAGCGAGAGGTAGGCTTAGGTTGCCGTGATTCGTTGCAATGTCAAGATTTTCGTCGCCCTTGGCGTCCAACCAAACATCAAAACCGCCAAAATTACCCGTTGTTACCGTATCCCAAATTACCGTATTATTATTTTTTATCTCCAGTTTTCTTTCAAGATTCCAGGCGTTGATCTTGGCGATATTGCGTATAGAGGCACCGCCAAAGCTGGCACAACCCTGCCAAAAAGTTGTACGGCCACGGCCTCTATATTCAGCGCCACTCCAAACAACACGAATGCGATTGCCTAGATCTTCCGGCTGATAACCACGCAAGGTTTTAATCACTTCCGTACCATT
>JAKUUR010000068.1 GCA_022448455.1 Candidatus Thioglobus autotrophicus
CGGTTGTGAAAGAATTTTCTTCCGAACAAAGCCAAGAAACCATTGAGGCTGCTTCTTCAACTTTTAAAAAACGATTTCGAGGAATTTTGCTTAACATATACTGGATATGTTCTTCACTTATCTGTTCAAAGATTTGGGTTTTAGCTGCAGCTGGTGTTACACAGTTAACAGCAATATCATAGTCTGCCAGTTCTTTTCCAAGCGATTTTGTAAGAGCTATTACTCCTGCTTTTGCAGCGCTATATGGGCCAGCATTGGGATTGCCTTCCTTACCAGCAACAGAGGCTATATTTACAATACGTCCATAGTTTTGTCCTATCATAAGAGGAGTTACGGCATGCAAACAGTTGAAAACACCTGTTAGGTCAACACTTATCACTCTTTCCCACTCCTCAGGTGGATATTCCCAAATTTTCCCTGATGGACCTGCAATGCCTGCGTTACAAATAAGAATTTCAATACTACCAAGAGAATCTTTAGTCTGATTGGTTGCATTTTTCACAGAATCAAGATTGGTCACATCCATAACCACATATTCTACATTTCTTTTTGAAGCTAGAGTATTTACAGTCTTTTTTACTAAAGTTTCATCACGATCCCATAGGCTTACTGAAGCTCCTGACATTAGTAGGCGTTCTGCAATTGCTAAACCTATGCCTTGGGCTCCACCTGTTATTACAGCTTTTCTATTTTGCAAATCAATTTTATTCATAAAAAACCTTTAAAGTATTATTATTCGAATTGAAAAAGAGAAACTTCAGCATTTTCATATAATTTCAATATGCATTTGACACATAATTATACCCAATCTGAATGAATAGTCCTAGACGATACTTTAGATGTTGCAAATTTGTTGCAATTAAACGATGAAAGTTGACTTATTAAAACACTTTAATGCCTGATATTTATGGACTTGACGAGGGGGATTTTGGAAGTAAAGGGCCTTGAAAGTTGACTTAACCTTTCCAGCAAGTGCAACAAAATTGCAACAATTACTTCAGTAACACTTTATGCCACTGAAGTAATACGTCGTAAATACTGGTGGGTCGGCGGGCTGCTCCCTCTCTTATGGCAGTAAATGGAAAATGCATGGTTTATGAGTGGGATGTCGATGGCCAAGGCAATGCAAGATGGGATATTTGGGAGTGGTTATAAATTAATAATTTTCATTAAACCAAAACCCTCGACCGTTTCAATTTTTCCAATATGGCTTGACCGCTGACAAGATACCGTCTGCTAGGTTTCACAGCGTCAAGCCTTCCCTCCTCTATATCTATTTCTATAGTCTCATTTATTGAGAGGCAATTTATTAGATGTCCATATAGGTGTCTATCAGCCCCAATCAATCACACCGTTCCAAAAGTTCGAACCATAGAGCCCCCCAGTAAACACCTCCCTAGGCATCAAATACTTAAAGTAGTTGGTCGCATTTATGGCTAGATGCTCAATAAGACGCCGAACCAGTCAGATACCCTAAGTAAAACGCTTCTTGTAAAATACACCTTGACACCTACCCAGAACATCGTCGAAAATTTGGTAGCGGATTGGTAGCAATACTTCCGATTCATACGGAATCGAGAGGAGTTGAGAGGAGTTGAGAGGAATTTCAGACTGACACCCTGCGAAGGTTAAATGTTTGATATTCTTAGAAAACGTTGCAAACACACAGTTTCCGAAAATACCCGGTTTTAATATGGATCCACCCTTCTTGGTTGAAATTGAAGTTA
>JAKUUR010000069.1 GCA_022448455.1 Candidatus Thioglobus autotrophicus
CCATAGATGTGATCCTTAACATTTGAACCCATGGTTATATCCCAGGGCAAGCCAGTGGTTCCCCCAGCGAAATTACCAAAAGGCCCTTGACCCGCAAAGTAAATCCAGAAACCGAATAAAAACATAGAGACTGTTACCACCGGTATTAGCATGGCGTTCTTCATCAAGGTGTGCATATGGTTCTTCGCCCTGGAAACACTGACTTCGTACAAACAGAAGCCGACGTGAATCAGGAACATCAAAGGCACAGTGATCCAGTAATAGAACTCCACGAATATTTCGTTGAGAGCTGAGACTTCAACAGCCATATCATAACCCATATCTCCTCCTTTTTACTTCAGGTTATTAACACAGACAGTAGCAATTTCAGGGACATTCCCATACAAACAAACTGCCGGTGCATTACTTAAAATGCCTGCACTGGATTGTGAGGCTCTTGAAACATACAAAAAAAAATAATGTTTGTCAAGAAAAAAATAAAAAAAACGCTTGACACTATTTTATATATTTTGTAGCATTCCGACATAGAACTGCTCTGGGTGGTCTCGAGCAGTTATTTGATAGGTAAAGGATTAAGGGTCAGTGTAAATTCTCGGATTTCTTTGAACTCGAAAACATTTGTTATACCCGTCCTGAACTGCTTGAGGTTGTCTCTTGTGGTTTTTTCATGGAGTAAGGATGTAGGGTCAGTGCAAGTTCTAAGGATTTCTTTGAATTCTGAAACCTTTCTAAATAACCCTATGTAAAGGAGGAGACATGATATTACTTCAATGATCAGGTGCTATCATTAAGAATTGTTATTCATTAGACCTGCCTTCTTAAGTGGGAGATGGGTTGATTAATTTTGATCAATAAACATAGGAGATAATATGTTTTCGATAAAAAAGACAATTGGTGTCATGTTAGCAGGCACCATGCTCGCATTCAGTGCGAGTTCAATAAATGCTGACAGTAAAAGGCCCATAATAATTCCAGTACACAATTGGTCAAGCCAAGTTGTTATGGCCTATGTGATTGGTGGAATTTTTGAAAGTATCGGGGACAGAGTAGCGTATTCCCCATCTGACTCTCAAGCGGTTTATGAGTCAATTCGTCTTGGGGATGTGGATATATCGCATGAAGTATGGCAATCTGCATTTGGTAAATCATTTGATGCAGCACGTGATAAGGGTGGTTTGCTCGATTGGGGAGACCATGAAGCTAGAACTTTGGAAGATATGGGATTTCCAAACTGGATAATGGATAAAGGTTTATGTCCAGGTTTACCAAATTGGGAAGCTTTAAAATCTCCGGCCTGTGCAAAGAACTTTGCTACACCGGATTCAGGTGGGAAAGGTCGTTGGTTAGAAGGTCCACAAAGTTGGCACCAAGATTTAATGCCTCAGCGTTTAGAAGCGCTTGGACTAGGTGACCTATGGACAGTTAAGTTTGCTGGTAGTGCCGATGCACTATGGGCTGAGCTTAAAGCAGCTAAAAAAGAAGGAAGAGGAACAATCATCTTCAACTGGACACCAAACTTCACGGATGCTGACGGTTTTGTTTTCATTGAGTGGCCTGAGTATTATCTAGGTTGCAGAAAACAAGATGGTGGTGACAGTAAGTGTGGAT
>JAKUUR010000007.1 GCA_022448455.1 Candidatus Thioglobus autotrophicus
ACTTATCATATTTTTCTCCATTTAGATTGAAAATTCGTAGCAAAAAATTAGACCACGAAATTAAGAATATACTCTTAACATTGTTTAAATACTAATGCAATCCCGCACAATGATAATACTTTATTGTACTTATTCTACACTTTTTCTATATTAATAGTATGTTTTAATATTAATTTTAGAATATTTTCGTAAAATAATACCTATAATTATTATTTTATTAATATTTATAGAAAATAATACTTAATAGTATTACTTATCTCAATTTGATAGATAATTTTGTAGATAAATGACAGCAGAGTAGCAAGGACGCTCTACGCCCTTAATGGGCTAGATAAGTACTAAAAAGTCCAAATTCCGTTTGATGTGTGAGGGAGGTTATATTAATGGTTACCAAGGTTAGTCTGAGAAAGTCTAAGTGTTTCTACCTGTTCCAGCTACTAACTTAATCACTGTTGGAGCAAGGTTTTCAAGGGTACTAACCCATAACTCTTGTAACTTGAGTCGAGGGTAGGTGTATTTGGCTATCTCTTTATAACAGTTAATCCTTTGGTCAAGGGTTGCCTCATCAGATTCAGCTATTTCAATTAGCTTCTGGATTGGGTTAACATCCAACTCAAGAAGTAAGTCATCTGCTTTGATAAGGGTAACTTTGTTAGGTGTACCCTTCTTTCTTCCGCCTATTTTTGAGTGTCCTTGCTCGAAAGCCATAAATAGTTGATATTTAGTATGTGTTTAGTTAGATTATACTAAAAATTCATCCAATATTGTACCATACTTGTACCAGAGTAGATTTTACAGATATAAAAAAGGGACTCAATTTATTGAATCCCTTATGGTATATGGTGGGTCGTGAGCGATTTGAACGCTCGACCATCGGATTAAAAGTCCGGTGCTCTACCAACTGAGCTAACGACCCCATAATAAAAACGAGAAATTATACTAAACAAGTATCTAATAATCAATCGCAAATTAGCCTTTATTGGCAGCCTCTTTGAGGAACTTTCCAGGCTTGAAAAATGGGACAAACTTTTCAGCTATTTCGGTCTTTTCACCGGTTTTAGGATTAATACCCACTCTTCTTTTTCGATGCCTTTTATAGAAACCGCCAAAACCACGTACTTCAACCCCTTCTCCTGAAGTAATTGATAAACTTATTTCTTTCAGTATCACTTCAACACAACGCTTCGACTCTGAATGAGAAATCATAGATTGTTTTGAAATTGCTTCAATAAGGTCTGTTTTTTTCATATATATTAAGCCACTGAAACAGAGCGCAGTGGCGATATTTAAGTTATTTATTTTTCACTTCTTTTAATAGATCACCTAGAGTTGAACCATTAGATTCTGGAGATTGCTTTTTGTAATTTTCCATTGCTGTTTTATCTTCTACAGATTCTTTCGCTTTCATACTAAGAGAAACCTTTCTAGTTCTTCTATCAATCTTAGTGATTACCACTTCAACCTCAACACCCTGCTTTAGAACAGTCGAAGCATCTTCAATTCGATCTTGTGATATTTCAGACACTTTTAAGTATCCTGTGATACCTTCTGCCAGTTCTATAACAGCACCTTTTGCGTCAACTTCTGTAACAGAACCTTTTACAATTGAGCCTTTAGTGTTTGCGGAAACATACTGAGAGAAATTGTCTGATGTAAGTTGCTTAATTCCCAAAGAAATACGTTCTTTTTCGGCATCAATGTTAAGGATAACAACGTCAAGTTCTTGACCTTTAGAGTAGTTAGAAACAATTTGGTCTGCTGATTGCTTTTCCCATGAAATGTCAGCCAAATGAATTAGTCCATCTATGCCACCTGGGAGTCCAACAAATAAACCAAAATCAGTAATTGATTTAACTGTTACATTTATATTGTCACCCTTATTATGACTGCCTTCGAAAGCTTCCCATGGGTTTTCTTTTGCTTGCTTCATGCTAAGTGAGATTCTATGCTTAGACTCTTGTACATCAAGCACAACAACATCAACCTCTTGTCCTAGTTTGACAAACTTAGAAGGCCTAGCATTGGCATTTGTCCAATCCATTTCACTGACATGGACTAGTCCTTCAACACCCTCTTCAACACGAACAAAGGCACCATAATCGGTTAAATTAGAGACCACCCCTGATATTTTCTTACCCATAGGTAAGCGCTCTGAAATATTATCCCATGGACTTGGTGTTAATTGCTTTAAACCCAACGAAACTCTCATTTTTTCTTTGTCGTAGCTAAGAATTTTGACTTTGATTTTGTCACCAATTGAAAGTCTATCTGATGGATGATTTACTCGTCGCCAAGAAATATCCGTGATATGAAGCAACCCATCAACGCCACCTAAATCAACAAAGGCGCCATAATCAGCAAGGTTCTTCACAATGCCTTCGACTTCCTTACCTGTATCAAGCGTTTCAATTAATGCCTCTCTGTCTGCTGAGTTAGCCTCTTGCATGACGGCTTTTCTAGAAATAACGATATTATTTCTAACCTCATCCATCTTAATGACGATGGCTTCGATTTCTTGCCCTTGTAAAAAATCAAAATCTTTAACAGGTCTTACGTCTACCAGGGAACCTGGTAAAAATGCTTTAATAACGCCTATATCAACAGTCAGACCGCCCTTAACGGAACCTGTAACAAAGCCTCTCACCACTTCCTTAGAGTGCATCGCTGCCTCAAGCTCTCGCCACATCTTAATACGTTTTGCTTTTTCGCGAGAAAGTAGCGTGTGACCAAGGCCATCGTCAATAGATTCAAGCGCCACTTCGACGACATCACCCTCAGTGATTTCAAGCTCTCCTCTGACATCTTTAAATTCGTTTAATGAGATATAACCCTCAGATTTAAGTCCAACGTTAATAATCGCCTTTTCGCGGTTCATACTGACCACTGTTCCCATTAATAGAACTCCAGGCTTTACGTTTTGTTGAGTTTCGCTATTTTCAAATAGCTCGGAAAATGATTCTGACATATTGTTTCGATGTTGACCGGTAGTTGTTAAGCTATTAAGGTTAAAGCCTAATTCATATCGGGTTAGTTAAAAAAATAAAAGCTTGACCGTTCAAGCTTTAACTAGCGCCATTACTTTTATAATGACTTCATTAATCGAAAGATTTGTTGTGTCTATGACTAATGCATCTTTGGCTGGCCTCAATGGAGAATGTTGACGGCTCGCGTCTCTTTCGTCTCTTTTTTGAACCTCTGCCAAAGTGTGCGAAATGTTACCAGCAATGCCCGTCTCTTGCAACTGTTTTAATCGCCTTTTTGCCCTTTCTTCGACTCCAGCAGTCAAGAAAACCTTAAAAGGAGCATCTGAGAATACCACTGTACCCATATCTCTACCATCGGCGACTAGCCCAGGTGGACGCTTAAATTTTTGCTGTTTTATTAGTAATGATTTTCTCAGACGTCCTATCATTGCAAGCCTTGAGGCTAACTCAGCAGTTTTTTCAGTGCGCAGTTCAGTTGACACCTCAACATTGTCAAGGTAAACCTTAAGTGACTGCTGATTGGGGGCTAATTCAAATCTTAAGTCAAGTTCGCCAGCCAACCTTAATAAGCCATCAATGTCATTAATTTTAATATTTCGATTACGAACAGCGATTGCGAAAGCACGGTAGATAGCTCCAGAATCAAGCAAATGCCAATCTAGCGTCTGAGCAATAATACTAGCTACAGTGCCCTTTCCAACACCACTAGGACCATCTAATGTTAAAACAGGAATCATATAGGTAACATTTGAGTTATTAATACTAAATTTGATAACACTAGAAAACAATAGCTGTCATTTAACATGTCTACTCAGGTCTCATATGCGGAAACAATAATACATCTCTAATTGAAGGGGAATTAGTAAAAAACATAACCAATCGATCAACTCCTATCCCCTCACCTGCAGTAGGCGGCATACCGTACTCTAGAGCACGAATATAATCAGCATCATAATGCATTGCTTCATCATTACCAGCATCTTTTTCCTTTGCTTGGTCTTGAAATCTTTGAGCTTGATCTTCTGCATCGTTGAGCTCAGAAAAACCATTAGCAATCTCCCTACCACCAATAAAAAGCTCAAATCGGTCAGTTATAAACGGATCCTCATCGTTGCGCCTAGCTAAGGGAGAAACTTCAGTTGGGTATTGGGTAATAAAGGTTGGTTGAATTAATTTTTCTTCAACCGTTGCTTCAAAGATTTCAATTTGAATCCTGCCTAAGCCCCAACCATCTTTAAGATGTATACCTAACTTTTTAGCAGTTTTTTTGGCGCTTTCTGCAGACAAATCATTAGCCTTTAATTGAGGATTGTATTTCAAAATCGAATCAAATACGCTCAAACGATCAAAAGATTTTGAAAAATCAAAATCATCACCTTGGTAGTAAATTTTGCTTGACTCACATACATCAATCGCTATACCTTTCAGTAAGTTCTCAGTAAGATCCATAAAGTCATGATAAGTTGCATAAGCCTGATAAAACTCAATCATTGTAAATTCAGGATTATGGCGAGTTGACAAACCTTCATTTCTAAAATTACGATTTATCTCAAACACCCTCTCTAGACCACCAACAATCAAACGTTTAAGATATAGTTCAGGTGCAATTCGCAAAAATAATTCCATATCCAACGCTTTATGATAAGTAACAAAAGGTTTGGCCCTTGCCCCTCCTGGGATAACTTGCATCATCGGTGTTTCTACCTCTAAATAACCATTATCAATAAAGAATTGTCTAATATAGGCAATTATTTGAGAGCGGCGTTGAAAAACCTTACGAGAATTTTCGTTCACAATCAAATCAACATAACGCTGACGATAAATTGTCTCTTGATCAGACAAACCATGAAATTTTTCAGGCAGAGGTCTTAATGATTTTGTCAACAACCTTATGTCATTAACACGAACTGTTAACTCACCTGTCTTAGTTTTAAATATAAAACCTGTAACACCAACAATATCACCAATGTCCCATTTTTTGAATTGATCATTATAAAAACCGTCGCCCAACTCATCCCGAGTAACGAAGAGTTGTATTTGCCCGGACGAATCTTGTAACTGTACAAAACTTGCCTTGCCCATTACTCTTTTAAGCATTATTCGTCCTGCTAAAGAAACTTCATTATGACTCTGCTCGAGAACCCCGTTTGTTGCATCATCGAACTCCTCATGAAGATTCTGAGCTAGATCTTTTGGCTTAAAGTCATTAACGAAAGGATTGCCCTCCTTTCTTAGGGAAGCTAATTTAGATTTTCTTTCTGCTATCAGTTTGTTTTCGTCTTGTTCGTTCACTTTATTCTCATTGTTTTGTTGTTTATTCTATTATTCCCATAAAACAATATTAATGTAACCTCTAGTTTTTCAAAATTAATTTACTTTAATAATCTTTTTGCTTTCTCAATGTCAACAGATGAATCAGTTACTATCGTATCTTTTGTTTTCGTTGCTCGAATTAAATAGATGAAGCAAAAAACTAAAAAAACTATTGGTGTAAACCAAAGTAAATAGGTTTTCCAGTTTATTGGTGGTTTGAATACTACGAAATCGCCGTAACGTTCAACCATAAACTGATAGATTTCTTCGTTTGATTTGTTACTAAGTATCATTTGACGAACCTGTTCACGCAAATCCTTTGCCAAATTCGAATTCGAACCACTTATACTTTGACCTTGACAAACCGGACAGCGAATATTTTCTATTAAAGCGTGGTAGCGCCTTTCTTGATCAAGTGATTCAAAGTCTTTTGCTTCAATACTTTCAGCAAAGGAGGTTTGAAAAAGCAAAAGTAAGAGTGCAAATTGAATAAAATAACGCATTCAAACAGTTGATATTTAAAGTTCAAATTTTAACGTATGCCACTTATCACCTTAAACAATATTTCTTTACGATTTTCTGAAAAAATTATTTTAGATGAGATCAATGCTACCATTATAAAAGGAGACAAGATAGCTCTTATTGGTCGTAATGGTGAAGGAAAATCTAGCTTCATGAGGTTGTTGTCTGGCATGATTTATGCTGATGATGGAAACTTAAAAATTAAAAACAATACTACCATAAGTTATCTGGAGCAATACCCTTCCCAGGATATTGAGCACTCCTTATTTAATATTGTCGCCCAAGGCCTTGGCGATGTTGGAAAACTCCTTGCAAAATATCATCAGTCTCTTCATGATGGAAAGATTGAAGAAAGCTCAACTCTTCAAGGATTAATTGAGCAGAGAGATGCTTGGCATTATTTACACAAAATTGAAGCAATCTTAAACCGATTCAAACTCGACCCAATTGCAAAACTTACAACACTTTCAGGAGGTTTGAGAAGACGCGTTATGCTTGCCCAAGCGATTGTTCAAGAGCCCGACCTACTTTTGCTTGATGAACCAACAAACCATATGGACATTACAGCAATTCTGGATTTAGAAAAGATGCTTAAAGACTTTCATGGCACTTTAATTCTAATAAGCCATGACCGCTCCTTTGTAAAAGGTATAGCTAACAAGATATTCGACCTTGATCGTGGAAAGTTATCAATATTTGCATGTGGATATTTAGACTACTTAAAACGTAAAGAGAGCTTACTTAATGCTGAAGAACTTGAGAATGCCAGATTCAATAAAAAGCTTGTGCAAGAGGAGATATGGATACGCCAAGGAATAAAGGCAAGACGAACTCGTAATGAGGGTCGCGTTAGAGCCCTAAAAGAATTGCGCCAACAATATATCAATCGTCGGAAACAGCAAGGCCATATAAAAATTCACACACTTGAAGATGAGAAGCGAGTCTCAAAAATAGTTTTTGAAGTCAAAAAAATTAGTTATCAAATTGGAGAATTAGAACTAGTTAGGGCGTTTTCGCTGCTAGTTTTGAAGGGTGATAAAATTGGCATTATTGGAGGCAATGGTTCTGGAAAGTCCACCCTAATTAGACTTCTATTGGGCGAACTTCAACCATACAAAGGTAGTATTCGTAGATCCAAAAAAATCGAATTAGCTTATTTTGACCAAATGCGTGAATCACTTGACCCTAATATGAAGGCAATGGATTTTGTTTCTGGTGGTAGAGATTACATTAATGTTAATGGCAAAAGTAAGCATGTGATTGGTTATTTGCGCCAGTTTTTGTTTACAGGAAAGCAAGCAATGGCTCCCATTAAAATGTTTTCTGGTGGCGAAAAAAATCGGTTAATGTTAGCTAAAATCTTATCTCAACCCGCCAACCTTCTCGTGCTCGATGAACCAACCAATGATTTAGATGTTGAAACACTTGAACTTCTAGAAGAGATGTTGGTGGATTATTCTGGCACAGTTATACTAATATCACACGATAGAACGTTTTTGAACAACATCGTAAGTTCAACTATCGTCATGGAAGGTAATGCAATTATTGAACAATATGTTGGTGGTTATGACGACTACATGGATCAAAAAAATAATAAATTAAATGCCAAGAATAACAAAAAAACTCAACCATCTAATTCGAAAACACACAAAACACCTCAAAAGCTCTCTTATAATCAACAGCAACAATTAAATTCCTTACCCGAAAAGATTGAAAACTTAGAAAATGAAATCTTAATGGCTCAAAAACTTCTCTCAGATCCTACTTTTTATCAAAATCCGGATGCTCAAAACTTAACTATTAAATTAAGAGAAATGGAACGTCAGTTAGAAATGCTATATGATCAATGGAGTAAATTAGATAATGGAAACTAATACTACTCCGTTAGTTGTTGATCTTGACCACACACTTATTGAAACAGATCTATTGTTTTTATCTTCTCTAGGGGTTTTAGTGAGAAAACCTTGGTTGGTTTTTCATTACTTTTTTTGGCTATGGAAAGGTAAAGGCTATCTAAAAGATCAACTAGTAAGGAGGTGCGAAATAAACATCCCTGAGTTACCATACAATCAAAGTGTCATAAGCTACATTCTACAAAGAAAAAAACAAGGCTGTAAAATTGTTCTTGCAACCGCATCCCACAAAAATTATGCTTTTGCTGTGGCCAAACATCTTAAGCTTTTTGATGATGTTATAGCAAGTAATAAGGACTTTAACTTATCAAGTCATAATAAGGCAGAAACCCTAGTTCAACGTTTTGGTGAGAGAAATTTTGATTACATGGGTGACCATATGAGAGATTTGCCAATATGGGAGGTATCTCAATTATCTATTATTGTTAACGCAACCAATCGAATCATCGCAAACACAAAGCACCTCAACACATTAATCCTTTCAAGTAAGAATCAGAAGCCCTCAACAAGAGCAGAGATACCAACAAGAAAAACATAAATCGCGACTGTTGCTACTAAAACCCATGAAGTCACCTTATATAAAGATAAACTCTTACCCAAAATTCGAGTATTAAAAAACCAAATAACATAACTCACAATCAACGCAACTGCAAGTAATCTCAATAAAAACATAGTTTTAATTATTTTTTTAGTGTTTCTTGTATTTTAGTCGCCAATTTGTGGTTAATGCCAACTACTTTTTGTAACTCATCAATGCTGGTATTTTTGATTTCTTGTAGCCCACCAAAATAATTCAACAGAGCTCTGCGTTTATTTACGCCAATACCTTTAACATTTTCGAGGGGTGAGGTGTTACGCTTTAAAGCTCTTTTACGTCGATGGTTTTTAATTGCAAATCGGTGAGATTCGTCCCGAATATGATTAATCAGTAACAATGCAGGGTCATGTGGAGCTAAATTAATTCGATTAACCTTATTATTTTCAATTGTGATTAGGGTTTCAAGACCTGCTTTTCTACCATCACCCTTAGAAACTCCTACAAGCTGCATTGACTCTATACCAATAGAATTCATTACCATTACTGCTTGGTTAAGTTGACCCAAACCACCATCAATAAAAACAATGTCAGGCATAGCTTTATTAGACTTAAGTAGACCTGAATAGCGACGATAAACCGCCTGATTGATAGCTGCATAGTCATCCCCTGGTTTAATATCTTTGATATTGAATTGTCGATACTTACTGATTTTTGGTAATCCTTTTTCAAAAACAACGCATGAAGCCGTAGTCGCCTCTCCCATTGTATGACTAATATCAAAACATTCCATAACCTCTGGAAGATTAGGAAGTGCCAAGGTCTTCTGAATACACTCAAGTTGTTTCTTCTTGGTGAAACTTGACAACAAATGCTGCTTTAAATTTTCCTTGGCATTGAGTGTTGCAATTTCTAAAAAAAGCTTCTTATCAATACCTGGAGACTGAATTAATTTAGTTGACAAGGCAGATGCTATTAATGCCTTGTCTTCCAATTTGTGACTAAGAATGATTTGCTTAGGCGTACTTTTCCCTAAATAATATAAAGGCAAAAAAGCGCTCAAAACTTTTTCACATGTCTCACCCTTTGCATTTTTTGGAAAAAAACTTTCGTTACCTATTTGTTTTCCTGAGCGAACAAAAATTACTTCAATACAGTGAATATTTGACTCTTGTATGATACTGATAACATCCATATCTGAACTAAATTGGGAGCCATGTCTTTCCTGAATTGTACGCAGACCAATCAACTGATCACGATAATTTGCAGCAGCTTCAAAATCAAGATCAATCGACGCCTGTTTCATTTTTTGTGAGACTTGATTAAGTAGCTTACCACTCTTACCATTCAAAAAAAGGTTTACCATTTCAACATCTTGTGTATACTTCACATCAGAAACTTTTCCAACACAAGGCGCACTACAAAGGCCTATCTGATATTCTAAACAAGGCCTTGAACGAGACCGATAAAAACTATTGGTGCATTGCCTGACTTTGAATATTTTCTTTAATAATGCCAAAGCATCTCGAGCAACATGAGCTGATGGATAAGGACCAAAGTATTCGTAACTTTTATTTTTTTTACCTCGATATAGGCCTAATCGGGGATGTTTGTCATTACTAATATAAATATATGGATAACTCTTAGCGTCTTTAAGTAATATATTATATTTAGGCTTATATTGCTTAATCAGATCGTTTTCTAATAAAAGTGCTTGCGTTTCAGTTTTTGTAACAATGACTGAAAAATCGTAAATATTTTTTAGGAGCGCTCGTATTTTGCTGTTTTGGCTTGACTGAATGAAATATTGAGAAACTCGATTTTTTAAATTCTTAGCCTTACCAATATAGATAACATTGCCACTTTGATCCAGCATCTTATAGACGCCAGAATTCTTACTCATATTCTTAAGTTTAAGTGCAATATTTTGCTTTTTCATTTCAATCAATTAACGCTTAAATATAGTACAATAACCACATGAAAATAGTCCTTAATATTTTAAAGGCATTCCTGATCAATATCTTATTTATCGGAATCATCTTTGCTTCTAATTCATGCCCGTCAATTTCTCCCAAGGATGCTAAAGACTTACCTGTAGAACAAGCCGAGGCCATTCTAGGCGATATACTCTGCTCATTTATAGAACTCCATACTGAAGGCAATAACACTTTTTTTAGTGCACTCAGTCTTACTAAAAAGAAAATTATTCCATATATTGACATTGAATACAGTACTGAGCTTGCCTTGGGTAGTTACTGGGAACAACTCCAACCCATGGATAAAAAGATATTTGAAAGGGATATAAAGACAACTTTGATTGATGAGTACATCAATAGTCTAGTTAATATAGAGGACTGGAATCAAGTCAATATCACTGTAGATAAAAATTTCTCTCAACTTAATAATTTAGCTGAAGTCAAAGTATTGATTTCTTCGGGGTATCAAAACGTAACTACCACTGTAACCCTAAAAATGACTCGAAAAGATCGATGGCGAATCTATGATTTAATTTTTCAATCATTTAGTATTGTCGACTATTTCGAATATAGCTACGATGAAAAAATAAAACGAGCAGGGGGCTTGCAAAATATACTTCAAAACATGCTTCAAAGGACTTAAAAAATAATGTATAAACTAGTTATTCAAGGAGGAATTCCACTTAGTGGTAATATTAAAACCTCTGGCTCAAAGAATTCTACCTTGCCAATATTTTTTTCGTCAATTCTGGCTGATAGTCCTCTTAAACTAGCAAATACACCACAACTAAGTGACGTTTCAACAACCTTGCGTCTTTTGATGGATATGGGCTCTAACTTTGTTCTTGAAGAGGATGGCTCTATTTTTATTGATTCTTCAAACCTCACTAATCTGAGAGCCGACTACTCTCTGGTTAAAACAATGCGTGCCTCTATATTAACTCTCGGACCAATGTTAGCAAAATACAAAAAAGCTAAAATATCACTACCTGGCGGTTGTGCTATTGGCACTCGTCCCGTTAACTTACATCTAGATGCACTAGAGAAAATGGGTGCAAAAATTGAAGTAAGAAACGGTTATATTTATGCTACTGCAAAAGAACTAATTGGTACTCAAATCAACTTCGACCTAGTTTCAGTAACTGCAACAGAAAACACACTTATGGCCGCAACCCTTGCTAAAGGCTTTACCACAATCAATAACGCAGCTCAAGAGCCAGAAGTCACGGACTTAATTTATTGCTTGAGAAAGATGGGTGCAAAGATAACAGGTGAAAACACTTCAACACTCATCATTGAAGGTGTTGATCGACTCAGTGGCACTGAATACAGTATCTGTCCAGATCGTATCGAAGCTGGTACTTATTTGGTGGCAGCGGCAATTACGGGTGGTAGTATAACGGTAAACAATATTGAGCCAGACTCTATGCGATCAGTGATAGGAAAACTTATCGAGACAGGTGCCGACATTCAAACAAACAAAAACTCAATTAAACTCGACATGAAAAGTAGACGCCCCCAGGCAGTCAATATACGTACCAGCGCCTACCCAAATTTTCCGACCGACATGCAAGCACAATTTATGGCACTTAATTCAATTGCCGAAGGAAATAGCACAATCACCGAAACTATCTTTGAAAATCGCTTTATGCATGTACCTGAACTGAGCCGTATGGGGGCAAATCTTAAACTTGAAGGCAACACCGTTGTTTGTAAAGGGGTAACATCCCTCACCGGTGCAAATTTAATGGCTACAGACCTTAGAGCCTCTGCAAGTCTTGTTTTGGCAGGATTGGCTGCAAAAGGTTTAACCACCATTGAACGTGTATACCATCTTGATCGTGGCTATGAAATGATCGAAGAAAAATTTAAAATGTTGGGCGCTGATATAAAACGCGTTCAACACTAAGTTAACAATACAAATAACAATATGCTCACGATCGCTCTTTCAAAAGGACGAATATTAGAACAAACGCTCCCTCTTTTGGAGAAAGCTGGACTTTCTATTTCTGCTAAAGAGCTTAAAAGCAGAAAGTTGATTCTGGATACTAATCTTGGCGAAATCAAAGTCATTATACTTCGTGCTAGTGATGTACCTGTTTTTGTTCAGCATGGTGCTGCAGATATTGGTATAGCTGGCAAAGATGTCCTCTTAGAACACGGTGCTGTTGGCCTTTTTGAATTACTTGATCTCGGTATTTCCAAGTGCCGACTTATGGTGGCAGCTCAAGCAAACCAAGACCTGGCAAAAGGCACTCTTAGGATAGCAACTAAATACGTCAATTCCACCAAACGCTATTTTCAATCGCAAGGCAGACAAGTTGAAGTAATTAAACTTTCTGGTGCTATGGAGCTTGCACCTATTGTTGGCCTTGCTCACTGTATTGTTGATCTAGTAGATACCGGCAATACTTTAAAAGCAAATAACTTAGTCCCCTTAGAACTAATTGAAAATATAAGCTCTCGACTGATTGTTAACTCTGCTTCATTTAACACCAAACATAGTGAAATCAGTGATTGGGTTGATAGAGTTAAAGATAACTTATGATTACTAAATTATCTTCACAGCAAAAAGACTTTAATACAAAACTTTCTTCTTTACTTTCTTGGGAAAGTGTTTCTAACAAAGATGTTGCAAACACTGTCGAAGAAATCATTAATACAATTAGATCCAAAGGCGATAAAGCACTCATCGATTACTCAATTAAGTTTGATGGTGTCAAAGCAAAGTCAATGGCTGAGCTTATAATTCCTCAAGAAGAACTTGAAAAGTCATTTGATGGTTTAAGTGATAAACAAAAAGACGCAATCAAAATTGCGGCAGAAAGAATTAAAGCATACCACTTAAAACAAAACCAACAAACCTGGTCTTATACAGAAAAAGATGGTACTTTCTTAGGTCAAAAAATTACCCCACTAGATCGTGTTGGCTTGTATGTTCCCGGAGGAAAGGCAGCTTACCCTTCTTCTGTATTGATGAATGCTATACCAGCAAAGGTTGCTGGTGTTGAGGAGCTAATCATGGTGGTACCAACACTGAACGGGACAACCAATCAGCTTGTCTTAGCTGCTGCTTATATTTCAGGAGTTGACATGGTGATTACTGTGGGTGGTGCACAAGCCATTGCAGCACTAGCTTATGGCACTGAAAGTATACCAAAAGTTGATAAAATTGTTGGACCTGGAAATATTTATGTGGCCACAGCAAAACGCGCTGTATTTGGTCAAGTTGGTATCGACATGATCGCTGGACCTTCCGAAATCCTTATTATTTGTGATGGCAATACTGACCCTGACTGGATAGCAGTGGATTTATTTTCTCAAGCTGAACACGATGAAGATGCGCAATCTATTCTCCTCTGTCCTGATAAAGCATTTATAGATAAGGTTGAGAAAAGTATTGAAAAATTATTACCTTCAATGGACAGGAAAAATATCATTGAAACTGCTTTAAAAAATAGAGGTGCACTTATCCACACCGAAGATATGGATGAAGCTATAGCTATCTCTAATAGAATTGCGCCCGAACACCTAGAACTTTCGGTTGAAAACCCTGAAACCCTTCTAGATAGCATTAAACATGCAGGTGCAATCTTTATGGGCAAATATACCTGTGAGGCTTTAGGTGACTATTGTGCAGGGCCAAACCATGTGTTACCAACATCAGGCACTGCGAGATTCTCTTCACCACTCGGTGTTTATGATTTCCAGAAAAAATCAAGTCTGATTATGGCTTCACGTGAAAGCGCCAATACCTTAGGCAAAATTGCTGCAACATTGGCTGATGGCGAAGGCCTTCAAGCGCACGCTAAATCTGCAAGGTATCGAGTTAATACGCCGTAATCATCCCGGCAAAGCCTGATAGAAGCCATTCTCTTCAATAATTTTGATAGGCCTATCAAATAATTTACTTAGAATTTTGCCTGTTAAAATCTTTGTTTTATCTCCATCATCTACTACTTTTGCCTCTTTCAATAAAATCGCTCTAGTAATTTCAGGGGGAATCTCATGGACATGGTGGGTAACTAAAATGACATTTTTACCTGTACTCATAAGGCCTTGGATAATTTCAAGATATTGAAAGCATGCCCGCAAGTCAAGACCACTTGTTGGTTCGTCAAGCACGAGAACTTCAGGATCATGTACCAAAGCACGGGCCAAAAGAAACTTTCGCTGCTCACCCGTAGACATCGTTGAGAATTGACGAGACTTTAAGTCCTCTATTCCCAATAAGTGCATAGTCTGATGGGCAAGCTCTATGTGTTCAGTGTCAAAATTCTGATGTTGCCAAATTCCGTCACTTGCATAAAAACCTGATAGCACTACGTAAAGACCTAATGCATTATTAGAATAATTACTTTGTAAGTGATGTGAAACTACCCCTAAATGAGCACGCAATTGTTGTACGTTCCATCGATCTTTTCCAAATAGCTTTATACTACTATTTTCATTTTCTACAATGTAAAGCTCACGATTCAACAATTTGAGTAAAGTTGTTTTGCCTGCACCATTAGGACCTAAAATAACCGTATTCTGGCCTCTTTCTAGAGATAAAGAGAAGTTATCAAAGACTTTGTTTCTTTGCTGAAATACCGTAATATTTTGAAGTTCAATTATATTTTTCAAAACCTTATTTCTATTAATCACCCATATCAACTACATTTCATCATACCACGACAAATAATAACCCTTACCTGGTTTGCTAGCCATGTTTTAGGGATGAACCTAATTTGGGAAATAACTGAGACAAAAACATACCTGTAAGCATTAAAGCACATCCCAAAAGACCTCTTGCCGGTAAGTGTTCATCTAATAATAACCATCCTCCTAGTACGGCAAAGGCGCCCTCTAAGCTCAAGATTATCGCTGCATGGGAAGAGTGTGCGTGTTGTTGGGCTACTACTTGCAATGTATAAGCGATACCGGTTGACATAACACCAGCGTAAAGTAGTGGGATAGCTGTTGCTACAATCATATCCCAACTAATCATTTCTATGGCGATTGCAATGAATAAACTAATGAAGCCACATACCAAATATTGAACTAGCGAAAGTTTCAAGGTATCCATGCGTTTTGCCAAGTAACCTATCACTAAAACATGTGCTGCAAAGAATACAGCACAGATGAGTTGCAGTAGGTCACCCTCAGCTATACTAAAGTCTTCCTTAATACTCAGTAAATATAAACCAAATAGAGCTATTGTTGCTCCCAGCCAGGTACCTGAACCTGTTTTTTGTCCCAAAAATAATCCAATCAAAGGTACAAAAAAGATATACAAACCAGTAATAAAGCCAGCTTTCCCTGCAGTCGTGTACTGTAAACCTACCTGCTGAAAACTAATACCTCCAAACAAAAGCAAACCAGCGACTGTACCCGCAAATATAAGTTTCTTTGCAGACACTTCGGCCTTGTGGGTTTGTTGTGGTTTTTTTGATAGAAACCAAACCACTGGGGATAAGGCTACTACACCTATCAAAAATCTAACCCCACTAAACAAAAATGGACCCATCGTTTCCATTCCTTCACGCTGTGCTACAAAAGCAAACCCCCAAATAGCGGCTGCAATGAGCATCAACAAGTCTGTTTTAAGGGCTTGCGTTTTCATTATGTAATGATTAGGCGTGCGGTCTTGTTTTCTGTGGATCGTAGATTGGCAATTCCGTAATCACAGCTGTCGTGTCAACGTTATTACTCGAAATTCTAACCTTTGTGCCTTTCCCTGAATACCTAGGTTCAATATGACCAAGTGCCAGAGACATGTTCATCCTATGAGACCATACTGGACAATTAACCACGCCAACATTTTCTCCGTTGATGTTAATAAGTTCACCACCCTCAAGAGCTTCATTGTGGTCAACGTTAAGACTAATAAAATTTATTTTTTCTTTTCCTTCAGATGCAAAGACCTTCTCCTTACCCCTGAAATCGCCCTTCTTACGACTAACTGCCCAGCCAAGTCCAACTTCCCAAGGGGTATTTTCTGTGGTCATATCGTAGCCATAGAAAAGCAAGGCAGCTTCAACGCGCACCTTATCTAAAGCTGTAAATGAACACGGAACAATACCTTTGTCTTCACCAAGATCAAGAATACTATCCCAGACATCAGCAACACCATCTGCACCGACAAATATTTCATATCCTCTTTCACCTGAATAACCTGTTCGTGAAATCATACATTTATGTCCAAAAATTTCCGTTTCTTGCTGATGAAAATATTGAAGTGAATGAAGATTCATTGGAGTATGTGTATTTAGAAAGTCTACTGATTTTGGACCCTGAAGTGACAAATCATGCATATCATCATCGAACTCAATATCGACATTCTTTCCTACAATAGATTCTTCTAGTCTTTCATAGCTTTCACCAGTACCATAAACCATAAACCATTCGTCGCCATTATTAGCGATAATGGCATCATCACAAATCATGCCATCATCATTAAGAACTGGTCCATAAGCTGATTTTCCGGTATATATTTCACGCATATTGCGTGTCATAATATGGTCAACTACGTCCTCCGCATCTTTGCCACGAATATGCACTTTTTTCAACGCAGAAACATCAAAGAGGCCTGCCGCTTCTCGAATCGCATCATGTTCATCTTCTGGATTACTGTCATATGACCAAGCAACGCCCATGCCATTCCAATCTTCAAGACCAGAGCCCAATGTTCTATGGCGACTTGCTAACCTGGATTCTCTTGATAATTCTTCACTCATATTATTCTCCTAATTGACTGAATTCTGCTTGAAGTCTAAGAAAATAACGACCAAACAAATAAGATCTATATTGTATCCAAAAATGAGACTTCATGCCTTACGTTATTTCAAATTTTGTGCAAGTTTATTGCTATACCAAGCATGGCAAAATAAAGTTAAGATAACTATCGAACCACCAATCAAAGCGTTACTGGAAGGTTGTTCTTTAATAACAATCCAGGCAATTAATGTTCCTAGCACTGTTCCCAAAGGAAAAAACATTGCTACCTCGGGAGCTGGAATGTATTGCGGGGCGATTGTTATCAAACTAAACGAAACAGCAAGAACAATTCCACTCGCAAGAATATAAAGCATAGACTGAGATGACAGGACTAACGAATCTGCAAAAATAAAGCCGATTAAAGCTATCGCAATACCGTTCACAGCCATTGCGGGAACCATATTTACATTTTTATATTTTCTTAAAAGAGTGAAAGAAAAACCCCCCACAATTACCGAGGTTAAAGCAAAAAGGTTGCCCATTAAATTCATTCCACTTTTATCTCCAGCCATCACAATATATATTCCAATAAATACAATAATCATCGAGAGCCATGTGTATAGAGCAGGCTTTTCCTTGAGCATCATCAAAGAAACAATCGCAACCATGATAGGCGAGATACTAATAATGACCAGTGTTTTGGCTATAGATGTGTAATGAATTGCCAAAATAAATGAAGTGCCACCCAAAGCCGTTAATAAGCCAATAAGTACTCCTCCTTTGCCAATATTAATCAACTCATTAACTGCTTTAGAGCGATAGGTTATGAGCAAAATAACAATAATGCCAGAAGCAAAAAATATTCCACGCCAGAACAGAACCGTCCAGCTATCAGAATCAGCAAGTCTTACCAATACAGCATCCGGAGTCAATATCACGATTCCAAAAAACGCAATTAATAATCCTTTCAGGTGACTATTCACACTAAACACCTGTCAGAAATTAACTTATTTAACATCAGAGTTTGATTTTTATTTGTGCTCTTTACTTGCTAGATTCGCACTATACCAGGCATAACAAAACAATGTAACTACAACAATTATGCCTCCAATAATGGCATTACTAGAAGGCGCTTCGTGTATGACTTTCCAGGCAATTAAAGTTCCCAAGACAGTTTCCAAAGGCATAATCATTCCTACCTCAGCTGCTGGCATATATCTAGGCGCAATAGTGATCAGGCTAAATGATATTGAGAGGATTACGCCCATTGCAATTACATAAATGATCGCTTCAGGCTTTAAGGCCAAGGTAGGGGCAAAAATACATGCAATTAATGCCGCAACGATTCCACCAATTGACATCGTTGGAACCATATTAATGGTCTTATATTTACGGATAAGTGTAAAAGCAAATCCCATCAAAATAGCAGTAATCAATGCAAAAAGGTCGCCCACTAGATTCTGCCCACCAAAATTATCACTCATAACAATATAAATCCCGATAAATACAACTATCATTGCCAGCCAAGTAATTAGACTCGCTTTTTCACGTATAGTCAGCCAGGAAATAATCGCAATCCAAATAGGGGCCGTACTAATAATAACAAGGGTATTAGCAATTGAGGTAAGCATAATTGCAAAAACAAAAGTTCCAGTCATAACCCCATGCAGCCAACCTATCCACAACCCGCCTCTGCCGATCTTCTTAAACTCATCAATAGTCTTTGAGCGATAGGTGAAAAGCAATAATATTGTAACGCCAATCGACATTAATAAACCTCTCCAAAAAAGTACCGTCCAACTGTCAGCATCAGCCAGTCTTATGAGGGCAGAGTCTGGACTCAAAATAATAACTCCAATAAATGTCATCAAAATACCCTTTAAATGGTTTGTCATAGTTATTCTTTGTATTAAGTGTTTTTTGCTATCAAACTAAAACACATCGGTGGACGATTTTCTTGTTCAGATAAAAAAGCTGCTCTATTAGAAATGTCATGCGCATATTCATCAAAATGAGTGATATTAAAATCATGTGTTATAAGACTTCTAAATATATCTGCTAAGCGGTGATGAAACCAATAGCTCGGCGATTTTATTACAGCTTCTGGATTAAAATAGTCACTGACTTTCTCTTCAAAATAAGGTTTCTTGTTGAAGTAATCATTTCTAATAGTGCCACCAGAATCTTCTTCAAATAATTCCAGAACAGGATGGCTTTCATATATTAATATTTGACCATCAGGTTTTAGTAGACGTACTAATATAGCAAAGAAAGTTTCAAGGTCTTGTAACCACCCTAGAACACCAATCGTGATATATAGCAAGTCAAATTGATTATCATAAGCATCACCTAACTCATAAATATCAGTACAAACAAGTTCAATTTCTACTTCAGCGGCCTGTTTTAGTTTCTCTCCTTGTTTAATAAACTCATCACTGATATCAAAACCTACACAGCGTCCAGCACCAGCTTTCTTAACTGATATTAGTTCTCTTGCATTATTACAGCATATTTGAGCTACTGCTTTTCCTGATAGACTTATTTTCTTAAATAATTTTTGCTCTATAGGATCGAATGTTGTAAAGTCAGGGTCACTAATCCTCTGCAATAGTTCGTTTACATAATTATCTTGATGGACAGAAGCAACTTCATTCCAATAGATTCGATTAGTAATAGAATATTCTGCACGACTTTTCATCGGCCTCTCTATTACTAGTTTGAGCTATAAATAAGAGAATTTTTTTGTTTCAAAACACGCAAGTTTGAATAGCTGCTTAATAAATAATAACTGCCAAATATAGCGCCAGACCAGATTAAATCTCCGGCAATTGTATTCTGAAAAAATGGAATTGCCATAGTATAACAAAGCACTAGTCCTACCCATGTTTTCTCATACATTGGTGAAAAAGCCCATACAGCAAAGTTTGTCGCTATAAAGAATACTGTGGAGCTTGCTAAAGCAGCACCTGCAACTCTTAACAATCCTAACTTTTTCTGTAAAAAGTTTTTAAAAACAATCGGAAATAATAAGGCAAGATAAACTACCCACATTGATTTAGAGGCAAACCATTCTGCAGAGAGAAAGCCGAACGCAAAGTAGTCAGTTAGGAGCATCGTTACAACGACTGCTATTACAGCCATATATCTTTTTAAAAATATAAATCCAGCAAAAAGTGCAATGGCTGCCATCGGGGTAAAGTTAGGTGGATGTGGCAACAGTCTACCTGCCACTCCTAATGCAATCAAGATTGCCAAAATAACCAAATAATTAAAACTCATATTTAGTTTATGTTCCTGAATATCCATAACAATTCTCCTATGTTTTATGAATTGAAAACTATCTTAAAAAGTTTCCAGATTCAAGCGTATATATGTGTCGGCTAAGAGTATAACATCCTTTGCACCAACTATCGACATTGAGCCATTAACATAAAGCGCCCAGTAAGTATTTCCAATCGCTTCAACCCCTCCTAAGGACATAATTTGGGGACCCCAATCAGTCTCTTTTGCTTTCATAGCAACTAATTGAGCGATCGCTTTAAAAGAATTAATGCCCTTCTCAACTTGCTTAACAGCAGTAAGATTTATTTCATCAGCAGAGGTAATTACAAGGGTAAGTTGAACAGTCTCAAGCGAATCATCGCTCAAAGAAATTGTCGGCTGAATTGAAAACAAACCAATTAATAAAATTGCCAATATGCGAACTTTAAATTTCATTACTTATCCTGTTAAAAAAAATAAATTAAATCGATAAAGGTTCTATGATTAAGCGAATTTTAAATTAAAAAAAAATAAAACGCAATCACCAAAAGGATGATTTTTTACAAAAATAAAATAGCGAATAAATTGTTAACAAATAGGATAACTCTTTGTTATTTCATTATTTGATTAAAAGGGAAATTTTTTCCCTCCCATGCCTGGTAACCCACCTGGCATTTTAGAAAGGTCTGGCATGCCTCCTTCTCCCTGCATTTGACCCATCTGCTGCATCATTTTTTTCATTTTTCCACCCTTCATTTTTTTCATGGTTTTTTGCATTTTTTCAAACTGTCTTAACAGTTTGTTGACATGCTGCACATCTGTACCAGAGCCATTGGCTATTCTTTTCTTACGAGAGCCTTTGATAAGGTTGATATGACTTCTTTCTTTTGGAGTCATTGAATTAATAATCGCAACCATTCGATTACTTTCAGTATCTCCAATCACTTGATTTTTAACATTCTGAGGTAATTGACCCATACCAGGCATCTTATCCATTAAAGCGCCCATACCGCCCATTTGCTGCATTTGCATCAACTGTTCACGCATATCATCAAGATCAAAGCGGCCTTTTGCCATTTTTTGAACAATTTTTTTCGCTTTTTTGTGATCAACTTTTTTGGATATTTCTTCAACCAAGGAAAGCACATCGCCCATCCCAAGAAGACGTGAAACAATCCTGTCAGGATGAAAAGGCTCCAAGGCGTCGGTCTTTTCTCCTACACCTAAGAATTTAATCGGCTTTCCAGTAATGTGTCTTACAGAAAGAGCTGCGCCACCACGGGCATCACCATCCGTTTTGGTTAATATGACTCCTGTTAGAGGTAATGTGTCAGCAAACACTTTTGCAGTATGTGCTGCGTCTTGACCTGTCATCGAGTCAACAACAAACAAGGTCTCGATTGGGTTGACTTTTTTCTGTAGTATTTGAATCTCAGACATCATCTGATCATCAACATGCAGGCGACCTGCAGTGTCAACTAACAATACATCATGGAATTGTCTCTGAGCTTGTTTTTTTGCTTCAGCAACAATTATTTCAGGCTTGTCTTCAGCAGTTGAAGGAAAAAAATCAACTTCTATTTGTTCAGCAAGAATTTTTAATTGCTCAATGGCAGCGGGTCTATAGACATCGGCACTAACTAAGAGCACTTTTTTCTTTTGCTGCTCCTTCAAATAGCGCGCTAGTTTTGCAATCGAAGTTGTCTTACCAGAACCTTGCAAACCAGCAACCATAATCACCGCCGGCGGTTGGGTAGCAAGGTTGAGTGTTTCATTCTCTCCACCAATTATTTCGGTTAATTCTCTTTCAACAAGTTTTATAAATGCCTGAGATGGAGTAAGTCCTTCGCTTACTTTCAGACCAATGGCTTTTGCTTGCACTTGATCAATAAAAATCTTGATTACTTCAAGAGCAACATCAGCTTCTAAAAGGGATCGCCTTACCTCACGAATTGCATCCTTAATGTTACTTTCCGAAAGCTTGCTTTTTCCTTGCAAAGCCTTGAAGCTATTGGACAGACGGTCGGTTAAATTATCAAACATTGCTTACGACTTGGGTGAAATATCGTATTATATAATCTTTTACCTTAACAAAGAAACTGATGCCGTTACTATACATCCTTCCCTTTGCTGCCTATTTATTAGCTGCGCTCCTATTAACTAGGTACTTTACACTCGAAACAGTCACCAATCAGCACCGGACAAGTGTTAATCTATTACTCCTAATTGGCTGTGTTTCACATGGCTATATTTTGTTGGATCAATGGCAAGATAATGGCGTTTTTTTTGGCTTAGCAATTAGCGCTTCTTTTGTTGCATGGGTTGTTGCGACAATGCTATTTGTTACTTCTTTTAGTAAGCCCATTCATGCGCTTGGAATCCTTGTCTATCCACTAAGTGCAATTGCAGTGATTTTTTCACTAATTTTCCCTGATCCCCAAAATGAGGTAATTCCTGTATCCATTGCAGCTCATGTTTTTCTATCTATTGGTGCATACGCTCTGCTTGCTATTGCCGCTTGTCAATCGGTTTTATTAAACATACAAGAAAAGCGCTTGCATGAACACAATATCAATACTTTTGTAAAGAAACTGCCAGCTTTACAAACAATGGAGGATTTTCTCTATCAAACATTAAAAATGGGTTTCTTACTGCTAACTTTGTCATTAATTTCAGGCTACTATTATAGCGATGATCTCTTTACTCAAGAACTCATATCTAAAACCATACTTTCTGTCATTGCTTGGATAGGTTTTGCAGGTATTGTCATTGGCCATAAGTTGTTTGGTTGGAGAGGAAAGCTTGTAACTTTAACAACACAAATTGCTTTTGCAGTACTTGTTTTATCGTACTTTGGGACTAAGTTTGTTTTAGAAAGACTGCTTGCCTAATCTTGCCCTAAAAAACATTAACTTTTAAATCAAAAGGAATAACATAAAAACATTATGAAGAACACAAAAACATTAACAGGTGAATGCCTTTGTGGCAAAGTTTCATGGGAAATGAGCGGACCGTTCGAGTTCTTTGGTATGTGTCAATGCTCACGCTGCCGTAAGGTAACAGGTGCTGCCTTTGCGACTAACCTTTTTGTTAAGCCTGAGCAATTTATCTGGCACTCCGGTGAGGATAATAGAGGTGAATATCTTATGGCATCACCCAACACTTTTGGTAATGCTTTTTGCAAAACTTGTGGCTCAAGAGTTCCTAGAAATACTGCTCGTGGCTGGGTTTTAACTCCACTTGGTAGCTCGATGGAATTACCAGGCATTGAGCCTACTCTGGTTTGCTCAGAGGACCATACAGACTGGTTTACTGGCTTAGAATCGTTAGTAAAGAGTCAAAAGTAATTTATTTAGTCTATATGCAATACAGCAAGAAATGCTTCTTGTGGAATATCCACTCTACCGATAGAACGCATCCTTTTCTTACCCTTCTTTTGCTTTTCAAGAAGCTTTCTTTTGCGTGACACATCACCACCATAACACTTCGCGGTTACATTTTTTCTGAGTGCTTTAACATTTGTTCTAGAAATAATTTTAGAGCCAATACTGGCCTGAATAGCGACATCAAACATCTGCCTTGGAATTAATTCTTTCATTTTAGTTGCAATTTCGCGACCCTTCTGTTGGGAGTTGTCTCGGTGAATAATAAGAGCCAAAGCGTCAACAGGTTCACTATTTATCAAAATATCCAGACGAATCAGATCAGCTACTTGATAGCGCTCAAAGTGATAGTCCATTGATGCATATCCACGTGAGACTGATTTTAATTTATCAAAAAAATCAAGAACAACCTCATTCAATGGTAGCTCGTAGATAATAGAAACCTGACGTCCCATGTAACGAATTCCTTTCTGTACGCCTCTCTTTGCAATACAAAGATTTATTACCGATCCAACGTATTCATTGGTAACCAAAATATTGGCAGTAATAATTGGTTCTCTGAACTCTGATATTTCTTGAGTCGATGGCAACTTAGAAGGACTATCAATTCTATGTATATTGCCCTTGGTATCTAATATTTCATAAACTACAGTTGGAGCAGTGGTTATGAGGTCCAAATCATATTCACGTTCTAGGCGTTCCTGAACAATCTCCATATGAAGTAGCCCTAGAAAGCCTATCCTAAAACCAAATCCAAGTGCATCTGAGTTTTCAGGTTCATACTGAAGAGCAGCATCATTTAGGCGTAGCTTTGCAAGTGCATCTCTGAATTTTTCATATTCTTCCCCTGAGGTCGGAAATAGCCCCGCAAAAACCCTTGGCTGTACCGGTTTAAAGCCTTCAAGGGGGCTATCTACCGGATTTTTACTACCCGTGATGGTATCTCCAACCGGAGCACCATCGATATTTTTAATGCTAGCAATCAGGTAACCTACTTCGCCTGCCTTTAAACTCTCAGTTTTGGTTCTTTTTGGGGTGAAGATACCTACCTCATCTACTGAATATTCTTTGCCATTTGAGAATATTTTTATTTTTGTCTTGACTTTTATTTCACCGTCAATGACTCTAATGAGTGAAACTACTCCTAAATAATTATCAAACCAAGAATCAATAATTAGGGCTTTAATTGAAGCGTTTGAATCACCTTTAGGGGCAGGAATTTTTCCCACAATCTGTTCAAGTATTTCTTCAATCCCAATACCAGATTTAGCACTTGCAAGAACAGCATCATGCGCTTCAACACCTATAACATCTTCTATCTCGTCTACAACTCTTTCGGGTTCAGCTGAAGGTAAATCAATTTTATTTAAAACAGCAAGCACTTCAAGACCTTGATCCATCGCCGTATTGCAGTTAGCCACAGTTTGTGCTTCGACGCCTTGAGAAGCGTCGACTATCAAAAGTGCTCCTTCGCAAGCTGACAGGGAACGTGAAACTTCATAGGAAAAATCTACATGACCCGGTGTGTCGATAAAGTTTAGTAGGTAGGTTTGGCCATTCCTTGCATTGTATTCTAAGGAAACACTTTGTGACTTAATTGTAATGCCACGTTCTTTTTCTATATCCATCGTGTCAAGAACTTGTGAAGACATTTCACGATCACTAAGGCCACCACAGTGTTCAATAAAACGGTCGGCAATAGTTGACTTGCCATGATCTATGTGTGCAATGATAGAAAAATTTCGGATGTTTTGCATATCAATGATAAAATGAATGCTTTTCAAATTTAAACGAAGAGATTATATCGTATATGAATAATGTGAACCCTATTACCTGTGTCGCTACAAGTAATCAAAAAGTTGAAATTCCTGACAATCATGGTAGGAACATTGTTCTCTACTTTTACCCTAAAGATGACACTCCAGGATGTACCATCGAAGGTAACGATTTTGCAGCACTAAATGACTCGTTTGCCGACCAAAATACAGTAATTTACGGTGTTTCTAGAGACAGTATCTCTTCTCATGAAAAATTTAGGAAAAAGTTTAGCTTTTCGTTTGAGTTGATTTCTGATGAAGATGAAGCGCTCTGCAATCAATTTAAAGTTATTAAACTAAAAAAGCTTTACGGTAAAGAATACTTGGGTATTGTTAGATCAACTTTTGTCATTAGTCCTAATGGCGAAATCCTTAAGCATTGGGATAACGTTAAAGTAGATGGTCATGCTGATGAGGTGCTTGAATTCGTCAGTGACCTATGAATACTAACATCGACCATGAAGAAGTCGAGAAATTTTCTTCTTTAGCTGCCCGTTGGTGGGATAAAAGCTCAGAATTCAAGCCACTTCACGACATAAACCCCCTCCGTTTAAACTACATAAAAGAGCAATGCGGAGCCTCACTAAAAGGTAAACGCATTCTTGATATAGGATGTGGTGGTGGCATCTTGAGTGAATCATTGGCAGCTGAAGGTGCTATTGTAGTCGGTATCGATCTTGCCAAAGCAGGCCTTGAGGTTGCTAAACTTCATTTATTGGAGTCTGGATTTGACATTGATTATCAACTTATTCCTGCAGAAGAGTTGGCTGACTCTGAACCTGAATCTTTTGATATTATTACTTGTTTAGAGTTGTTAGAACATGTCCCTGATCCTTCATCAATTATCAGAGCTTGTGCAAAACTAGTCAAAACCAAAGGTCGAGTATTTTTCTCTACTATTAACCGAAATCCGAAGTCCTACTTCTTTGCAATTGTTGGGGCTGAGTATGTCCTTAATCTGTTGCCTAAGGGGACTCATCATTACGAAAAATTTATTCGCCCAAGTGAGATAGATGGTTGGGCAAGAAGGTGCGGCTTGTCAGTTGCTTCAATGATTGGTATGACTTACAATCCTCTAACTAAGAAATACAAACTTGAAGATGATGTCAGCGTTAACTTTATAGCACATTATCTGAAGTCTTAATCCTCTGAGTTGTTTATTCAACCCAGAGGTTTAATATCAAACTAAAGAACGTTCTTTACAGAAACTTCAATCGCATGAAGCATTGAGCGTGAAAACGAACGCATTGTTAAAAGTACGTATGAGTCATCGCCATCTCTGAAAATAATTGTACCAATATGCTCCATAACTGTTCTTGAAACGCTACCCAATGTAAAAACACTGGGATCCAAATCAATTGGACAAATACGTTCTAACACGTCACGACTTCTTTCACCACTGACACGGATCATCCCCCAAGTGTCTGACTGATCTGTGTAGTATGCCGGTGCGTCAAATCTCTCTGCAAGATTTACTTCAGCATCATCACCGTCGTAAGAAAAATAAGCCAATACTTGATTCTTTTGTAGGCGCCAAAGTGTCACTGAAGCATCCGAAGACTTGGTTGACTGGCCCATCGCTGGTATAGACAAACCACAAGACTCTCCCATTGCAGATTCGATATCTACAGCTCTATCTCTTGGAAGAGCGACCATCACTAAAGACTGATCTATTACCTCAGCAACAGTTACCCCATCAAACTCATGTTCTGCACCACCCAAAGGTGACTCTTTTATTAATTCATAATCAGACACGTAGACGCTCCCCTTCTGGATCGACAAAGTGTGGGCTACAAATTTCAACCTCGACATCGTTGCCTCTAACTAAATCAACTGCACGGACATTCTCACCTTTACGGTTGTGTCCACCCTTAATAAAACCTATACCAAGATAATGGCCTAATATCGGAGAATAAATGCAAGACGATATCCAGCCTTGATCGTTTTCAGTGGTCGCCTTGTCGCGCAATCCAAGCAGATGAGAACCTGCTAGAAGTAAATCGCTTGTATTAACTGGCTTAAAGCCAACCATTTGCATACGGTCATCACGCTGTAACTCTTCACGTAAGCCAAGTGTATAACCTATAAAGTCTTTCTTACCAGAAATCATGCCACCCATGCCTAAGTCATAGGCGCTTGTCTGGCCATTAAGTTCAGGACCAGCTGCATGACCTTTTTCGATACGCATTACACCCAGTGCCTCTGTACCATAAGGTATTACATTAAACTCTTCACCCGCTTCCATCAGAACTCTCATTAATGAATCACCGTAGCGCGTAGGGACGGCTATTTCATAAGCCAACTCACCTGAGAATGAGATTCTAAATAGTCTCGCAGCTGTACCTCCACAAACTGTAATTTCACCCGCAGCCATGTATGGGAAAGCTTCGTTTGAAATGTCGCACTCAGGGTCAACAATCTTCTCGAGTAATTTGCGTGAATTAGGTCCTGCGACCGCATACTGAGCATACTGTTCAGTTACAGAAATCATATGTACATCTAGGTCCGGCCATAGACATTGGTGACAGAATTGCAAATGACGATATACGCTAACCGCATTGGCAGTCGTTGTTGTCATTACAAAATGGTTCTCAGACATTCTCGCTGCTGTACCATCATCCATGGCAATACCATCTTCACGTAGCATCAGGCCATATCGTGTTTTACCCACTGGAACTTTCGCAAAAGCATTTGCATAAACTTTGTTTAAGAATTCAGAAACATCTTCACCTTTAATGTCAATCTTACCAAGCGTTGTAACATCACAGATTCCTACGGATGAACGGGTTTGCCTAACTTCACGGTCGACGGTTTGACGCCAATGTGTTTCACCTGGTAATGGGAACCATTGAGAACGGTACCACATACCCACTTCAACAAAAATTGCATTCTGCTCAGTAGACCAGTTGTGACTGGGCGTATAGCGTGTTGGATAGAATTCCATCCCACGCCTTCTTCCAGCGAAAGCACCAATTGCAACTGGCACATATGGTGGACGGAAAATTGTCGTGCCTGTATCTTCCATTGTCTGTCCCATGTTCTCAGCCATAATGCCTATCGCAAGAACGTTAGCCGTTTTACCTTGATCTGTTGCCATACCTAGGGTTGTATAACGTTTCACGTGCTCAACAGACTTAAATCCTTCTTGGTTGGCAAGTTTAATATCTTTCGCTGTTACGTCGTTCTGAAAATCAACCCAGGCGCGATTTTTACCGCTTGGAACACCCCAATTTGCTGAAATATTATAAGAAACAACTGGCGTTGAGGCGGGTTTAGATTCTGAAGTTTTGTACCCAAGATCTGCTGCAACACAGGAACCTTGATTATGGCCCTCAATGATTGCATCGGCAAGAACCATTGTGCCTTTAGCACGACCAGCAACTGACATACCTACTGGTGGCGAAGAATCTGGTACAAAAGAGGCAATCTCTTCATTCCACTTTGGTACGCCACGATGGTGACAAGTGAAATGCAAGTTTGGATTCCAGCCACCAGAAACAGCAAGCGTATCTGTGTCAATTGATTTTCCGTTGGAGAGTTGGATTGACTTAAGTGCCCTTCGACCTTTGGTATCGACAACATCTGTAGCCATATAGATTTCAGCGCCAGGAACACGCATGACAGGACTAATTGAGCGTGAATCAATTACGGCGGCTACTCTGAAGCCTTTAGCATTCAAATCTTTGGCAGTTTTCCAACCATCGTCATTGTTTGTATAAACAGAAATTCTTTGGCCTGTGGCAACCGCAAACCTGTTGAGGTAAGTTCTAACCGCACTAGCAAACATAATTCCTGGACGATCATTATTACCAAAAGCAATTAATCTTTCAGTAGCGCCGGCACAAAGAATTGCACGCTTTGTGTAAATGCGCCAATTAACTTGACGAGGTTTATCATTATCCTCTCTAGCTTCAGAAGCCCTATTTTCGATCGCACCATAAATGCCGTGGTCATAGGCACCAAAAACTGTCGTATCAGACATCAGTGTAACGTTCTCCATTGCACCTAATTTAGCTACTGTCTTCTTAGCCCACTCACTACCAGCCATACCGTCAATTTCATTGGTTTCGCTATTTAAACGACCGCCCATCAGAAAGTCTTCGTCAGCAAGAATAATTTTTGCGCCTGAGTTTGCAGCTGTTAATGCGGCAGACAAACCAGTAGCGCCAGCACCAATAATGAGTATATCGCAATGGCGAAAACCTTTATCGTATGTGTCTGGGTCAGCTTCAGTAGAAAGTGTACCTAAGCCAGCTGACTTACGAATTGCTGGCTCATAAAATTTTTCCCAAAAGCCTTTAGGCCACATAAAGGTCTTATAATAAAAACCTGCACCAAGCAAGGGAGAGAGAAAATCAGTAATAGCCATAAAGTCAAAGCTTAGAGGGCCTTTATGGTTTTGACTGTTGGCCTCTAAACCGTTATACAGTTGGGTTACAGTTGCACGGGTGTTTGGTTCTTTATATGCACCGTTTCCTATCTCCATGATAGCATTTGGTTCTTCTGAACCCGCTGTGACGATACCACGAGGTCGATGATATTTAAAAGAACGTCCAATTAAATGCTTATTGTTAGCTAGTAGCGCAGAAGCAAGCGTATCACCTTCATAACCTTTTAAAATTTGGCCGTTAAAGGTAAAATTTAAAACTTTTTCTTGGTCGATTAGACCGCCATCTATTCTATTGATTTGACTCATTTTCCACGACCCTTTACTCTTGAGAAATCTTGAGCCAGCTCAACATTTGAAATCTCATGAGTTAAAGTGCTGCGAGTAACAACTAACCATGATTGGTCACCTTGTTCGTGATACCAAAGCTCTTGGATGTCACCGGCAATATTTTCTCTAATATATTGATACTGATGGAAGTCTTCGGCGGCAGCACTTTTTTCCCAATTTGTAGGTCTATCGATAAGATCTGTCGATCCTAGGTATACAAACTCCTCAGAATCACGAGGGCCTAATAACGGATGGTTTATTATCATTATCTTATCCTCTTAATGTAGATTTGGTTGAGGTCCAACACCCTTCTCATCTATCATTGCACCGCGTCTAAAACGATCTAGACGGTATGCAGTTGCAACTTCATGAGGTACGTCAGTTGCCAATAAGTGAGCATAACAATAACCACTTGCAGGTGTCGCTTTAAACCCTCCATAACACCAACCGCCATTAAAAAATAACTCTTTAACCTCAGTGCTATCGATAAACGGTGATCCGTCCATAGACATATCCACAACACCGCCCCACATTCGCAACATTCTTGCACGTCCTATCATTGGCATAATTGCCATACCGCCAGAACATACATCCTCAACAGCAGGTAAGTTGCCACGTTGGGCATAACTATTATAAGAATCAAGATCACCACCAAAGACGAGTCCGCCTTTGTCCGATTGAGAACAATAAAAGTGACCTGCACCAAAAGTAATAACATTATCCAAAACAGGTTTAAGACCTTCAGTTACAAAAGCCTGAAGAACATGACTCTCGATTGGAAGTTTAATGCCAGCCTTCGCCATAACTCGACCAGAAGAACCAGCCACACAGACACCTACACGATTCGCCTTAATATCACCCTTAGTAGTTTGAACGCCAAGGCATTTGCCGTTTTCGATATTAAAACCAGTGACTTCACAGTTCTGGATAATATCAACGCCAAGGTCACTAGCACCACGAGCATAACCCCAAGCGACAGCATCATGGCGTACAGTTCCACCACGTGGCTGAGCTAGCGCAGCTTTAATGGGGAAACGAGCGTTATTCATATCAAGGAAAGGATATCTTTCTTTAACCTCTTTAGCTTCGAGATATTCACAGCCTGCACCAGCGAATAACATCGAATTACCACGACGAATAAAGGCATCACGCTGAGCATCTGAATGGATCAAGTTCATAATGCCACGCTGTGAAACCATTACGTTGTAATTCAAATCTTGTTCAAGGTTTTCCCAGAGTTGTAATGACAATTCATAAAAAGGTTCGTTGCCTGGCAAAAGGTAGTTTGAGCGAATAATTGTCGTATTTCTACCAACGTTACCAGAACCAATCCAGCCACGCTCAAGCACAGCAACATTTGTAATACCGTGATTTTTCGCCAAATAGTAAGCAGTCGCAAGACCATGGCCACCACCACCAACAATAATGACATCATAGCCATCAGCCTTTGGTTCAGCATCACGCCAAGTTGGTTCCCAACCTTTGTGCCCTGTTAAGGCCTCTTTTAATACCTTGAAGGCGGAATAACGGGTTTTACTCACAATTTTAACTCCAAGGATAAGGACTGTTAGATACTGGGTGCAGTTTACCTTCTTTGAAACGAGAGAACCTGAATGGCTCTAGAAGTTCTTGTTTTTCGCCCAGTAACTCTTCTGCCACTAAGCAACCCACACCTAACATCTTATAACCATGATTACTGTCAGCAATGATTGTTACATTATCACTGTATGTATCAATCACTGGGAAGCTGTCAGCAGTCATACAACCAATACCACCTGAAGGCTCTTTATGGTAGCTATCCATCTTACCTTCGAATCTTTTATGGCAATGTGCCAAGGCTGATACCCACATTTCTGGAAAATCTTTGCTTGCTGTAAATTCTTTACTTTCAGGACCATATGGATCGATTGCGACTTCATCAACTGGTGTATCAACCTTATAAGGTGCAGCACCTCCCTGAATACCTCCAAAGACCCAATCAGGCTTGTAGTAAATACCCCATAGTTGGTCAGTAATTAGAGAACCGTCAATCGTTGAGTACAAAGGAGCGTCTGTGTCTACATGAAGTACAGGTGGAATTTTTCCATCGTTGGTAAGTAGAGTTTCTGGTGGTATCTCTAAAACCCCTTCTTCAAGCTGCCAAAAACGCCACATATCAACACCCTGGTGAACTTCACCCTGTAAATCTTTTACTTCGATTTGAGAGGGTAGTCCAAGCATTTTCCAAAAATCACGAACCCATGGTCCGGCCCCAATAACCAATTTATCACACTCAATAGTTCCTTGACTTGTTTCAACAGCAGTAACTCTTTGACCCTCGCCTGAACTTGCTTGAGTTTCAAGAAATCTAAAACCTGTTACTTCGGTGTTAAGGACAACATTAACACCCAAATCAAATACTTTCTTGGATAGACCCTCCATGGCCTTTACATTATTAGCATAGCCACCCGGTTTTTCATGAAGAACTGAAGTAATTCCTTGCGCTTGCCAGTCATCAAAAAGATTTAGCATGTATTCACGTGACTCTTCTTCACCCTCAATGAAAACACTTTCGTAACCAATTGCCTTCTGTTCAGCATGAATTTGCTTAACATCTTCTCGCATTTTTTCGCAAGAAATTTGCATATAGCCATTTGCATGATAACTGAATGCCTCGGGATCGCTCTCCCAAATGCTAACTGAATGCGCCATTAATTTACGCATCGCTGGCTGAAAATAGTTGTTACGAACAACTCCACAAGCAATACCTGTAGCTCCCGCCGCAATTCTATCAGCCTTATCAACGATCACGATACGCCCTTCGACACTTTCACCTGCTGCAGTTAAACGCTCAGCTAAACGCCAGGCTGTTGATAAACCATGAATACCAGCGCCAACAATTACATATTCGGCCTGACTTGGTAACGACATACTAATCTCCTTATTATATTAGGATTTACAAAAACTAAAACGATGACTCAACAAAAACAGCTGGGTCGATCTAAATTATTTCTATGTTATTTGTTAGCATTATTATCTTCAAATTTAAAGCTATGAATGGTTAATAAATTCAAATTGAAGTGAAATTAATTAAAAAATTAATAAATTATATTTGCAGAAATGATATACACACTATATCACTAGAATTTTTTATCTCATTATTAACAGAAGTGTTTTACAAAAAACCTTATATAGTAAGCACTTTAAAAGATATAAATTATAAAAAATGAATAAATAATTATCAATATTTAGGTGATATTATAGTAATAAATATAGAGATGTATAACAAATAAAATAAAAAGTTAAGTATAATTATATTCAACATTTAGGAAATATTATGTCACGTAGATACTATAAATTGCCACCACTTACTTCGTTGGCAACATTTGAAACTGCTGCACGTCATCGTAGCTTCAAAGGTGCTGCAGAAGAGTTAGGTGTTACTCCTGGTGCGGTTAGTCATCAGATCAAATTTTTGGAAACTGAACTTGGATTGTCTTTGTTTGATCGCAAGCATCACGGAAATAATTTAACCGACCATGGTGAGTCCTTGTTTGCCGTGCTTCAAAGTAGCTTTACAGCGGTTTCTTCAACACTGGCCAATCTTAGACGCTCAGCCAATGACAAGGAAGTTACCATCAGTGCAACTACTGCAGTTTCTGGTCTGTGGTTAACACCTCGTTTGTCACAGTTTTGGAGAAAACATCCTGAAATTCCAGTCAATCAACATGTCACCGACAATCCAGACTCTCAAGGTGTCGCAGTTGATTTAAGAATCTGCTATGGTTTTGTTGAAAACGAATCAACACAAAAACATACACTTTTTAAAGATGAATTGGTTCCTGTTTGTAGCTCACATTTTGCAAAAGAACATCCAAACCCATCTATAGACGAATTGGCACAATTACAGCTCATTCATCTTAGAGCTAAAGATAAAAACTGGTCTAATTGGTTTTCTTGGTTCAGTGCCCTTGGCTACAAAGGAAAAATTTCTCAAGGGACACACGTCAATAATTATATGATCGCACTTCAAGCAGCCGCTGATGGCACAGGAATCGTCCTTGGATGGAGGCACCTTTGCAAGCCAAAGATTGATAACGGTGAGTTAGTAGTTCTGGGTGACACCTCAATACCTGCACCTTCTGCGATCTATATTATGAGCGAAAAAGAAGAGCTATTGCCTAACAATGTCAAAGCCCTCAGAAACTTCCTAATTTCAAAAACTTAATTGATTAATTTGAAATATTAGTTAGTGAAATTTATTCAATTTTTTGACAGAATTTAATTAAGATTATTAACGTCAAATTGATTGTATCATAACGTTTTTTCTTTAAGTACTTGCCGTGTCTGAAATCCCACTAACTAACCTAGACTCTGTGCTAACTTCAATTCATCAAGCCAAAGGTCTGCCCAACGATCACTATATTAGTGATGCTGTTTTCGAGGAAGAAAAAATAGCGGTTCTATTTGACAACTGGTCTGCTATCGGCTTCGGGAAAGATATACCTAAAGAAGGCGACGCCAAACCAATCAACTTTGTCGACATGCCACTGTTAATAGTTCGTGACTCAAACGGTGAAATTAATGTTTTTCAAAACACTTGTCGTCATCGTGGAATGATTCTAGTTGAGGAACCAACAAATATTGTTGGAATGATACGATGCCCTTACCATAGCTGGTGCTATTCGCTCAACGGAGATCTTTGTGCCACTCCGATGGTTGGTGGAACAGGTATACACACTCACGAAGCGATTAATCATGATGAATTGGGATTGTTTAAAATTCGGTCAGCTGTTTGGCAAGATATCGTCTTCGTTAACATATCTAACAATGCTCAAGAATTTAGAGACTATGCTGCTAAGACGATAGAGAGATGGACAGAATTTGAAAAACCGCTCCATCACGGTGGTGACAGCTCTTCTTTCACACTAAACCTTAACACCAACTGGAAGCTAGCAGTAGAGAACTACTGTGAAAGCTACCATCTCCCCTGGATTCATCCAGAGCTTAACACCACCTCGAGTATAAAAGACCATTACCATATTGAAGAGCCAGGTCATTATTCTGGTCAAGGATCTCATGTCTATAATCAAATGAAATCTGACAGCGGTGATGTTTTCCCTGACTTCGAAGGTCTTTCCAAAAAGTGGGATACAACTAGTGAATATATTGCGTTATACCCAAATGTAATGTTAGGTGTCCATCGAGATCACTTCTTTTCCATTATTATTCAACCTACTAGCTCAGAAAAGTCGATTGAGCATGTATCAATATACTATGCTAAAGAACCAGAAAAAATGCCCCAATTAAAAAACTTGATCGACACAAATGCACATTTTTGGAAGGAGGTTTTCTTGGAAGATGTCGGTGTTGTTGAGGGGATGCAGCGAGGCAGAAAAGGGTTAATGTTTGATGGTGGAAAGTTCTCCCCAGCAATGGACAGAGCCACCCATTGTTTTCATCAATGGGTTGCCCAGTTAGTTAAGAACTACCGATCTTAGCAAAAAATTTAAGGCTTAATTGAGCCCAGTAAAGATTCTATCAGTCGATCATTGGCAAGAGTTTGTCGAGAGATTCTTTCGCATTCCCATAGAACATTCTTGTATTCTCCTTAAAGAATAATGGATTTTCAATGCCAGAATAGCCTGTTCCCTGACCCCGTTTGGATACAAGCACATGTTTGGCCTTCCAGCATTCCAAGACAGGCATTCCAGCAATTGGACTGTTTGGATCATCTTGAGCAGCAGGATTCACAATATCATTTGATCCAATCACAATAGCCACATCGGTATCTGGGAAATCGTCATTGATCTCATCCATCTCCATAACGATGTCGTATGGCACCCGCGCCTCCGCCAGAAGAACATTCATATGACCAGGCAAGCGTCCAGCCACGGGATGGATGGCAAAGCGCACATTTTTACCCTGAGCTCGCAACTTACGAACTAATTCAGACACCGATTGTTGAGCTTGAGCCACAGCCATGCCATAGCCTGGGATTATTATAATGCTGTCAGCATCATTCAACACCGAAGCCACGCCTTCAGCTTCAATAGCTACTTGCTCACCCTCAATCTCCATTTGTGGGCCAGATATGCCCCCAAATCCACCGAGAATAACTCTTACAAAAGACCGGTTCATGGCTTTGCACATGATATAGGATAAGATAGCACCTGATGATCCTACTAATGCTCCAACAACGATCAAAAGGTCATTGCCGAGGCTGAATCCAATCGCTGCAGCTGCCCAGCCAGAATAGGAGTTCAGCATCGATACAACAACTGGCATGTCTGCTCCACCAATACCCATGATGAGGTGATACCCGATGAATAAAGCCATGGTCGTCAAAATGATCATCGGCAATAGCTCACCAGCATTTAAATACCAAAACACTGATAATAATGACAAAATGGCCGCAGTTATATTGAGAAAGTGCCCTCCTGGCAACTTAGTTGCTATCGATGTTACTTTGCCTGCCAATTTGCTATAAGCTATCACTGAGCCCGTAAATGTAACAGCACCGATCCAGATACCCAAAGTTGTCTCAACGCGAAGTATATTAATCTCAACATTTGATTTTTTAGCGAGTAATGCTGAAAATCCTTCAAGCATTTTCTTGGCCGTATCATCCATTGATGCAATATTGACTAGTTCAAAATGCGTATTGAAACCAACAAACACTGCGACAAGACCAACCAATGCATGCATACCAGCAACTAACTCTGGCATTTGAGTCATTCCGACTTTCGAAGCTAACTGGTAACCTATCAAGCCACCAGCTGCAATTAGAATAAGCGAGAGCCACCATAGTCCAAACCCAGGTCCTAATAGGGTGACAGAAACAGCCAAAGCCATCCCAACAATGCCATACCAAACGGCGCGTTTTGCACTTTCCTGCCCAGAAAGCCCACCAAGAGATAGTATAAATAACACAATCGCAACAACATAAACAGTTGTAGTAAAGCCCATTTCCATTATATCGATCTCCTTAAGATTTTTGGAACATGGTAAGCATGCGCTTTGTTACGAGGAAACCGCCAAATATATTGATACCAGCTAATAACAAAGAAATTGCAGCAAGTAGAATTACTATAAAGCTAGTTGAACCTATCTGTAGTAATGCTCCCAATATAATAATCGACGAAATTGCATTGGTCACTGCCATTAACGGAGTATGTAGGGAGTGACTGACATTCCAAATCACTTGAAATCCAACAAAAACAGACAAGACAAACACAATAAAGTGCTGCATAAAACTAGGCGGCGCATAGCTTCCAACTAAGAGTATTAATGCAGCCCCAAATGCCAGTAACATAATTTGGTTTTTAGTTTGTTTTTTAAATGCTGCAATTTCATCAGCACGTATTTCTTCTGGTGTTTTATCCGGGGCCTTCTCTTTTGGCTTAGCTGCAATGGCTTGAATCTTTGGAGGAGGGGGTGGGAAAGTGATTTCACCTGCATTTACAACCGTTGCTCCACGGATAACATCATCTTCCATGTCATGAACGATCACTCCATCTTTTTCTGGGGTCAAATCCGCAATCATGTGACGAATATTGCTGGCATACATTGTGCTAGCCTGCGCAGCCATTCGGCTTGGAAAATCCGTATAACCAATTATTACAACTCCGTTGTCTGTCACAATGCGTTCATCCATAACAGTGAGCTTACAATTTCCACCTTTTTCAGCTGCCAAATCAACTATTACTGAGCCTGGCTTCATACTGGCAACCATATCCGAGGTCCAAAGCTCAGGCGCTTCACGGTTGGGGATCAAGGCAGTAGTGATCACAATATCCATCTCTGGTGCAATCTCACGAAACTTGGCCAGTTGAGCGGCAGTAAATTCAGGCGAAGATACTGCAGCATATCCGCCAGTTGATGCACCATCAGCCTGTTCATCCGCAAAATCAAGGAAGACAAATTCGGCGCCCATAGACTCGACCTGTTCTGCCACCTCTGGGCGCACGTCGAACGCATAGGTTATCGCACCAAGAGAGGTAGAGGTACCAATCGCAGCAAGTCCAGCAACACCGGCGCCAATGACCAAGACCTTTGCCGGCGGCACTTTGCCGGCGGCGGTCATTTGGCCAGTAAAAAAGCGGCCAAAGTTATTACCAGCCTCAATCACGGCTCGATAACCTGCAATATTGGCCATAGAGGATAGGGCGTCCATTTTTTGAGCGCGACTAATCCGTGGCACCATATCCATTGCGATCACACTAGCCTCTTTAGACTTGGCCAGTTCCATAAGTGCTTCATTGGCGTCAGGATGAAAAAAGGAGATCAGCGTCATAGACGAGGAAAGTCTATTGACTTCAGCTGCGCTTGGTGGACGGACCTTAACAATCACATCACTTGCCTTAGTAAGCGCTTCGGCGGTAGTTGAAATTTCTACGCCTACAGCTATATATTGCGCATCACTAAAGCCAGCCGCCAGACCTGCATCTTTCTCGACCAGGCATTCATGACCAAGCTTTTGTAAATGAGTGGCGCTATCTGGTGTTAGAGCGACGCGCTTTTCACCAGAAGTAATCTCTTTGAGTGCTCCAATTTTCATAATAGTTCGTTAGGCTCAACCCAACCCATGTAACTCGCAAACATTAAGAATACAAATATAAGAAAAGAGTATTTGAGTATCACCTTCAACATACTATGATTGTATATCACCTTGAGCCAAAACCCAAATTTCGTTTGATGTGTGAGGGAGGGTTTATTAATGTATAGCTAAAGTTTGGCTTTGTAGGCTGCTAATGTATTTTCTAGCAACATGGCAACTGTCATTGGACCAACACCTCCAGGAACTGGTGAGATAGCTGAGGCTTTATCTTTAACCTCGTCAAAATCAACGTCACCTGTCAGAGTACCGTCCTCAAGACGATTGATGCCAACATCAATCACTATAGCGCCCTCTTTTACCCAGTCTGCCTTAACAAGATTAGCGACACCTGCTGCTGCAATAATAACATCAGCCATTCTTGCTTTTTCAGAGATTTCTTTCGTGTCTTTGTGGCATACATGAACAGTTGCACCTACATTCAATAACTCCATCACCATCGGCCTACCAACAATTTTAGATGCACCAATAATAACGCAATCCTTACCCCTTAATTCATAATTCAATGCCGCCAACATTGCCATAATACCTTTTGGAGTGCATGGACTTAAAAAGGGCTTATTTTGCATCAATTTGCCGATATTTTCGCTACTGAAGCCGTCGACATCTTTTTCAGGGACGATTGCCTCAATAATGACGTTAGCATCAATATGAGGTGGTAAGGGTAATTGAACCAAGATACCGTCAATGGTTTTATTATCATTCAGTCTTTGAACCTCAGAAAGCAACTCTTCCTGGGTAATGTTTGCTGATTTGTGAATCTGGTCAGAATAAAAACCAACCTCTACACAAGCTTTAGTTTTGTTTCTAACGTAGACTTGTGAGGATGGATCATCTCCTACCAAAATGACAGCTAGTCCTGGTGGACGAGAAAACTGTCTCACTTCATTGGCTATTTTATGTCTTAGATTTTCTGCAAGCAGTTTGCCATCAATTATTGTCATTTCTCGTTCTCCTGTTCTCTCAACATCACTGTAATGTTGGTATTATCGTAGCAAACAAAATTTAAATTATTAATTAATTTCACTTAAGTTTGAATTTTTGAGAATTGTTAATTTATATATTTTTTGGTGTCATCCAATTACGCTTATAAGTGACAAGTATGATGTTACTTCAATCGAATGCTAAGCTGATATTATTACTAATCCATCCCTAATAACTGTTTTCTTTTTATTGCCCAGGTCTGAATTATATGGTCAACTGTCAAGCCGATACATGCGACACAAAGCCCGAGCAATAGTCCATTACCTATTCCTTGTTTATCTGATAACGCTTTTATAATGTACTGCCCTAAATCTTCGGTACCAATGAAAGCTCCAATAATAACCATAAATAGAGCAAAAATAACGGTCTGGTTTACTCCCAGCATAATATGAGGAAAAGCTAGAGGTAATTCAATTTTAACCCATCTCTGTATCCGACTTACACCCGACATTGAGCCTGCATCTTGCAAGTCTTCTGGCACGCTATTAAGCCCTTCCACTGTATAACGGGTAGCAGGAATGGTGGCATAGATAATAACAGAAATTAAAACGGTTGTATCAGTTACTCCAAAAAGTATCATAACCGGAATCAGATAAACAAACGATGGAAAGGTCTGAAAGGTATCGCACACCAATAAAACAACCTTTGAAGCTGTTTTATTTTGAGCGCATAAAGAACCAACGGTTATACCAATAATTACCGACACAATAACTCCAAAACTTGCCATATAGGCTGTAATTAGAGCTCTATCCCACCACTCTAACAGAGCAATAAATAGCAAACACCAGGCAACAATTAAGGCAGATCTAATGCCACCAACAATGTAGCCAATACCCATCACTAAAAAAAATGTTGCACTAACTGGCATAGACAAATATGACTCTCTCATTGGTAGAAGTACATCTATAATTAACCATTTATTAAACCCCTGCAAACTAAAGAAAAAGTAGTCTAGAAACCAATCAATTCCACCCTGCAACATAGGTTCTAAAGTAATGCCTTTAGTGTGAGGTATTAAATATAAATAATTGATACCGCCTTTAAATAAGAAAGTGCCAATGTAAGACAAAGCAATACCTATCAATAAAATAACAACAAAAAGTAGTGACCATTTATGGCGCTCTATAAAAGGAAGGTCAGCAAAATAGTCAGTCTGCTTATTCGCCCAAGCCAAAGACAATTTATCTAAAACCACTGCAATTATTACAATACACAGTCCTAATTCTAGAGCTTGTCCAACTTTCAGCTGATTAAGTGCAAGCAACAAATTAAAGCCCAAACCCTTGGCACCAATAAATGAGGCAATCACTGCCATTGCTAGGCACTGCATGATCACTTGGTTTACGCCAATTAAAATGTCACGCCTTGCAGTAGGAATCAAAACCTTAAACATCAATTGATAATTGTGGCATCCGCTCATCATGCCCGCATCCACAACTTCTGGCGAAACTCTTTTAAGCCCCAAAAGGGTTAGACGTATCATCGGTGGCGTCGCAAAAATTATTGTTGCAATGGCGCCAGCCTGATCACCAATTCCAAAAAACACCATGACAGGCACTAGATAAGCAAAATGAGGCATTGACTGAGCTATGTTAAGCAACGGCGCTAATGCCACTTCTGCTGATTTACTTTTGTATGACCAAACCCCAAAAAACAATCCCAAAATAACAGAAACTGGTGCTGCAACCAATACAAATGAGAGCGTTTCCATAGAAGGCTGCCATTGCCCAAAAATGGAAATATACAAAGTTCCAAAACCTGCTAACATCGCAAGCCCTCTACCCTTAAGAGCATAACCCAGCATAGTTGCAGTTGCACAAACCACAGTCCAAGGTAAGGCAGGCCAATGAGCCCACTTATTTTCACTGAGCCAATCCCAACTCGTAAAAGTAACAATGGTTTTAACTCCACCCAAAAGAATTTCACGAATAAGTGCTATAGCAAAAAGTAAAGCAGCAGAAATACCTCTGGTGATTTGAAAAATTAAAGCCTTGTCTTCAAATTCCTCAATGTCTGGGTCATAAATTTCAATTGGAAACCACTCATACATCAAAAAGTTCGCATAGTCAGTCACTATTATTGGCAGGTCCCAAAAACTGCTCGTCTCTGGTTCACCAAAAAACCAAGTAAATAAAGTTGGCGCTACAAACAAACCACCGAAAATGGAGATAATGGCATAGAGGAATAACTTAGTCCAGTATTTTTTAAACCAATCGATTAGAGAAATCTTTGATGACTGGATTTTTGCATAGTAATTATTAAATATCAATCCAGCCATAATTAACAAGGTTGTCAGTATATATACTATGGAGGTACTGACTACTGGATTGAGAAAATTTAACTCGGGTATACGTACGAATTGCGGCGGCAACTGGCCCCTTAAAATCATACTGACTGACTCAGAAAATCCTACAACAGGAACTATTTGACCTTTTTCAACTGCTTTAGTAAAGCCATCTCTAACATCAATAATTTCACTATACTGGCCGGTCATCAAAATGAGGACTACAAAACCAATTAGAACAAAACCTAATTGTACTAATTTAGGGTTCTTTTTTAAGTAGTCCATACTTTTCTTAATCTAGGCGTTTGTTTCTTCTTTATTGTCGCCAAACAACACATGGATAACTTTGGAATTATGTAAGGCGCCAACAGTTTTATTGTTAGCATCTACAACAGCAACAGGCTTCTTTTCATTAAGTACCGCTTCAACAACTGTCTCAATAATGGCATCTTTCGAGACCTTTAGATCACTTAGTTCCTCGGAACTATCTAATGGGTCCATTACCGCTTCAATCTTAAGCACCTTCTCTCTCGGCACTTCTTGGGTAAATTTTCGAACATATTCGGTTGCTGGATTAAGAACAATATTGGCTGGCGTATCTAATTGCTCGATAATTCCATCTTTCATAATGGCAATACGATCAGCGAGTCTAAGTGCTTCATCAAAATCGTGTGTTACAAATAAAATCGTTTTTTTCAAAACACCCTGAAGTCTAAGGAATTCATCTTGCATCTCTTTACGTATTAGTGGATCTAAAGCCGAGAAAGGCTCATCCAAAAACCAAATGTCGGGCTCAACAGCCAATGATCTAGCAATACCTACACGTTGCTGCTGACCACCAGATAATTCTCTTGGAAAATAATTTTCACGCCCAGCAAGACCAACAAGCTCAACCATTTCCATGGCTCTTGTCATGCTATCCTTTGTGCTATTACCTTTAACTTGAAGAGGAAAGGCGATGTTCTCTACTACAGTTTTGTGCGGTAATAAGGCAAAACTTTGAAACACCATACCCATTTTATTGCGTCTAAGTTCAATAAGTTCTTTGCCACTCAAGGCTAACAAATCTTCACCATCGATAAATATCTGACCCGCAGTTGTGTCAGTTAATCTTGATATGCATCGAAGTAGTGTTGATTTACCTGAGCCAGACAAACCCATAATCACCAACATTTCACCATGATAAACTTCGAATGACGCATTATTAACACCTACTACACAGCCTGCATCCTGAAACTCCTTGGCGTCAACTTTGCCATTAGAACTTTGAAGCATTTTTTTGGCATTCTCACCAAAAATTTTGTAAACAGATTCACACTTAACGACTGGCTGTTCTTTTTGGGATGGGGTATCTTGAGAAGACATAATTTATTTCCAAATGAGCTGGATAATATATTTTATATTATTACATACAACAGACAAAATGATACCCCCAATCCTACCTAAGTTAGGTTACATTAATCTCAAAAAATTAAAGAGTTCGGTTGAACCTTCAGTTAAATAGTTTTGGAGGTACTTATTAAAAACCCCCCTGAGTTCAGGGGGGTTTTTTACACAATACTTACTAGTGTATTTGTTACATACCTACTCCAGTCATGGCTCTCCAAGCATCTTCATTGTCAGCTAGCCATTGTGTAGCAGCATCCTTGTGACTCAATCCACTTAAGTCAACAAGTGCCGCCATAGAACCAATTTGGCCTGCATCGAACGACATTCTAGAGAACGCTGTGTAAGCCGCTGGATGAGTTTTAGGGAACTTATAGTTCGCCGCTTTCTTCAACCAACCTTTTGGCGATCCACACTTACTGTCACCACCATCTTGTTTTCTGCAACCTAGATAATACTCAGGCCACTCAATGAAAACAAAACCGGCACCATCAGTGAAGTTAGGAGTCCAGTTGAAGGTCAAAGTAGCACGTCCTTCTTTTTCAGCAGCTACATGGTCAGCCCAAAGAGCATCTGCACTACCTGCAAACTTGACAACCCAATTGTCGCCTAAAAGTGCTTCTACACGATCTACATATTCAACACCATGCCAGCTTTGAGGTCCTTCTAAGATACGACCTTTTCCACCAGAATCTACTGTTGCAAACACTTCATAACAATCAATCAATGCTTTATAGTCTGGAAGTCCAGGGCACATATTTTGATCTACTACCCATTGTGGAACTCCAACCTCTTCCAGAGTCAATGCAGCATGCGTTCCAGCGTCAATTAGTCCGCCTTTCGCCATTGCAGCATAAAATGACTTACCGAAAGTAGACTGCCAAACCTCGTGAGAGATAGTTACGTCACCATTACGAATGGATTCATAAACACCTTGAGTGTCAGCAGAAACATATTCAACGTTATTACCCATGCTTTCGAAAATACCACCGATAACATAGGCCATTACTACTTGGCTTGACCAGTTGTGTGTTGGAATGACAATTGGCTTAGTCGAGTCAGCCGCTAGGGCTTGACCAGAGACAGAAGCTAAAGTCATGGCTAAAGCAGCTGCAGCTACCTTACTTGTAAACTTTTTCATTTATTTCTCCTTTATAGTTACATTGAATACTTTGTTGGCGCTTCGAATAAAAGAAACGATCAAAATATACAACTGTCAAAATGACTTTTTTTTAAAAAAAATATTTAAAAAAAATCAAACTTACATTCTTAGAACTAGTTACTCTCTAAGAGTGTTTGGTAGTCTGAGATCTCACTTACATTCTAACTCGAGCTTTCTCAGGATCATAAAACGGAAAGCGAACTACAGTCGCTGCTAGGCGCTTTTGATGTCCATCTAACTTTCCGACCTCAACCTCATTGCCCATTTCTGACTCTGAGACTGAAATCCTACACAAGGCAATGTTCTTTCTTAAAATCGGTGAACGTGTTGCACTTGTAATGATTCCTACCTGTTGCTTACCAATATACACGCCATCACCGTGCAGTGCAACTTCATTGTTGTGTAATTCTAACCCAACGAGGACTCTTTGGGGAGAATTCTTGCGAAGAATTAAAGATTCTTTTCCAGAAAAATCATCCTCTTTTGTCTTTAATGGAACGGTAAATGCGATACCAGCTTCGAATGGATCCGTCTGGTCACAGAATTCGTAACCTCCGAAAATTAAACCCGCTTCAATTCTCAACATATCAAGTGCATTAAGGCCTAGCGGACATATGTTAAATTCTTTACCGGCCTCTGCAATGGCATCCCAAACCGCTTCACAGTCATCGGGATGAGCAAAAACCTCATAACCAAGTTCACCTGAGTATCCTGTACGAGAAACCATCACCGGTATACCTAACTCACCTCCGATACGTCCAATTGAGAATCGGAACCATTTAAGATCTTCAACGTCAGGTTGGAGTCTTGGTGTCCAAATAATTTTGGCCAATGTCTCGCGACTCTTTGGACCCTGGACAGCAACATTATGTAATTGGTTTGTGGAAGATTTAATCCACACATCTAAATTCTTTTCCTTAGCAATTTTACGGAGTAATTTGCCTCCATCCTCTGAACCCCCGACCCAGCGGAAATTATTTTCACCAAGACGGAACAAGGTGCCATCATCTACCATACAGCCATTGTCGAAGCACATAGCAGAATAGACAACTTGACCCACGGCCAGTTTACGAACATCTCTGGTTATTGCATACTGCATCAATATTTCTGCATCTTGACCATAGACTTCAAACTTTCTGAGTGGCGCTAGGTCAATCATAACAACCCCTTCACGGCATTGCCAGTATTCCTTTATGGCACCTAAATTAGTGTAATCAAGTGGCAACCAATAACCATTATAGTTATCAAAGTTTTTGGTTAATTTTGATGTATTTTTATGAAAACCAGTTTCTTGAGTCATAGTGGGAATTGATTGTGGGTCAGGCCTAAAGGCCGTCGCAGTTGAAAAATTGTTATTATTGTCGTATATCCTAACATGGATATCGGTTGGATTCCAATTGTTAGCAGAGGACGTGTCGTCTGGACATGCTGATGACACACACACCAAATCATCCAAAGCTTTAAATAAAACATAATCACCTGGCCTCGACCAAGAAACATCAGCAGTCAGTGCGTGACACTCTTCAATTGCTGTATTAAAAAATAGATTCACAGCCACCCAATTCTTGCGCGGAGCGATTCCATACTCAGCAAGAGATTTATTAAAGTTCTCACTACAATTGACATGCCCTGGAAAACCTCTATCTTCATAATATTTTGCATTGCAAGCCAAACCAAATGTGTCATGCCTACAAACCGTGTCTCGAACAATTTCAACTAGCGGAACTGAATTCTGATTATAAAACTTGTCATGGCATCCCGGTTCAGGATAACTTTTAAGCATGTGTGATCTTGTCACAGTTGGGTCGAGGTTTAATTCTCTATTGTTTTTTAAATCTTCGACTAAAAAAGCTTGAAAATCTGAGCATTGTTGCCCTTCAACATCAATAACCTGTATATATTCACCTGCCTTGACTTTATAAGCCACTGCCGTACTGTTATTTATCCTTATTTCCTTAGCGTTTTTTGCTAGAGGCTCTGGCAGACGATCTGATGGATTTGTTGGATTTGCGCGAGAAACATTTATCAAAATCTCTGTTGGTGCATCATGTTCGTCGACAATCATAGGGCCACCTTTAGCATCAAATATACATAAGGTGTCCTTGTCAATACAAAAAGATTGACGCGAGTCAGCGGGACTCGCAGCTGAAAAAAGGTCAGCGCCTTTCAAATTATTAGTTTCGATTTTGTTATGTCCTAAGATCGTCTTAAGCATATCAGAACATTCATCAACAGACACTTTTGAAGAATTGTTACTTGGCTGACTACTCCAGTCAAGTGCATCCATCACTGAAGAGCCTTTTGAGTCAAACGCTAAAACGCTACATTGCTGATCACCTTCTACGTCAATAACTTCAACAGAGTCTCCGCTTTGCAAATCAATTGAAACCGCTTCACCACCTAGTATTTGGTAGGTCTCACAGTCATCAGAATATTTAATGTTAGATAGTCTCATTTGTATATATATTGACAAATAGGCAAATTATACTGAACAAGTATATATGGAGTCAATTTGAAAAAATTCACTTTATTGTGAAAAAAATAGCAATAAATCAAACTCTACTTTTGGATCTAATAGTGAAAATAAAATTTAGTTTTAACAGCACCTCAGGGGGAGAGATGCCGTAAAACTAAGGAAGCTAACTTGAAAGCTGATTTTGAATAGCAATCAGTTCGCTCCCTAAAAAATCACTTATATTAATTAAAACTTACGGTAAGCGTTGTTCAGATCAACCATTGGATGGTTTTCTGACATTTGAAACTTAATCAACAGTTCACGAGCAATCATGTCACGCTCTTGTTGGTTGTCTGGAAGTGAAATCGTATCAGGTATGGTTACCCAACCGTTAATGTTTCTATCAAAAACGGCTGCTTGGTCTCCCTCATAACCCATATGGACATCTTCTAACCAGTTAAGGTCCTTCCAACCCATCTTGTCAATGTATGATTGCAGAAATGGTGTGATAAGCTTAAGGTCAGGAACTAAGTTCACATCATATCTATAGCCAATGTGTTGTCCAATTTCTTGTTCACGATCCGTATCTAAACCATCAGCTCCAACTACAAATGTTTCTTCATTAGTACTCATAATAACTCCTTATCTTAAAATCGTGTCATGTCAGGGCGACCAACAGTGTACTGTGATCCCGCAATAGGAACCTGTGCACAGGCTGAAGCCTCCATTGTCAAAGCAGCTAAGTCTTCTGGTTCTAATGAATGTATATTCGTCTTACCACAAGCACGAGCCATCATTTGACACTCAATTGTCAATGTGTGTAGGAAGTTATATACACGCTCCGAAGCTGCATCTGGGTCAAGACGCTTTCTAAGCTCAGGGTCTTGAGTCGCAACACCAACCGGACAACGACCAGTATGACAGTGATAGCATTCACCAGCTTTAACACCCATTTCGCTTTCATAATCTGCTTCTGGAATGTCTCTATTACAGTTAAGTGCCATTAAAGCAGAATGACCAATAGCAACCGCATCAGCACCTAGTGCTACCGCTTTAGCTACATCACCACCGTTACGGATACCGCCAGCATAAACCAAAGTAATTTCACCAGTCATACCAACATCATCGAGTGCTCTACGAGCTTGACGAATTGCGGCAATTCCTGGGATACCTGTTTCTTCTGTTGCCAGGTGAGGTCCAGCACCAGTGCCTCCTTCCATACCGTCGATGTAGATACTGTCACAACCAGTTTTAGCAGCCATACGAACGTCATCGTATACACGTGCAGCACCTAGCTTCAATTGAATAGGAATCTGCCCATCTGTCGCTTCACGAATTTCTCCAATTTTAAGCGCTAAGTCATCCGGACCTAACCAGTCAGGGTGTCTTGCAGGTGAGCGTTGGTCAATACCGGCCGGTAGTGACCGCATTTCTGCAACCTGGTCTGTTACTTTTTGGCCCATCAAGTGGCCACCTAGACCAACCTTACAGCCTTGGCCGATGAAGAATTCAACAGCATCAGCTAAACGCAAGTGGTTAGGATTAAAACCGTAACGAGACTGGATACACTGGTAGAACCATTTGCTAGAATAGCGTCTTTCGTCTGGAATCATACCACCCTCTCCAGAACAAGTCGCTGTACCAGCCATGGTTGCACCACGGGCTAAAGCTGTTTTAGCTTCGTAACTTAGAGCACCAAAACTCATACCTGTAATGTAGATAGGAATATCTAGCTCTAGTGGTCGCTTAGCGTTTGGTCCAATAATCGTTTTTGTTAAGCATTTTTCCCTGTAACCCTCAATAACGAAACGGGTAAGAGTACCTGGCATGAAAGTCAAATCATCCCAAGTTGGAATTTTTTTGAATAGAGAGAAGCCTCTCATTCTGTAACGACCCAAGTCAGATTTGATATGAATATCGTTAATCACTTCCTTAGGGAAGATAAAACTTTTACCTAAACGGTATTGATCGTCTGTATCACTCATAATATTTCCTTTTATTTGATTTATTTAGAAGCATGATTAAAGAACCAGTTTCTTCTCACTTGGCTCTAAATTATCGTAGTTCCATAGTTGCTTACCAGAGACATACTTTTGCATTTTTTCAACACCTTTAGGTGCCTTCATGTCATAAAGATCTAATTTAGATGTAATATATCGAACATCAAGTTCCGTCATTTCACCTGGTACACAGTCAACACCGAGGTCTTCGACCTCACCGCCGACATAAATAGTACCGTCATACATTGAATCACCTAGGCTCATTCCAGCATCACCACAAATAATCATACGACCACGCTGCATCATGAAACCAGAGAAAGCACCTGTCTTTCCACCAACAATGATAGTGCCTCCTTTTTGGTCGATACCAGTACGTGCACCTACACTACCTTTACAGACAAGATCTCCACCACGAATAGCAGCACCAAATGTAGAACCCGCATTTTTGTCAATTACAACCGTACCGGCCATCATGTTTTCCGCACATGACCAACCAACACGTCCTTTAATGTGCACGTTAGGTCCGTCAATTAGACCACAACCAAAGTAACCTAAACTGTCAGAAAAAGTCAAATTAAGTCGGTTTAAGATACCAACACCAACGCCATGTCTTGACATAGGATTATCAACCCTAATGTCTCCTATACCTTTTTCCATTAACGCTCTAATTTCACCATTGATTTCTCTTGGTGTCATTTCTAGAGCGTCAATTGTTCCGCTCTTGCTAGTGTCCACGTCAAATGAGTGAAAATATGTTAGATTTTCGCTTTCATCAACTGAGAAAAAACGTTGCTGAGTACGTCCCTTTAATTGCTCGTCGTGAAGCCCCATTTCATGAGACTTATCCTTTTTTAATGTTGCCATACTCTTACCTCTCCGTGATATGGGTCAAATGTGTCAATCTGATGGTCAAACAATTTTCTGATCGCTACTTCTTCTGAAGCTAGTGCAATCATGTCATCGCCCTCATATACAACCATTGGTTTAGCAGCCATAACGTCCTTGGCCATACCAAGTTCATCCTTTGTTGCTACTAGATAAGTGAAAACGCCATCTAGATATTCAATTGAACCTTTCATCGCTGTCTCTAAATCATCACCTTGATTCATTCTATCTGCTATATAAACTGCGATGAGTTCTGAATCACAGTCAGATGAGAAGCGATGCCCTTTACGCTCAAGTGCACGTCTGTTTGTAAAATAGTTAGTTAACTGACCATTGTGAACCACAGCAACGTCACTAAACGGGTACGCCCAATAAGGGTGAGCAGAACGAATATCTACGTCTGACTCTGTTGCCATACGTGTATGTCCAATACCGTGAGTACCATTAAAGCTATTAAGACCATATTGTTTAGAAACAACCGCCGCGTCACCAAGGTCTTTAACCAACTCCAGCGAGTTACCAATTGACAAGATTTCAACGCTTTCAATATCTTCAATAAAGTCAGCCATTTTTTTTATGTCTCCCGAGAATTCGATCTCGTAACGGTGGGCGTACTCAGTTGGGCTTTCTTTCTTAACTACCTTAACGCCAAGTTCAGCAAGGCGTGAGTCAATCAATGCAAGACGACCCTCAATTGCAGCATGTATATCGTAACTGCCTTCTAGCTCAGCCGCTTCAGCTACCTTAAAACGCATAATTTGATTACCAGTATCTTCTCCATACATCGCATAACCAGTAGAATCTGGACCTCTATGCTTCAAAGCCTGCAACATTGATGTCATTTGCTCACCAATATTTGCGCCTTTTCCAGCTTGTTTATGAATAATTCCTACTATTCCGCACATAAATAAATCTCCTATCCTAATATTTGCCCACCTAGGAGGGTGGGCACTCTAAATAAAAACCTAAATCTAGCTAGCCTATGGCAAGCAATCCAAGTAAGTCTCAATATCCCAATCTGTAACTGTATGGTTAAATCTTTCCCACTCGTCATTCTTGTAGTGGTGAAAGACTTTATACATTTCATCCGGCATTGCAGATTTGATTACTTCATCGTTTGCAAGTTCATTCAGCGCTTCACCTAATGTCATAGGCAGCTTCTTAACATCTTTACCTGCTTCCAAAGCTTCATAGATATTGCGCTCTTCAGGTTCACCCGCATCGATGTTATTATCAATACCGTCCCCCATTGCCTTTAACAAGGCTGAGCCCATTAAGTAAGGATTCACCATTGAATCGACTGAACGGTATTCGAAACGACCTGGGGCAGAAACACGAAGCGCACAAGTACGGTTTTGGTAACCCCAGTCAGCAAAAATTGGCGCCCAGAAACCTGTATCCCAAAGGCGGCGATATGAGTTTACTGTAGAAGAGCCAATTGAAGTTAGGGCTGGTAAGTGTTTGATAACACCACCGATTGAGTTAAGTCCGATAGGACCAGGCATTCTCTCGTCAATTTTAGGATCTGGCATGAATGTGTTTTCACCACCCTCTTTGTAAGTGTAGCATCCTGGCATACCTGGAAGTTCTCCATCACCCGAAGCAATCTCTGGATGGAATACGTCCTTACCACCTCTCCATAATGACATGTTATGGTGACAACCTGAAGCCGAAACACCCATAAATGGCTTACTCATAAAGCAGGCAATCAAACCAAACTCACGTGCAACTTGCGCGCAGATTTGACGATAAGTCGTTAAACGGTCTGAATTACGTAAGACATCATCAAATTGAGTATTAAGTTCAAGTTGTCCTGGAGCGTCTTCGTGGTCACCCTGAATAATGTCAAGACCCATTTGTTCTGAATATTCAATTACCCTCATGAATACAGGACGTAACTCTTCAAATTGGTCAATGTGGTAACAGTTTGGCTTGGTAACACCACCGTTCGGTGCACCATCTTCACCTCTCTTAAGCCACATCATTTCTGGTTCAGTGCCGCAACGCATGTCTAAGCCATATTGATCTTGGAACTCTTTATGTTGTCTATAGAGGTTTCCACGACAATCAGAAGTTAAAGCTGCACCCGGGTTTTCACGCTCCTCACGGTTTCTATAAAGTCTACAGAAAACGCGAGCGACGCGCTTATCCCATGGAAGTTGACAAAAGGTTTCAGGATCTGCTATACCGACAAGCTCAGAAGCTTCAGGTCCATAACCGATATAATGACCATGACGGTCAATAAATAAATTAGCTGTTGAACCGTATACTAATTGAAATCCTTTTTCAGCCAAACGTTCCCAGTGACGAGCAGGAATACCTTTACCGACGACACGACCAGTAACTGAAACAAATTGATAATATACATATCTAATACCCAAAGCATCGATCATAGCTTTAACTTCCTGTACTAGCTTATCGCGTCCAGGTGCGTTAACGTGTTGTTCTAAATCTGTCATTTAATCTCTCCGAAAATAAAAAAAATCTTATATAAGATTAGTCCCCCTTTTGCTTTTATTTTGTTTTGTCATTATTTAATAAAACAAAACTAGTGCATCAGAAAAATTTGTCGATTAATTTAGATAAATCAAATGTTTAAGAGGATATAAAAAAAGACCAACTTAAATCAAAAATATCCTTTTCTCTCCACAAATTGAAAATGAAGTATACGCCTGTTGATATTCCATTGTCAAGAAATTTTTTTGATTTTAGAGAAATTATGAAAAGCATTATATTTCTTCTTTGAACAGCTCAAAAAAGTTAATAATTATTGTGAATTCTTGAAACCTTATAGACAAGCTATATTATGAATATTGAGGCAAAATTTGACCAGCAACTGAGTTGTGAATAACTTAGTATTAATCGGGGTTATTTGAGCAAATAACAGTTAAAAATTGACATTCGTCAGAGATGATTTTTTTTGGACCATGCGGCTTATCCGAATCAAAATATATTGAATCTCCTTTCTTAAAGTGATACACCTGGGTACCGTAGTAATAATCCATTTGGCCTTTAAGCATATAAATAAATTCAACACCTTTATGTTGAAATTCAGGGAAGTTATAATCTCTCGAAGTAACAGTAATTAGACAAGGCTCAACTTTAAGAGAACCTCCAACAGTATGCCCTAGGAGCTGATAGTGGCGACCTTCATCTGAACCTGCCCTTTCAATCGTTAGGCCTTCACCTGACTTAATAAAGGTTGGTTCAACGTCTTTATCATGCTGCTTAAATAGCCAAGTGATCGATATATTGAGTGCATGGCATATCGACTGAATAGTTTTTAGTGAGGCACTAATCTGACCATTCTCTATCTTTGAAAGCATGCTTGCGGATAATAAAGATTGTTTTGACAACTGTTGAAGAGTAACGCCAGCATTTTTTCGAGCAATCCTAACCTGCTTGCCTATTGAAGCCTCTAATTGTTTATCACTACCAAAACTGGGTAGCGCTTTATTAATAATCGATACACCCTTTTTAGGGGATATCTCTTCTGGATTTGAAGCCATTATCGAGTATTACTTAGAATAAAAAAAAATAATTTTTAGGAACAATTATAATAGAGTTGAATCTTAACATAATTTTTTCAAAAGAATGAAAAAATTATGTTTAATGACCTTATTTTAACGTCGACTTCTTCGTTTTTTGACTGGAGAAGAATGATCACCTATAAAAATAGCTCTAGACCCCTTTGACATTTTTCCTATCTTTTCTTCAATATCTGGCATGCTTGGTGATCCGTTCATTTGATGTTCATCCATTGCTTGTCTCATGGCTTTGACATGTCCAAAAGTTGTTCCACAGCAACCACCAATAATCTTCGCTCCAGAATTCATTGCAAGATGAACATAATCAGCCATCAATTTCTCGGTTCCTGTATAAACGATACTACCCTCTTTAAATTCAGGGATACCACAATTCGCCTTAGCAATTACGGTTGTATCTGGATCTACATTACGACTTATATCAGTAATTGTTGCCAGTAGGTCAGATGCACCTATTCCACAGTTAGCTCCAAAGCCTAAGAGGCCAAGATCTTTTGCCTTGACAGCAAGATTTGCTGGGGTGACACCCATCATCGTTTTTCCTGCAGTATCAAAACTCATCGTAGCACAAACTGGAAGTCCAAACTCTTTTACTGCCTCAAGAGCGGCTTCTAGCTCTTCCATGGCATACATGGTCTCCAACCACAAAACATCAACACCACCCTCAACGAGTCCTTCGGCTTGCGCTTTAAAGGCTTCTGTCGCTTCTTTAGAGCTCATTACTCCGTGTGGTTCAATGATCTCACCTGTTGGCCCCATTGACCCAGCCACTACAACAAGACGGTCTGCTTTATCGGCAACCTCTCTTGCAATAATAGCTGCAGCCTTATTCAATTCGAAAACTCGATTCTCAAGCTGGTGAAGCTTGAGTCTAAAAGCTGTACCACCAAAGCTATTTGTTAAGAAAAGGTCAGAACCAGCGTCAACAAAGCCTTGATATAAGGCACTAATTCGTTCAGCATGATTCACATTCCATGGCTCCGGCGGGTCGCCTGTTTCAAGACCCATAGCGAACAAGTTAGTGCCCGTAGCACCATCAGCCAGTATATGTTTTTTTTCACTTATAATTTTTAAAAAGTTATTCACAGTTATGAAGAATTAAGACCTCTAAAAAAGATAAAAGAATGGGCGCTTTGATATATCAGAAAAGCTTAAAAGTATGATACAGTCGTTAGGTTTTTATATCAATTATTGTCATCCACAAAACTCAAATTATTGTCATAAATAATTTCACATTATTTTTTATAATTAACCACTGTTAGAAACCAATGCCTATATAATCTGAGGTAAAAATCTAACTCACACATTGTGAATATTTTGATGACAGAGCAAGAGAGTAATTGCAGACTATTTTTTAGCCAACATACTCAACTCGGACATTCTCAAAAAAACCCTAAACTTCCTTGTTTTCTTCCTTTAAATCCTTGCAATAATGAAAACTAACTCTATCTCACATAAAGATGTGATTGACCGCTTTGTTAGTTACGGTGAGAATAATTTTGAAACTACCTCAGTTAATAATCATTCAGATAACAAAAGTAAAGAGCAGCTTGGGGTGCTTCGCCTGATATATGCTTTCCGATTTTCTGGACACCTTAGGGCAAAATTAGACCCCCTAAATCGACCAAGACATCATGCAACACCACCATTTGAGATTTCTGAGTTTGGACTAAGTGAGGCTGACCTTGACAAGACTTTTGGTATGGGTTCTTACCAGGCTCCTAATTGCAAAACTTTACGCGAGCTTCTAGCTTCCCTAGAAAAAACGTATTGCGGCAGCCTGGGTGCTGAATATATGCAAATACCGAATGTTGAGGAAAGGAAGTGGATTCAGCATCGAATTGAAACCATGTCCTTGGAGCCACAAAATTCACCAGAATATAAAAAGTGGTTACTTCAGCGTTTAACGGCAGCTGAAGTTTTTGAAAAATTTTTACACAATAAATATGTTGGCCAAAAGCGCTTCTCCTTAGAAGGTAGTGACACATTAATACCTCTACTTAATGTCCTTATTGAACATTCAGGTAATCACTTAATGAAAAGGATTTGCTTAGGGATGGCTCACCGCGGTCGATTGAATGTATTAATTAATATCATGGGCAAGCTTGCAGAAAAATTATTTCGGGAATTCGACGGTGATCTTGATCTTTCTAAAAACCAAACAGGGGATGTGAAATACCATCAGGGCTTTTCTTCAGACATTAAAACCTCTCGAAATGACATCCATCTTGCTTTAATGTTTAACCCTTCTCATCTAGAATTAGTGAATCCAGTGATTGAAGGTTATACTCGCTATCATCAAGAAAAAATTGGTGACGAAGAGGGTCAAAAGATATTGCCAGTTCTTATTCATGGAGATGCTGCATTTTCGGGACAAGGTATTGTTATGGAGACATTAAACATGTCCCAGTCGCGAGGCTACACCACTAAAGGCACTATACATATCATTATCAATAATCAGATTGGTTTTACTACAAGTAAGCAATACGATGCGAGGTCGACTGATTACTGCACGGATGTTGTGAAGATGGTAAATGCACCTGTTTTTCATGTCAACGCGGAAGACCCAGAAATGATGAGCTTTATAACGCGCTTGGCGCTAGATTACCGTATGCGATATAAAAAAGATGTGGTAATTGATATGCTCTGCTATAGGCGCCATGGCCACAACGAAGCTGACGAGCCAGCTGTCACCCAACCAATGATGTATGAAGCTATACGAAAAATGCCTACAACAAGAGCAAACTATGCCGCCTCCCTGTTGAGCCAAGGCATTATCAGTCAGTCAGAAATCGATGCAATGATTAACGACTATCGTCAACAATTAAAAGATGGAAAGAGGGTTGCCTACAACATCATAAAACCTGAAGACAGAAGAGCATGGGAAGTTCTTTGGGAGGATTACATTAACTCTTCATGGTTGGCGCCCTATGAGTCAGCCATTACCCATAAGCACATCAAAAAACTCAATAAGAAGCTTCAAGCCGTTCCTAATGGCTTTGAACTCCATCCTCGAGTTAAAAAAATGTTGTCATTGAGACAAAAAATGGCAGATGGTAAAATTAATGCCGACTGGGGCTTTGCTGAAACCTTGGCTTATGCAAGCCTCGCAGAACAAGGAACATCAATAAGACTCTCTGGACAAGACACTGGCAGAGGCACTTTTTTTCACCGCCATGCTGTCGTTCACAATCAGTTATGCATTGAAGACTATATTCCTCTTCAGCACATCAGCAAAGATCAAGGCAGAGTTCAAATTATTGATTCAATCCTTTCAGAAGAAGCCACCCTTGGATTTGAGTATGGCTATGCAACTGCGAATCCAGAATCGCTGGTTATATGGGAAGCTCAATTTGGAGACTTTGTTAACGGTGCCCAGGCAATCATTGACCAATTTGTTGCCTCCGCAGAAGCTAAATGGGGCCGTCTCTCTAACTTAGTTATGCTGCTACCTCATGGCCTAGAAGGTCAAGGACCTGAACACTCCTCAGGTCGACTAGAAAGATTCCTTCAGTTATGCGCCAGAGGGAATATGCAAGTCTGTGTGCCTTCTACCGCTTCCCAAATATTTCACTTAATGAGGCGTCAAATTATAAGAAAGTTTCGAGCACCATTGATTATCATGTCACCAAAAAGCTTGCTCAGGAACCCGCTCGCTGCTTCACCTTTATATAAATTTACAGAGGGAAAATTTAGAGACGTTTATGAGGAACAGTATGACAATATCAAGGCTAAAAAAGTTGACCGTGTCATTATGTGTAGTGGTAAGGTTTTCTATGAATTGTTAACTCGACGACAAGATGACCAAATTAACAATGTGGCTATTCTTAGGCTTGAACAACTCTATCCTTTTCCACTTGAATTGCTCAAATCAGAAATCGCAAAGTATCCAAACACTAAGGATCTCATTTGGTGCCAAGAGGAACCAATCAATCAAGGAGCATGGTACACTTCAAGACATAACTTTATGCAATGTACAGAAGAAAATCACACCTTAGATGTTGTTGCTCGTGAACTTTACTCTGCACCTGCAGAAGGCAGCCTTAGGCAACACAACATTAACCAAAATTACGTAATTGAACAGGCTCTAGGTATTCAGCCCGTCAAACAGCGCTAGGAGTAATTAGATGATAGAAGTGAAAGTCCCTGTCCTGCCAGAATCAATTAGCGAAGCAACAGTGGCTGTTTGGCATAAAAAGCTTGGAGACTTTGTCGAACTTGACGACGTCATTGTCGAAATTGAAACTGACAAAGTTGTACTTGAGATTCCCGCACAAGATTCAGGCGTACTAACTGAAATTAGAGCAAAAGAAGGGCAAACAGTTGGCGAACAACAGGTACTAGGAATATTGGAGAAAAAACCGCAAGATGATTCCAAAAAAACTCCAACCGCTGAGAGTGATTCAACTAAAAAAGAAGAACCTATTCAAGAAGCTCCTGAAGAAATAACACAAGAGGCGCCAGAGGAAGCGACTCAAGAAGATCAACAAAATAGCTCTGAACTCTCAGATAAAGGAGATGTTTCACCAAAAGGAAATCGCTTAGAGGAAAGAGTGCCAATGAACCGGATACGCAAAACAATAGCGAATAGGTTACATTCCGCGACACAAAATACTGCCATGCTAACGACTTTTAATGAAGTTGATATGAGCGCCATACTTTCTATGAGATCAATCTATAAAGAAGCTTTTGAGCAAAAGTACTCGGTCAAACTAGGCCTTATGTCATTTTTTGTAAAGGCTGCTGTCGAGTCACTTAAGAAATTTCCTACAGTAAACGCTTATCTGGATGGTGATGATATTGTTTATCACGCTTATTGTGATGTTTCAGTTGCTGTTTCTTCAGACCGTGGACTTGTCGTCCCAGTACTAAGGGATGCCCATAAGATGGCAATGCATGATATTGAAAAAGCAATCATTGACTTCTCAGTAAGGGCTCAAGATGGGACACTTGGTGTTGACGAAATGAGTGGTGGCACCTTTACCATTTCCAATGGCGGTGTATTTGGCTCGCTACTCTCGACACCGATCCTAAACAGTCCACAAAGCGCAATACTGGGAATGCACAAAACACAAGAACGACCTATAGTAGTTGACGGTGAAATTTTGATTCGACCAATGATGTACCTTGCACTTTCTTATGATCACCAAATCGTTGACGGCAAAGAAGCTGTGCAATTCTTGATTTCTATTAAAGACGCCCTGGAAGATCCAACTCGATTATTGCTAAAAGTCTAAAATAAATATAGAATATCCACAAATTAATATCGTTGAGGATAATTTGCAATCACTTAAATCACAATTTGAAGAAGATGGTTATTTTTCACCATTACGTTTGTTTGATAAGTCAACAGCATTATCTTATCGTGAAATTCTTGAAACTGTTGAACAAAAAACAGGCTCTCTTAATTATCGATATAAAATCCATACCGTCTTAGATATAGCTTACAAAATAGCAACCAACAAAGAACTACTAGACAGTGTTGAAGCCTTGCTGGGACCTAACATACTTCTCTACAATACTTCATTCGTTATTAAAGAGCCAAATTCAAAAGCCCATATCAGCTGGCATCAGGATCTCACCTACTGGGGATTTAATGACGATAAACAAGTTGCCGCCTGGATTGCACTATCGGATGCTACAGAAGAAAATGGCTGTATGCATATGATTCCTGGGAGCCATAAGGGTGGTCAACTACCTCATAGGACCACAAAAGATAGTAACAATCTGCTTCATCATGGCCAAACCATTGAAGGAGTCAGTGAAGAGCAATCTCGCTGCATACCTCTAAAGGCAGGTGAGACCTCCTTGCATCATGGCTGGACAATGCATACCTCATATCCTAATAAAAGTGATGATCGGCGAATTGGCCTGACTATAAACTATATCAGTACGGACATGTTTCAAACTCAAACCGAGCATGACTCTGCCATGCTTGTACGTGGTGTCGATCATTACAATCACTTTAAAATCGACACGCCGTCAAGCACTATCTTCGATGAAAATGCCTGGAACAAGCAGAAAGATTATGAAGATCTTCTTTATCAAACCTACGATAAAATGAATCGAGCCTAATATAAATTAGACAATAAAAAAAGGACGGTATTTGATACCGCCCTTTTAATAACACTTACAACATATTATTGATGCTTGTTATATTTTTCTTGCTCGCTAATGTTCCCAACAACCAAAATAACAATCGTCATGACTACAGCAATCACGGTCCACCAACCGGCGCCACCGTCTGCTCCAATGAACATGCCAATATCTGCAAATGATTCATCCCAACTTGATAATGGAAATCCCATAATATATTCTCCTTATATTAATTAAGCGTCAGATTCTGGACTATTCATTCCTTCTGGGAATGCCTGAGCAGGAACCTTAACAACGTCAAGTCCTAAAACTTGAGACGCATCTGGAACACGTAACATTCCAACTGATTTCAACAGTAGCGCTACAAGGTATCCTGGAATAAAGCCAACAAGGACCATGACACCAGCACTAACTACTTGTCCAATGAACGAGATAGTTGCTGCATCTTCTGGAGCAAAGGCACCCAAAGCAGGGTAGCCAGAAGCTACAGCTCCCAGAATAACCATGCCAAACACACCGATAGTTCCATGAATCGTAACTGCACCAACGGCATCATCAATACCAAGGCCTTCTAACCAATCAGCACACGGTTTTATAATAATACCGGCAACGCAAGAAATTATAAACACAGTTGATGGGAAGTAAATATCCAAACCTGAGGCAACAGAAATAATACCAGCAAGGGCACCAGACATCATCCAGAAAGGATCTTTTGTAAAAACCCAAGCTCCGATAATACCACCTGCAACCGCCATCACAATGTTAAAGCCAAGCGCCGACAGTGTCATTGGAGTACCATAAATGGTAGTTCCCGCATCACCGTACCAGCTCCATGCTTCACCAGGCAGAATAATACAAGCCATTAAGAAGCCGAAGAAGCCAACAATGATCAGCATTAAGCCTATCACAGTAGCCATCATATTGTGACCTGCGATATGGTTCGCCGAGCCGTCTTCATTGAATTTACCCACACGTGGTCCTAAGTTCATTAAGACACCGAGCGCGAAAAATCCAGCAACAGCATGTACACAACCAGCGGCACCGAAATCATGAAAGCCCCATTGGGTAACAAGCCATCCATCAGCATGCCATCCCCAAGCGGCGGCTATAATCCAAGCGAACGAACCTAAGACAATCGCTAAGATAACAAAACCAACGGTTTGTATTCTTTCAATCAGAGCACCTGACGCGATTGATGCGGTAGTCGCAGCAAACAGCGCAAAAGCACCCCAGAACACACCGGAAGCATGATCTCCCATGTTCGGACCCATGTATTGGGCTGACTCGCCCCATGGTAAAGCAATAGCGTTGGCATAGGCAATACCAGATATGGCCATATAGCCTTCCGATCCCGTGAATCCTGTCGGTAAGGCCCAGTAGAACCACCAACCGAAGAAATAAAACGTCACGATCGTAAACGAGAAAGCTAACAGATTTTTGATACCTGAAGACAATACATTCTTCACACGGGTTGCGCCCATTTCATAGGACAGGAAACCAACATGAATAAGCAACATCAGCGGTATCGTTAAGAAGTAATATGCCTCAGCAAAAAAGGTGTTTGTCACCTGTTGAGAAGCAATTACAGCTGCAATTTGTTCTTCCAAAACAATTCTCCTTTTGTTAAAAAATAAAAAAAATCTCCTTTTTCTTGACAGGAAAAAAACAACCCAATCAAGGTAAAAGTATATAGTAACCTGAAATTTAATTCTAGTTTATTTATCTTTAATTTGAACTTTTGAAAGATAAAAGATAGGTAATATAACTCTATAAAAGTTATTTCTTTATTTAACTAATTTCAATAAAATTTGATTTAAAAGTTTAATTCCACTATATGAAATATTAAGAAATTTTTTTATCTATTTAAGACTGTTTTAGGAGAAATTCGCGAACCCTTTCTCCGACCTCATGAGGCGCCTCGATCAACAGTGAGTGCTTGTAATTTTTCAAAATACAGAGCTCAGAGTTTGACAAACTGTCTGCAATTAAGCGGTTGAGTCTGGGACTGCATCCGCCATCATTTTCACCCGTAAGTACAAGACATGGGTGCTTAATTTTATTCAACCAGGGTGACATTTCTGTTTCAATATAGATCCGAAATACATCTAAAAAAACCTCGGGATCTGTTTCCAGAACTTGCTGTAAACGGAACTCTACGTCTGTAAATCTCTCCTTGGTAAATTTATCGGTAAACCATCTCTCAGTAAGAGTAGCCAGGATAGGAGCAATTCCCTTCTCTCGCATACTTGCAAGCACTGCTTGAACTTTATTTTTGTCTTCCGTTGTTCGAAATGCAGCGGTACTAAGCAAGGAAACAGATATGACATTTTCAGGAAAAGATAAGGCGTAGGCTGGACCAATCATGCCACCCAATGAATGGCCAACAATATGAATTTTTTGGATATTTAGTTTTTGTCTAAGTGTTTCTAAATCATTAGCCAAGTCTTCCAAACTATAGGGCAGAAGCCCTTTGGATGAATCACCGTGTCCCCTTAAATCATAACTGATGCAAGTAAAATCCTTCTCCAAGTATTTGCAAACTTCATTCCAAGAAGTTTTACGTGCACCAATACCGTGTACAAAAAAAACAGCAGGTCCGGACCCTTTAATAGAATAACTACAATCAACACTGGCCATCATTATTCACCCGGGCATTTGTTGATAACAAAATTCAAAATGAAAAACTAACATAGGTTTTTTCCTTATGAAAATTGAGGTGTCACTTTCTCTGCAAAGTGCTGAATTGAAGCCATGGTGTCTTTGTGACTGGCGCCAAAATTCATGTTGAGGATAAGGCGATCAATGCCTGCTTCTTTGTATGGTGAAAGTTTGTCAATCATTTCATCAGCTGTACAAATTAGCAAACTTTCTGCCAATTCCTCGACACTTTGTTTTCTTGGTAAAACTTTAATCATGCCATTATTCACTATGCCTGGGCCAGTAAAAACATTATCAAATCTAGAGTAGTATTCATATGCCATCTCAATTTTTTCTTTTCTGTCTGATTCATTTTTGGCTATAAAGGCAACTCTAGAAATGGATAAAGTTAAATCCTTACCTTTATCTCCCAACTCGGCTTTGCCACGCTTAAATCCATCTACTTGGTTCAGCATGAGTTGGTGGTCACCAGAAAGAGGGGTTGTCATAATATGAAAGCCTCTTTTTGTACAAGCATAAATTCCCTCTGGATTGAGAACGGCCATCATAATAGCAGGTCCATTCTTCGTCATCGGACGAGGCATTACCGTCAATGATTCAAAATTATAGTACTGACCCTTCCATGAAACTTCCTCTTCTGAAAGTAGTGCTCTTAATACCTCAAGTGATTCATTAAACTTGTCTCGACTATCTTCAAGAGGCGAGCCTAAGAGCGCCATTTCACAAGCAAATGCACCTCTTCCAACGCCTAAAATTAATCGGTCATCGGTAAACATTTGAGAAGCAATCACCTCGCCTGCAAAAATTCTCATATCATGAATCGGTAGGACGGCTACCGCAGTGATTATTTTAATATTTTTTGTAGCTTCCGCAATTTTCACGGCAAACTGAAGCGGCGCTGGCATCATTAAGATATTGATTAAATGATGCTCTGTTAAGCCTACACTGTCATAACCACCCTGATCACACAGAATTGCTTGCTCGAACATGTCCTGATATAGCCTATGACCGGTGTAGTCTTTGACCTTTAAATAGGCTGATAGTTGTTGGCAAAACTTCATAAAACCTGCTTTTAAAAAAACATTAAAACACTTTTGATAAATTCAAGTAATAAATTTATTTAGGTGTTATTCTATATATCTAGTTCAAGCAAATAAGGCGCAACAAAGCCTTTATATTGTTGCTTTTTATCTATTGGAAGATCCTTCCAACCTCCAATCTTGCCTCGACAATCGATGGCTCCACACAAACATTCGCTTGGAAAGTGTCCAACTTCATAATTCTGCATGGCATAGTCAAATGTAATCTCTTCGCCAGGCATGATGTCTTGCATTGCAACGTAATCATGTGCACCAGTTTCATTCAGCTTGATGCCGCAATTAGGCCTACATGAATGGTTAACTAGTGCCATAAAACCAATCGGAGTGACGTACTCATTTTCCCCAACCTGAGAAGCATGCTCATGATTGACATTAATAATCTTGTCTATAACGCCCCTCATCACAACTTCTCCTTTACTAAAAGAACACTTGGTAATAACCCCAGCGCCTCGGTCTTCAGAGTTTTTTAACTCAAAATTAATGTTCTGGCTACTAGCTCCCATACTGCTCAACAATAGTCATAACTTTTTCTTTAAAGGCTGCCTCATGGTGAACTTCAAACTCTTCCAATGTAGACAAAGAACTTGCATCTTTCAAGTGGTCGGTAAAAATTAAACCGTCAAGGTGATCGAGCTCATGCTGAAATGTACCTGCACTAATACCTTTAGAAACAAAGTTGACACTCGACCCACTTCTATCTAACCCTTCTACCCTAATTTCAGGGCAACGTTCTACTTGACCTCTTAAGTTAGGTACTGACAAACAACCCTCATAAACGGTAATCCTTTTGTCCGTTAAAAAAGTAATTTTAGGGTTAATTAAAACGGTTAATGGAATGTCGGGTTTATAAGGATAGCGAGGATTTTTATTAACCTCAATCACACACACTCTTAGTGGCACAGCGATTTGAGTTGCAGCCAGTCCCGCTCCATTTGCATATCGCATTGTATCAATTAGGTCATCAACGAGTCGTTGGATTCCTTTTGAAGCAATATCAGCTTTTGGGACAGCTTTAGCTACCTCACGTAAAGCGGGGTGACCTATTTCAATTATTTTTCTGATCATCTATTAACCTTTCTATGATAGTTTAACTAGTAAGGACAATTCTGGCAATCGTTACCACAGCATTCACCACGCTTAATGTGATACCACTTGCTAAAAACATAGAGGTCGTTGACCACTCTAAAATCAACATCTTTAACAAGTTCAGATTGATTTCTATAAGGCTCAGCAAGTGTCAACATTCGATCAACTCCATTCTTATTAATGAGTTCACCAATTCGACTATCAATTGACTTTGAAAGACAAGCTGGGCAACGACAGTCTTGATCAAATTCTAGTGGCATTATTGGTGGAAATGATACGCACCAACAACTGCCCGGTTCAAAACCAGCGCCGCAACCAAATTCTTCATGGCAAACCGAACATTTTTTTTGATTCATCAATAATTGGTATTACTTTAAATGGCACAATTTTGACACTGAAGCCAACATAATGCAACAACAATTAATTACAAATCTTATTATTTAATTATTAACAAAATATCTGATTAATCTCAAAATAAAAAGTCACCGATTTGGTGGCTTTTTGCTATCAATATAGAGTTGGTCTAATTGAAAACCAGATTACACCAGTTTTCGAATAAGATTAACGAGGCTGCGTTATTAGCGGGTAAGTTTTCAGTGATACTGGATTTGAAATGATCGAGACTCCCAGCGCCTAATAAGTCTTCAATAGCTTCAGGTATGCCTGGAATTTTCATCCATCCGTCTAAGGTGTAGTCACATACTTCAGGGTGGAACTGATAGGAGTAGGCGAATTCTCCAAGTTGCATAACATGGTTTTGACAAATACTGGAGGTTGCTAGAATAACCGCCTCTTTAGGAGCCTCAACTACTTCCACTAGATGAACATTAACCCATTTGTCTGACTTTCTAAAATTTTTTAAAAGTGGATGATTTAATCCCTCTTCAGTAGGTTCAATTCCGAACAAGCCAACCTCATAATTATCAGTTTTTTCGGCTCTGCCACCTAGAGCTTCTGCGACCAATTGATGGCCAAGACATATCCCCAGAAAAGGCATATTAAGATCCTCTATCGCATGATGTATTGCTTGTTTTTCATCAATCAGCCACGGATATTTGTCTTCTTCCCAAACATTCATGGAGCCGCCCATTACCCAAAGACCATCAAACTGATTCAAATCAGGAATCTCATCTCCTGCATGGAGATCTATTTCCACAAAATTAATACCTTGTTTATCGGTAAAGGCGCGAAATATGCCAGGATTTTGGCACGACATATGTTTAAAAACGAGGATGTTTTTCTTCAATTTGTTAATTCCTTAAAGGTTGTAGTTTTATGACTATATTTTAATTAATGCGACTTGAAACAGCAGTAATAATATACTTGTTCGATTGAGATTAATTCAATTCAAATCTCGTAAATCATAAAAAGTGCTATGATAGATTTTTCATTAATGTAGCTTTTATAGCAGTACTCGCATTAGTCAATGAAAGATTTAGATATGCAAATTGAAGATTTACAACTCGGAAAACAGTATTCAAATGGGGAGGTTCGTTCGACCTTCCGTTGCTCTTTGCAGTCTGGAATGAATAAATCCAATACGACAAACACACTTGTCTTAATTATCAATCATATTAAATCCATTTACCATGATAGATGGCTTGATAACAAAGTCCATCATATTGGCAAGGGTCAGGTTGGTGATCAGTCAATGACACGTGAAAACAAAACCCTATCAGAATCAAATACAAATGGTGTGAAGCCTCATCTTTTTGAAGTGTTTAGGACGGGAATCTATATCTATCGTGGCCAGGTTCATCTATACGAAAAGCCCTACCAAAAAGAGCAACTCGATAAAAACGGAAATCCTAGAAAAGTTTGGGTTTTCCCGTTGGAGTTTGATGATAATTCTAGACCGATTGAGAATTCTGAAATTGAAGAGCTTTTCCAAGCCAAATTCAATAGAGCTCAGAAACTTAGCAATGAAGAGTTGGAAAACAAAGCAAACAACTTGCCAGATATACTTGGATTCAGAGAAGTCACTACCGTGCGTAATCAAAGAAACCCTTACGTCGTTGCCTACACGTTGAGAAGAGCTAATGGTGTCTGTGAGTTATGTGAACAACCAGCGCCCTTTAATAGGGGCAATGGTGAGCCATATCTTGAAGTACACCATGTTAAGGATTTGAAAGATGGTGGTGGTGATATGACAGAAAATGCAGTTGCCTTGTGTCCAAACTGCCACCGCATGATGCACACACTGAATAGAAAAAGTGACATTGACATATTGATTCTGGCCAACAAAAAAAAGAAAATTTAAACTATCTATTTAGGTTATTCCAACTTCGTAAAAAAGCTTGTTCACCTATAAACAACCACTCTCTTGGTTTGTGATTCTCACTGATGTAGCGACCCAAAATAAAGATGTCTTCAGGGTAAGCTGTGATGAGTGTTTCAGAATCTTCAGCAGATTTTATTGAGAGGTTTTTGTTGGCTGTTAGTTTAGATAGTGCAATGGATGGATCTTTTAAGCTCCATTTTTCTGCATACTCTGTTACCGAATACTTGAACTGGTCCATGGAAGAATAATCAAAACGGTAACAGTCAATCTCAGAAAACTTACAAGAAAGCTCTTCAGAGATAACAGAGCATGAACTAAGCGTTATTGTCATCAAAACAATAAATATATGTTTATTGATTTTATAAAGTGATGGCATATGAGAGCTCCGTTTCTAGAGATGAGTTTGCAGAATTGGTTACAAAGCCAAACTTGATATCTTTATAGTTCATACCGATATAACTTGAATGGAGGGTGTTGGAATCTTGTCTATGATTCAGGTTGTTTGTAATCATATGTTTGACTGAGAAAGCCAAATCTTCATTCAAATCTTTGCGATAAGAGAGTCCATAATTCAGTTGCCTAGAGCTTGACTCAAGGTCAATATGTTTTATAGTCTGGGAAATATTTCTATTAGAGTCAGCTAAGCTAGCTATCTTAATAGCCATAGATCCGCCATCAACTCGATTGGGTTGATTAACAAACAAAGAGAGTTGATCGTCATCTGTTAGGTTTCTCATATTAGCAATTAGAGCAACACTAGAGGACCTAACATCACTTGCTGAGTCCACAAAACTATTACTTGGGCTGGTCATATTTGTATTTGCTAGTGTTGCTATTCCAGTCAATGAAAGATTGTCAAGCAACTGCTTTTGAGCCTTAAGAGCAGTAAAGACTGTTGTGGCTTTAGCACCAGAGAGAGAAAACGCATTAGCGCCTGTTGAACCAAGCAGATTATCTTTGTCTTCGCTAAGCCCAGCCATTAAGGTCACAGATTGCACTGAAGGATCTCCAAACTCCAATGAGCTGACAATTGTTTTTCTTGAGCCAATTGTTTGACCAGTATCCTCTCTGACAGGAACTGTCGCTCCGAGCAATAAGCGAGAGTTGTGTAACTGATAAGTGGCACCGACTCCAATACCACCCTCTCCAGACTCTAAGTACGAGGTCTGGTAATCTGATAAGTTGATTGATGAGTCAATATTGGAATTAAAAAAACTTTGAACAGGCAACGAGCTAGTGCCAATTGTAATTGTTGTGTCTATCTTTTGAGGTGATGAGAGGCTGGTAGTATTTATTAATGGATTTGAAAGACTAGCCAGCTCAGATGAGAGGTTGATTAATGGTTGTTTGCTAGGCGCTAAATCGACATGATAGCTCATGTCATATTTAAAACCGCCTCCCAAATCATCGTAGGTGTATCCGATTTCCCCAATCAAACCTCTTTGCAAAGAATCCCCTAATGAATTTGAAGCTAATAGTTTAGAATCTCCCAACTGAAAAACTTCACCAACCTCTGTAGATTTACCTGTATATATTCTTGTATAGGATGAAGAAGTAATAGGATTTAGAGCTGCATAAATGTCCAATATTCCATGGCCAAACTCATCGTCATAGCCATGCTCAACACCGGTCCCGAAAGTGACTGCAGCATCATGGTCAAAAAACGAATTGTCAGCTGAAGCCAACAATCTATCTGTCAACTCTTCTGGGGTATGATTTGGAAACGCCTCAGCCAAAACTGCAACCGCTCCAGAGATTTGCGGGGCAACAAACGAGGTACCAGAGACTCCAGCCCAGTAAGAACTGGTATTAGAGTCATCATAAGCAGCGCCAACAATCTGATAACCGTCTGCACCTAGGCAGTATTTTGCAGTGGAACCGCAAGGTGCTGACATCCTAGTATAGGTTTCATTACCAGATGAACCAGTAATTTCGACATTAACTGCCGTTATCCATGCCTCTTCAAGATTAGAAAACAAAACTGGCAGTGCAGCCTGGAAGTCGGCATCGGTATAGGATGTTGTGTTCGAAAGGGCGTAGACGATAACACCGTGATCCTGAAAGTTATTAAGAGCAGTTATATAGGCATTGGCCGATGCTTCATTTGCAGTAAAACCACTAGAATGAAATTTTTGAGCTATTCCGTAAGCATTGGTCCAGCTATTAGAGCTTATATCAGATTGAAGTGTATCAATCTGATAATTGATTCCCCAGCTGTTGTTTTGTACTATAGCAGAACTTGCATTGTCAGTCGCGTTAGCCCAATGTGTCGGATAATAAGTATTACCATTACTTTGGTTGTAACTCGCTAAATGTAAGCTTGCACTAGGAGCCACTCCTTGCATACCAGTTCCGTCATCCTCTCCGGCTGCGACACTGGATACTATCAAGCCATGGTCAGCTGTTGCGTTGGCACCAGTTGCAGCAGTCTGAGTCCCGTACTGAGTGATGGTTTTGGCGTTGAGTTCATTGTGGCTGGTATTAAATCCGGCATCTATAATTGCAATCGTCTCTCCTGAGCCTGTAAAACCATAGCCGTATGCTTTGTGAGCATTGATAATCTCTAGTGGGTTCTGAGCACTTGCAGCACTCGAGTAGTTGAAATATTGAAATTCTGTTGTCTCAGCTTGAGTTGTGGCGTTCGAAGAGTTGTAGGTTTGGCTAGTGCCAGAGTCCAGTTTGCTTGAAGATGAGGAACTTGAAGAAACAACGTTTGAGCTACTCCCTCCTCCAAAACAACCGATTAGGGATAGTGAAAGAAACACAATAATAAATCTGTTAACTAACACTTATAAACCAATTATTGATTGCCAAACAATATACCGTAAGGACATGTTAAATGAGTACTATAATTTAGTACCGTTTAATATTAAGTAAGAAATCAACTTTTAATGCATATGGCGATTAAAAATGTAGAAGCAGTAATACCACCCAATACACCTCATTTTGTAGGCGATGGTTTTCGAGTCCATGGATTTATTCCTGGCAAGCATCCATTAAGTATGAAACGTATGAGCCCGTTCTTGTTGCTGGACTATAATGCCAAAGTCAACTTTCCGCCTAGTGAAACACCTAGAGGTGTAGGAGTACACCCACACAGAGGATTTGAGACGGTTACCATTGCCTACAAAGGCAAGGTTGCTCACCATGATAGTAGTGGCGGTGGAGGTGTGATCAGCGAAGGTGATGTTCAGTGGATGACTGCAGCCTCAGGTATTTTGCACAAAGAGTTCCATGAAGAAGGCTATAGCAAGAAAGGTGGTGACTTTCAGATGGTGCAGCTTTGGGTCAATCTTCCAGCAAAAGACAAAATGTCAGAACCTAAATACCAAGCCATAAAAAATGAAGAGATGACAAAGCTAGAGTTGAAGAATAATTCAGGTACTTTGGAAATTATTGCCGGCAATTATGGAAATGCAAAAGGAACAGCCACCACATTTACACCAATCAATCTGTTTAATGCATATCTTAAAAAGGATGGAGATATTTCGTTTAACTTTGCTGAGAGTGACAATACTGCATTGTTGGTTATAGAAGGCAGTATTACCATTAATAATACTGATAAGGCTCCCACGGATCATTTTGTGTTGTTCACAAACAAGGGAGAAGATTTTACTGTTCGAGCTGATGAAGACGCCCTAGTCCTTGTACTTAGCGGTCAACCGATTGATGAACCTATTGCCTCATATGGACCATTTGTGATGAATACCGATGAAGAAATTATGCAGGCTGTTAAAGACTTTCAAAGTGGAAAATTTGGATATTTAGACTAAAGGCAAAAAATATGGTCGGGACGAGAGGATTTGAACCTCTGACCACTTGACCCCCAGTCAAGTACGCTACCAGACTGCGCCC
>JAKUUR010000070.1 GCA_022448455.1 Candidatus Thioglobus autotrophicus
TCAACAGGTTCAACAGGTTCAACAGGTTCAACAGGTTCAACAGGTTCAACAGGTTCAACAGGTTCAACAGGTTCAACAGGTTCAACGGGTTTCGCTTCTGGTGGAGGAGATGACAGCTGCGCTGGTGCTTCGGAAGCTGGTTCAGCGGGTTGTGCTTCCGGTGGAGACGACTGCTGCGTCTCACCGCATCCCACCAACACCGCGGCTGCGATTGTTGTGATTAGTATGTGTTTCATAACTCGCCCAAAGCTCAGCTTAATTGTTTATTGATTGCAATGAATTTCTTCGCCATGAGGTAGGCGTTGTGGTGCAAATGCCATTTTACTAGGGAAAACTGAAACTCGCGGTACTGTTAACAGTGCCAAGGTTCGTATTTCCTAATGTTTAGACGCGCACTTAAAAGTGATGCTTTTGGCGCTATTGAGATGAATAGCATTTTAGCGCCGTTTATTTAACTTTGAGTTGGAGTATTTCACCAATGGCATTTGGAGAATTCCACCACATTGTTGAAATGTTAAATTATCAAGACCATTCCCTTAAAGAGAAAAGGATGTAAGAACTGAGCGTTTTAGGCGCCATCGGCAGGACTTTTCCGCTCTTCTCTTGAAAGGCCACATCCCACCAACAGCACAGCTGCAATTGTGATCAGTATGTGTTTCATTCCAAGTTATTCTTCTTCAATCTTTACCCTAAAGAATGTGCTATCTTTTATCTCCGCTTCCAGTTCGATTCTCAATTCTTGTGGCCACTGATATTCTTTTGGTAGTGGCTCTGATAGTTTAACCTTACTCCACTTCTTCATATCTTTTGATTCCTCAACTACCAGTTTTGGCACTTTAAAAAATGGCACGTAATCAAATATGTCAAAATTCAACAGATTTGTTTTAGGATCAAAAACACCTATGATATGGACCAAGTAACCAATCACACCTGCTTCAACTTCATACTCATCCAATTCCGTATAATGCCCCATAAACATCATGTCAGTCTGACGCCATGTCATGTCACCCTTTTCCTCAAACCAAATTTCATGTGGTATTGCCCCTCCCCAAGGAAGTGGGAATATCTTTATAGATTCATACCTAGTGCTTTCCCATCTAAATGGTTCGTTAAGATTTACAGCAATTTTAACTTTGCCATCTTCAATAGAGATACGGATTTCAGGAGTTGAATCACCTTCGCCCGATTGAGCTAATAAAAGCGTAGGAGCTTGAATTGCTAAAATGAGCCCGATTTGTAGTAGTTTTAGTTTCACATTTATTATTGATTACTTCTCGAAATAAAGCCAATAACTCGAAGAGAGAAAACCTATCAGACGATTGATAGGTTTTGCAACTCTTTTTTTGGCGCACTTGAGGTCGGCCACGCGCCCGCTTTTGGTGAGCTTGGCCTGTTTTTTTTGTTCTCTACTGAAATTCGCCAGTTTCCAAAGAAACAGGCGAATTTTGATTGAGAGATTGAGTTAACCCTTGAATTTCTTAGCCACTAGACAGGCGTCCTTGTAACAAACCTAATGTTTACAGTGTTAAAATGAATTTCTGCATAAAGATTGTTTATGCAACTC
>JAKUUR010000008.1 GCA_022448455.1 Candidatus Thioglobus autotrophicus
ACTAAATGAGAGCAGTTATAGCTCTCCTGTTATTTTCATTAGGAGCTAGTGGCGCCTCCAATAACAACACCATTATTGCTTTAGTAAATGAAAATGTTATTACTTTTAAATCTATAGAAAATCAACTAATTGATACCAATTCATTAGATGAAAAATTAGAAATCATTGATTCTCAAATTGAATTTATCCTTCAAATAGAAAAAGCTAATCAACTTGGAATAAATCCTTCACAAAACGATATCCTTGAAGTTTTAACACAAGTCGCGAACAACAATAATATCACTTTAGAACAACTTAAATCATATCCAGAATTTCCATCGTTACGTTTAGAAATTTTAAATAGACTCACAATTCTTAAGTTACAGCAAATCATTACAAAAGACATAAAGTTTAATCTAACTGATGATGAAGTTAACTTAAATTGTATTAATACCATCAATAAGAAAAATATTAAACAAATAAGGGTTGCTCAAATTATCATCTCTCAAATAGAAAAGTTGGATAAAACTAATAATAATCAAGAGAAAGCTGTAAGAAATTTTCTATTAAAACTTTCAAACCATATAACAAAAGGTGCTTCTTTTGATGTATTTGCTAAATTGCACTCTCAACATCCAAGCTATGCAAATGGTGGCCTTTCAGACTGGTTGTTGGTCGACAATCCAACTATAGAAATGTTTGATTCTCTTCAAGAGGGAGAAGTTTCAAGTATCTATGCTAATAAAGCGGGATGGGCAATTGCAATAAAAGTTGACGAGCGATATGTGGATCCTAATTTGGAAAAGTGTAAAGAGAAAATTATTTACAAAAAAACTCAGAAATTCTATTTTGATTGGTTGAAAGATCTAAGAGATTCCGCATATATTGAAATTTATACTGATAAACTGTAATTATTTTTTTTCGAATGTCTAAATCAATACATATATACGGTTTTCATAGCATTAAAGCCCAACTAAACTCGAACCCAGAATGTATTCTCAATGTTTTTGTTCAAACCGGAAGAAGTGATAGTCGGATGAGTGAAATGACTTCATTTCTCAACACTCAAGAAATAAACTTTTCAAAAATTGACAAAAACAAACTTGACCGACTTGTAAAAGGTGAGCCTCACCAGGGTATTGTTGCAGAAGTGATTTTGCCTCAACTACCAGGACAAGAAGCTCTGATTAGCTTTGTTACTAAACTCTCAAGTAATCCTCTTATATTGATGTTAGACTCTATTCAAGACCCAAGAAACCTAGGAGCTTGCCTTAGAAGCGCCAACGCCGCAGGGGTCGACTGCGTTGTTATCAATAAAGATGGTTCTGCACCCATAAATGCTGTTGTTCATAAAACATCAGCTGGTGCAATCAATCAACTTAAAATATTCCAAGTGACAAACTTGGTAAGGACTATTAAATCTCTGCAAGCTCAAGAACTATGGGTAATAGGTCTTGATGGAGATGTCACAACTTCAATATATGACATCAATTTTATTGATCCAACGGTAATTGTAATGGGTACTGAGGGCAAGGGGCTAAGACAACTAACAAAAAAAACCTGTGATCAGCTGGTGACAATACCAATGATTGGTAATGTTGAAAGCCTTAACGTTTCAGTCGCAACCGGCATTACGCTATTTGAAAGCAGAAGACAGAGACAAAGTAGTTAATAATTAAAGGAGTTTCTGGTAACATAATCTGGCTTTAGAAAATTGACAATGGAATTAAGTAAGGGCCTTCCAGGCCAACTAAAACTGTTTAACTTTGCTAAAAAAGAAATTAGCTTGTCAGGGATTTATCAGATTTCTGATTTTCCTAAAATAAGTGAGATTGCTAGCAACAAAAAAGACAATGTAAAGGTGGACTTGTCGTTTTATTTAAAAAATAATAAAACGCCTTGTGTTGATGGGATAATTGAACTAGATATTGTACTAGCTTGCCAAAGATGCCTAGATGATTTATCTATAACATTGAAAGTTAATTTTAATTTGGCATTTGTAAGACATAATCAAGAATCTGAAGAACTAGACTCACATTATGAGATATATGTGATTGAAGAGGAGGAGTTGGCGACACATGATTTAATTTCTGACGAAATCTTGTTATCAATTCCTATGGTTCCAATGCACGATTATGATTGCATAAAAGAGATTAATGAACAAGAAATAGTTGAGGGTAAATCTGAAAATCCTTTTGCTATACTAAAAAAAATAAAAATAGCCGATGGCGGCAAGGAGTAAAAAATGGCGGTACAAAAAAGCAGAAAAACACCTTCAAAAAGAGGTATGCGTAGGTCACATAATGCATTGAAAAATCCTGCATTATCTGAAGATCAAGAAACAGGTGAAACTCACTTAAGGCACCACATTACTGCAGATGGTTACTATCGCGGCAAACAGGTTATTAAATCTACTGTCGAAGACATCGAAGAAGTAGAAACCTAAATAATTTTATGACAATTAAGGTATCAATTGATGCCTCTGGCGGTGACTTCGGATTTCCTGTTACCGTGAAAGCCGGAATCAATGCTTTAGGTATCTATAAAGACCTTCACCTCTACTTTGTAGGTGATGAGAAGAGTATTCAGAAAGAGCTAAATAAACACTCAATTTACAAAACTTTCTTAGATCGAATTTCTATTACACATGCATCTGAAGTCATCAATATGGATGACTCCCCTTCTACTGCGCTACGACATAAAAAAGACTCGTCAATGAGAGTAGCAATTGACCTTATTGAAAATGGAACTGTAGATGCCTGCGTTAGTGCTGGAAATACCGGAGCTTTGATGGCAATAGCTCGATTTATTCTAAAAACAATCGAAGGTGTTGATAGACCAGCTATTATGGGAAGCCTTCCAACTCTGAATGGACATATCCATGTCCTTGACTTGGGTGCAAATGTTGACTCAAAGCCTGAGACCCTATTGCAATTTGCAATCATGGGGTCTATTGTGGTACAGAACACTGAAAACATTTCAAATCCTACAATTGGCCTATTAAATGTTGGTGTGGAGGAAATGAAAGGTCATGGCAAAATTCAGGACACTGCAGAACTTCTCAAAGACTCTTCGCTCAATTATTCAGGGTTTGTTGAGGGTGATGACATATTTAAAGGTGTGGTTGATGTAGTAGTTTGTGATGGCTTCGAAGGTAATATCGCTCTAAAGGCAAGCGAAGGTGTAGCTAACATGTTTTCACACCTTATCAAAGAATCATTTAACAAAAACCTCTTAACTAAACTGGTAGCTATTTTTGCAAAACCAGTAATGAATAATTTCAAGTCCAAAGTTGATCCTGGTCAATACAATGGTGCAAGCCTTCTTGGTCTAAAAGGCGTTGTCGTGAAAAGCCATGGAAATGCTGACGTTGATTCATATTTTCAAGCAATTAAAGAAGCTTACTTAGAAGCCCATGCTAAAATCACGGATAAAATTTCATTACAGCTGACACGCGAATTAGAAGAACATAAATAATAATTAATCCATGAAAAAATTTGCAAGAATCGTTGGCACTGGTAGCTATCTACCTCCAAGAATAATCACCAATTCTGAACTAGAAAAGTCACTTGACACCACTGACGAGTGGATAACAAGCAGAACAGGTATCAAAGAAAGAAGAATTGTTGAAGATCAAAATACTTGTGATCTTGCTCTTGAAGCCAGTATAAATGCACTTGAAATGGCTGAACTTAAGGCATCTGAAATCGATTTAATTATTCTTGCAACCACCACCCCAGATAAAATCTTTCCTGCAACTGCAACAACACTTCAAGATCGAGTTGGAGCTTCATGTCCTGCATTTGACCTTCAAGCAGTTTGTGCTGGCTTTGTTTTTGCATTAACAACTGCTCAGCAATATATTGAAAATGGCGTTTATAAAAATGTGTTAGTCGTTGGTAGTGAAACTTTTTCCAGAATTATTGACTGGAGTGACCGTTCTACTGCAATCCTTTTTGGTGATGGCGCTGGAGCTGTAGTTTTGTCAAGCGATAACACTGCTGGAATTAGCTATTCAAAAATCTTAAGTGATGGTAGCTATCTATCTTCTCTACATGTCAGTAACAATTATATTAACGAGATTGGTTATGTTGAAATGTCTGGCAACGAAGTTTACAAAATTGCCGTTAAACAACTTTCAAATCTTGCTGAAGAAATACTTAGAGAGTGCAATTTGACTGCAAGTGAAATTTCTTGGATGGTACCACATCAAGCCAATATTAGAATTATTACAGCAATCGCTAAAAGAATTAATCTGCCAATGAGTAAAGTGATACTTACTCTTGAGACACATGGCAATACTTCTGCTGCTTCAATACCGCTTGCATTAGATGTAGCAGTTCGTGATGGGAGGATTAAAAAAGGTGATAAATTATTGTTAGAGGGTATTGGTGGTGGATTTAGCTGGGGTGGCCTTCTTGTTGAGTATTAATCCACTAGAAATCTCGTTTCATCAATTTTTCTGTCAATTTTCTTAAAGGTTTCTCATTTACACTTAGACTAGATATCTCATCTATAGCTTTTTTATAAAGATCCTGATAGACTTTGATAGACTCATCTAAGCCTAATATAGCTGGGTAAGTTGGTTTATCCTTGACCAAATCAGAATTTTGACGCTTTCCCATAACTTCCTCAGTACTAGATATATCAAGCACATCATCTTGAATCTGATAAGCCAGCCCAATATTATTTGAATACGAATTCAAAATATCGCTATCTTTTGGATTAATATTATTAATAAGTGCACCAAATTTAACTGCACAACTTATCAGAGAACCAGTTTTCTTTTTATGCATATTATTCAAAAATTCAATATCCACTTTTTTAGTAACTACAGAAAGATCAATTGATTGCCCATCAGCCATTTCATATGCTGAAATTGCTAATAGTTTTAATAACTCAATTCGAATACCAGGCTCAATTGATTCATCCCTTGACAGAACTTCAAAAGCTAAAGCTTGTATACCATCCCCCGCAAGAATAGCCTGAGCTTCTCCAAAAGTTTTATGAGATGAAGGCTGATTATGCCTCATATCATCATTATCCATCGCAGGTAAATCATCATGGATCAATGAATAGATATGAATAAGTTCAATAGCACAGGCACAGGCATCGACTTTAATAAGATCAATGTCATACAAACTCGCAGTCGTGTAGGTTAATATCGGCCTGAAGCGTTTGCCACCAGCCAAAACACTATAACTCATTACATTTTTCAGTTCGCTTTGAAAATGACCTTCAGAGCAAATCGAGCTTAGGTAGTTTTTTAGTCGAGCATTAACTCGTTTTCTATAAATATCAAAGATCTTCAAAGGGTTTTTCTTCGCTGTAGTTGTCTTCTTCGCTAAGTATTTTGACTCTTTGTTCTGCATCAGTGAGCGCACTATGGCATTGGCGATGAAGTTTCACACCTTTTTCAAAATACTTGAGTGAATCTTCCAAACTCAAGTCACCAGATTCCATTTTATTAATAATAACTTCAAGTTCAGCTAGACCTTTATTAAAATCAAATTTACTAGCCATCAGTCTTTATCTCCATCTTCCGCTCTGCTTAGAATATTATCCATCCATGAACTAGGTAGTATTCTACACAAGAACGCAAATAATTTTGTAGGAAAGGTGACTCGATAATGATTCTTTGGTACTTTGGAGCCTAGAGCATGCAAGACACATCGCAAAACTGATTCTGGAGCCAGTGTAAATTGGACATTTTTATCTGAATTTAGGCGTTCAATCATAGCTTTATATTCTTTTTTATAGTCACTATTTGATACATCAACATTTTCTTTAAAAGCCAAAAAAGCGTTTTGTCTAAATTTTGACTCGATTGGTCCAGGCTGCACTATACATAGCTTTATTCTTGTTTTTTTTAACTCAAGTCTTAAGGTATCCACTAAACCTTCAATGGCAAACTTAGAGGCTACATAAGGACCTCTAAATGGCATCGCAACAAATCCCAAAACAGAACTAATATAAACAATTCGACCTAAATTTCTTTCTTTCATTGAGGGTAAGACCAGATTAGTAAGCTCATGCCAACCAAACACATTTGTTTGAAATTGTTTTTCCAATACTTCTCGCGAAATGTCTTCAAGGGCACCAGCCTGTCCATAAGCGCCGTTATTGATTAAAGCATAAAGACTATCAGTTTTCTGAAAGACCTTAGAGATAGCAGCCTGTATAGAGTCCGATGAAGCTAGATCTAGCAAAAAAGCATCAAAACCAAGATTTTTTAGTTTTGTTACATCATCAATTTTTCTGGCAGTTGCAAAAACACGATAGCCAGCTGCTCGTAATCCATGAGCAAGACAATGTCCTATGCCACTGGAACAGCCAGTAATTAGAACTGTTTTTACTGTTGAAGTTTCGTCCAATACTTGGCCCTCTCTGCTAATTCAGGATTGATACTTTCTGAGCGCAAAACCAAAAAATCATAGGCCATTCGAAAGCGTGGATGCCCAATTAATTCTTTTGCTTTTTTTATACTGCAATTCTCTAGCTGGTATTGCATTAGCCATATATCTTTAACACGAGCGGAAAGCCATCTTGGCATTAAAACCTGTTCAGTTTGTTTACTTATAACATCTTCTGATGCTTGTGTCATTATCAAAAAACGGGATTTTTTCTTTTTATTAAGTTCATTAAAGCGTTTGTTTTGCGCCTCCCATAAAAAAACCGCAAACAGGAATGCTGGTGTTACAGGCTTACCATTTTTGATACGCTTTGATGTATTCAATAGAGTTTTATTTATAAATGAAGTTTCTTCAGTTTGAGGAAAAAGGTAATTCAATAGTCCGCATTTTACAAGTTGCTCAAAAACCTCATAAGCGTTCTCGTTATGAAACAACTTAATGCATTCATCATAAAGCCTAGCGGCTGGTATATTAGCTAGCAAATAGGCTTGATTAGAGATAGATTTTGAGATTTTTGGATCTATTGTTGCCCCTAGTTTAACTTTAAATCTTATCGCTCTAATCATCCTTACAGGGTCTTCCTTAAAACGCTCCACTGGGTTTCCAATCATCCTAATTTCAGAATTATTTAGTGCATTAAGACCATCAACATAATCAATGACTTGAGAATTTTGAATATCATAATAAAGCGCATTGACACTAAAATCTCGACGAAAAGCATCCTCTTTGAGAGTACCATATAGATTATCTCTAACAATAACACCATTACCAGCGGTCTTTACTTTTCCAGAACGGAAAGTCGCAACTTCAATATATTTTCTAGATGAAAACATGATATGAACTAATCGAAAGCGTCTTCCAATAAGCCTTGAACGTTTAAAGATTTGATGAACCTGTTCCGGAGTGGCACAGGTAGCTATATCAAAATCTTTGGGTTTATGGCCCAGCAATAAATCTCGAATACAACCACCTACTAGGTAAGCCTCATGACCAGCTTTATTTAAGGTCTTAACAACCTTTTGTGCATCTTTGTCTATTAATGTTTTGTCAAAGTGAATGGTTTGACGTTTAGGTTTCATAAACTCCCTACATCTCTTGGCAACCAACCATCTTTTTTGTGTTCTGACTCTACAGTGGTGTAAATACCACCCCTTACGTTAAATATTGCTTTCAAGCGCATAAAACGAGGATCAAGAGCAGCTACTAGATCATCCAAAATTTGGTTGGTGACAGCTTCATGAAATGCACCCTCATTACGAAAAGACCAAATATAGTTTTTAAGAGCCTTAAGTTCAACACAACTCTTATCAGCAATATATTCTAAGTGCAAAGTTGCAAAATCCGGCTGACCCGTTTTAGGGCACAGGCAAGTAAATTCTGGAATGTCAATGCGAATAACAAAATCTCTCTCAATGTTTGGGTTATCAAAAACCTCTAAAATCTTACTCGGTGAACTAGGCATGACTTTTATCTTTGTTATTAAAAAAGGGTATTTTATCAAGATAGTTAGCTATTCTCATTTGTCTAAACTGATAAAGCAATAACAACAATAACACCATTAAAAGATGAACCCCCCAAAGCCCAATTATCGGATCCATTTGTCCAAGTTCTATGGCGCTTTTAGCTATCAACAATCCATTGTAGTAAAGCATAAAAACAATAATACCAATCAAGAGATTAACGCCTTTACCTCCTCTAGGCGAGGTTTTTCCAAGAAAAACACCAATCACAGAAAGTATCAAAACAGTGATTGGTTGAGATAGTCGCCATTGCAACTCTGCATTAGCATAGCGACCACCCTCTTTAATTAAGTCAAGTGTGCTTTTACCTTCAATTTTTGTATAAATAACTATCGACTTTTGTAATTCGCCTGAAACAATCTCTAAATCATACCAATCAAAATTTAGAATATTTATATTTTCATTACCAGGAATTCCTTGGTATCTAACACCATCTTTTAAGCGAAGATATATACTTTTGCTTTCAGAATCAATATATTTTTTCGCCTCTGAAGCTAGAACAATAACTGGTTTTTCGTTATCAAAAGCATAGATAAATATTTCCTCCATATTTTGTCCTTCAATAGTATCTAGAGGCTTCGATTCAGAAGCATAAAAGACAATTTTACCTTGCTTAAATACTTCAAATTCACCCTCCGTAATAAAGGAAAACTCTGAGGCATTCTTGGTTTCCTCCTCCATAATATTTTTTTGTTGCATTGCCCACGGAACTGCATAGATTGTCAGGAAAAAAATAATAACAAAAGACAAAAGAACTAGAGGTTGAATAAAAACTATAAAATGTTTATCACTCAAACCCAGTGAATTCATCACAACAGCTTCAGAATTTTTATATAACTGAGATATAGTTAAAATAATAGCTAGGAAGAGTGACAGTGACAGAATTAATGATACGTCTCTGATCATATTAAAGCTCACCAAAGGCATAAGCTCTTGCAAGGGAATGCCTCGTTCAACGCTTTCTTGGACCATCAAAACGAATTGATTACCAAATACAACCAACCCGATAATGAAAATTATTGCAAAAAACAGAGTAACTAAATTGTGCCTTATATATTTGGCAATTCGGCTATTTTGATACTTGAAAATACTAAGAAGCTTCTTTTGCATAATCAATCCGCTCCAGACATACTAACAGATTTTATTTCTTTTGTTTCATGGAGTCGAAAAATTCATCGTTAGTTTTTGTAAAACGAAGTCTTTCAATTAGAAATTCTGCTGCTTCAACAGTATCCATAGGATGAAGAATCTTACGCAAAATCCACATTTTTTGAAGTTCCTGTTTTTCAGTAATTAGTTCCTCTCGACGAGTTCCAGAGGCATTAATATTGATTGCTGGGAATATACGTTTTTCGGAAAGTCTACGCTCAAGGTGGAGCTCCATGTTTCCAGTACCTTTAAACTCTTGGTAAATAACCTCATCCATCTTAGAGCCGGTATCAACCAATGCGGTTGCTATAATAGTGACACTTCCACCATTTTCAATGTTTCTTGCTGCACCAAAAAATCGCTTGGGTCTTTGTAAAGCGTTGGCATCAACACCACCAGTTAGTACCTTGCCAGATGAAGGGGCGACCGTATTATAAGCTCTTGCAAGACGTGTAATAGAGTCAAGCAGAATAATAACATTTTTACCTTGTTCGGCAAGTCTTTTAGCTTTCGCTATGACTATTTCAGCAACTTGTACATGTCGTTTAGCCGGTTCATCAAAGGTTGAAGAGATTACTTCGCCTCTAACCGTACGTTCCATCTCTGTTACTTCTTCGGGGCGCTCATCTATGAGAAGTACGATCAACTCACATTCTGGATGGTTAATTGAGATTGATGACGCAATGTTTTGCATAATCATTGTCTTTCCAGCCTTTGGAGGAGATACTATTAACCCCCTTTGACCTTTACCAAAAGGAGCCACCAAATCGATCACTCTAGCAGTTATATCTTCTGTGCCACCAGTACCTAGCTCTAATTTAAGTCTTTCATTTGGGTGAAGTGGCGTTAAAGAAGAGAATGGTATTCGGTTACGTACATTCTCTGGTTTGTCCTCATTAACTTCTGAGACTTTAATCAACGCAAAATATTTTTCACCTTTCTTAGGCGCACGTATCTTTCCAGTAACAACATCTCCAGTCGATAGATTAAAACGCCTTATTTGATTTGGCGACACATAGATGTCATCCGGACCTGAGACATAAGAGTCATTCGATGAGCGGAGAAAGCCATAACCCTCTTGTAAAATATCTAACACTCCGTCACCCAAAACTTCTTCGTCATTCTCAGCCTTGTGTTTTAAGATTGCAAAGATGAGTGTTTGCTTTTTGGCCCTCGAAATGTTTTCGATGCCGAGAGATTGAGCTAAATCCAACAGTTCTGCTGGAGTCATAATTTTCAGGTCTGATAGTTTCATATTAAAGTATTTTTAGATTTTAGAGATTGACTAGATGTCAAATAGGGAATTAAATAAGCTCAGGATTGAACATACATTAAGTTTTAAAAGGTTTTCAGTAAGAAAATGTTTTTATATTTATGAGTTATTAAGAGTAAAAAAGTTAGTCCAGTTAAATGTTAGAGTCTAAAAATGCATTTAAGTTAGCCTTAGAGAGTGCACCAACCTTTGTTGCCTGAACCGAGCCATCTCTAAATAATAGCATTGTTGGGATACCTCTAATACCATATTTAGGTGGTATTAGTATGTTTTCATCAACGTTAACCTTTGCTATGGTTATGCGACCGTCATATTCATTTGCTATTTCATCTAGAACTGGCGAAAGAGCCTTACATGGAGCACACCATTCGGCCCAAAAGTCAACTAAAACAGGTTGTGTGGAACTAATTACATCAGCATCGAAAGAAGCATCACTGACTACTTTAATTTTGTCGTTCATGCATTAAAAAAAGGAAATTAATAATAGAATTTGAATAATTCTTAGCCATATTATATCACTTATCAACAAAAAATCTATTTTTTTACAAAGATTGCCTAATTTTCAAATAATTCCCTCTAATTGATCAATAAAGGCTAGGTAGCTAAAAATGCCAAGATAATAGGTATTGTTATAAATGATAATGCAACTTGAATTGTAATAATGCTTGTCATTAATTGGGTTTCCGCTCCAAATTGCTTAGCCAGTGAGTATGATGATGCAGCCGTTGGAACTGCAGCAAATATAACTGCTATAGTTGTTTCAAACAGACTCAGATTCATTGATTTAGCGACAAAAAATACAACTATAGGAAAAACAAGTAGTTTCAGAACACTTGCAATAATGATTGGTGTGATTGCTGAAGAGATTTCTCTAATCTTAATATTTGCACCAATACTTAAAAGCATGATGGGTAAAGCAGCTGAACCCAGTAAACCGGTAGTTTCATGAATAATAATTATTCTTTCTGCGCCAACAAAAGAAATGACCAGCCCAGTAGCGATAGCCAGAATGAATGGATTTTTTATCAGTTCAAATAATACATCAAATATGCTTGGTCTAGAATTATTGCCTACTTCTTGGTTCAAAGTAGAAGTCATCGCAGATACTATGACAATATTAATAACAGGTATTAGGATTACCATAAAAATGGCGCCTAAAGCCAAGCCTTTGTTCCCAAAAAGACTTCCTGCTATAGCAAGTGCAATGAAAGCGTTATGTCTAGCAGCGCCCTGCATAACTGAAGTCCAAATTTGTGGTGTATATCCAAAAAGTTTTCCAGCAATAAAAGAAAGCGTTGTGACAACAAAAAGTCCACTCAAAATAACCACAGCATAGTTAGCGAGCATTGTTGAAGACAAAGTAATTTGAGACACATGATGAAATAATAGCGCTGGGATTAGAACCCAGTATATTAGCTTATCACTTACATGCCAAAAAGAGAGGTCTGGGACTCCAATTCTTCTAAGAAGATTTCCCAGGATAATGAGAATAAATACAGGGGAAATTACCAAGAAAATTTCAATAAAATTTGATAACACTGGAGTTTTCGTTTTGTTAGTTAATTATAGAAATCAAAATACATTCTATGAGGGAAGGCTGTCAATCCAATCAATCGCCATTTTCAGTCTTAGCAATACCCTCTTTTCGCCAACCAATTGAGCGCACTTATCAATACTTCCCGCTTTACCATCTCCGCTAATGGCTAGCCTGAATGGTTGACCTACTTTGCCAAAGCCTATATTACGACTCTCACATATACTCTGAATTACTTCATGAATATGTTCAGCGGACCATTGCTCTAAAGTGTTTAAATTTATCAGTAAATCATCTAGTACTGGCCTTGATTCCAAATGAAAAAACTTTATAGCTAGATCGGAGTCAAAGTCTTCAAAATCGTGATAAAACATCACGCAATTCTGAGCCATATCGACTAAAGATTTCGAACGATCTCTGAGGGCTTCAATAACTTCTTTTATATCTGGACCATCACTTAAATCAATAGAGAGTTGATTTAGGTGCCATTCTAACTCGGATACAAGTTCGTTAATCTCAGTAGTCTTTATATATGAATGATTAATCCAATCTAGTTTTTCTTGATTGAAACTTGCTGGTGATTTATTGATGTTTTCAAGTTCAAAAAATTTAATCATCTCATCAACCGAGAAAATCTCTTGATCACCATGAGACCAGCCTAAACGAACAATGTAATTTAATAAAGCTTTCGACAAAAAGCCTTCATCCCTATACGACATTAGATTAACCGCTCCATGCCTTTTTGACAGACGTGAACCATCAGCACCCAAAATCATGGGTACATGGGCAAATCTTGGAATATTCCAGTCCAAGGCCTCATATAGATTGATTTGTTTGGGGGTATTGTTTATGTGATCATCACCTCTAATAACACATTCAATTTCCATATCATGGTCATCAACGACAACTGTCAAGTTGTATGTCGGTGAACCATCTGACCTTGCAATAATTAAATCATCCAACTCAGTATTAGCAATTTCAATTTCACCCTTAACATAGTCATTAAAAGATACAGTCCCATTATCTGGATTAAGGAAACGAATCACACCGCTTTTGAGCTTCTTATTGCGACAACAACCATCATATTTTGGCTTGTCTCCGCTTGCCATTTGTGTTTCACGCATTTCCTCTAAGCGCTCTTTTGTGCATTCGCAGTAATATGCCTTACCCTCATTGAGCAACTGAGAAAGGACTTCTTTATAACGTTCAATTCTATCACTTTGATAAATAGGTCCTTCATCATAATTTAAACCTAGCCAGTCTATTCCTTGCAAAATAGCATCTACTGAATCCTGAGTTGAGCGATCCTTATCGGTATCTTCGATTCGAAGAACAAATTTACTATTATTTTTTTTAGCCCAAAGCCATGCAAAAAGTGCCGTTCTAGCACCACCAATGTGTAAGTATCCTGTCGGTGAAGGGGCAAATCTTGATTTCATTTTATTAATTATTTTGAATTAATTTATCGACTCCAATACTAATATTTGCGTCAACTTATTAGGCTTATGATATTGACTATAAGTAAGTTTTTCAACTCCAATAATAAATCAAATGAAGTGCTAATTGTACACTGTTATAATTGACTTCCAACATGCAAATACCTAAGTCATTTAATGGAATTCACTCAGCAAAGCGCTAATCAAAATACCGTTATTTCTATCAGTGAATCTACCATTACACTAACTCAAGTTCAACTAAAAATACCCTGTTTTATCTCCTCTAACAGGGCAGAAGAAATATCAATATCCTCACTACAAGAGATTACTAAGGAGACGCTATTTCCTTTATTAAGTCAAGATTCATTAAATTTGTTGATAATTGGTACCGGAAAACAGTCAAAATTTCTTTCCCCTAAACAACAAGTCGCCTTATCTGAACTTGGATTAGGTGTCGAATGCATGAGCAATATTTCAGCCTGTAGTAGTTTTAACTTATTACTTTCAGATTTAAGGCTTGTTGGGTTATTAATCCTATGATTGATTACTTTTTCAAAAAAATTAAGCTCTTCTATCGTTTCTTTAAAATAGACACACCCTTATTGATTTTGATTGCTCTTCTCTCAAGCCTAGGATTGATGATCTTGTATAGCAGCTCTGGAGGCTCTCTTGATTTAGTGTATCGACAACTGATTCATCTTGGGTTAGCCACATTGGTTATGCTAATTGTTGCCCAGATACCACCACTCTTTTTAATGAGATCGGCGCCAATATTAATGGTCTTAGGGACAGTTTTATTAATATTGGTGTTGCTTTTTGGTAGCTATGGGGGCGGCGCCCAAAGATGGTTGAACTTAGGCTTGATTAGATTCCAACCATCAGAACTGATGAAGATTATAGTTCCTATAGGGATATCTTCAATATTGAGTGAAGGAACATTACCACCTAGAGCATTTCCGGTCATTATTTCTCTGGTGGGTATCGCAATTGTTGTACTCTTAATTGCCAAACAACCTGACTTAGGAACCGCTTTGTTGATTGGGGCTTCGGGTATCTATGTATTGTTTTTTTCAGGATTCAGAATTCGTCTGGTAAAAAATCCTTGGCTTAATTTAGGACTAATTGCGGGAATACTAGGGGGGTCACTTTATGCTGTATGGAATTACTTACTGATTTCTTATCAAAAAAATCGAATCTTAACTTTGTTCAATCCAGAATCTGATCCGCTCGGTTCGGGTTATCATATCCTCCAATCAAAAATTGCAATCGGCTCTGGTGGCCTAACAGGAAAAGGTATCACACATGGCTCTCAATCCCGACTCGACTTCGTACCTGCGCAATCTACTGATTTTATTTTTTCAGTCTTGGCTGAGGAAATGGGCTTTGTTGGGTTTATTTTGTTGTTATCAATTTATGCTCTGATTATATATCGTTGCTTTAATTTGTCTCTTCGCTGTGAAGATAACTTTTCTAGATTATTAGGTGCAAGCCTGACATTTGTTTTGTTTACTTATGTTTTTGTTAATATGGCTATGGTATCTGGACTTTTACCGGTTGTTGGTGTTCCCCTACCATTGATCAGTTACGGAGGCTCCTCCTTGATGACATTGATGGCCAGTTTTGGCATTATTATGTCAATTCATAAACATAAAAGTCCACGCTATTTACAGTAACAAATAACAACCTTTTCAATTTTCAATGTAGTATTTTTGATGACTTTATTGTTTTTTTCTAACAAACCAAGTGAATTTAAACTTATTAATGAGTTTCTAAAAATATTATGTTATTACTCGTTATAATCATCCTAATCCTTATTTAATGGCAATAAATCAGTTTACCAAGGTGATTTATTAACTAACTAAAAACACTATTCTATGAAATCAAAAACCCTCATCAGATTCTTAAAATTCTTCGTTTTATTACTTTTTATCTCAAGTGCTAATGCAGAAGAGCCGCGCTTCTATATTCCGGATGCACCTGCCATTGGTGCAGCCTCCTATGTTGTCATGGATCACAATTCTGGAGTAATGCTTGCTGCTAAAAACGAAGACGAAAAAAGGGCCCCTGCCAGTTTGGCTAAACTGATGACTTCGTATGTTGTCTTTCAACGCATAAAGGAAGAATTTATTACCCTTGAGGATGACGTAAAAATCAGTGAAAAAGCATGGAAAACTGGAGGTTCAAGAAGCTTTATTGAGGTCGGTAAGATGATTAAGCTTAAGGACCTACTGAGAGGAATGATAGTTCAGTCTGGTAATGACGCCTCTGTGGCTCTCGCTGAACATGTGGCTGGTTCTGAAGGTACCTTTGTCCTCTTCATGAATGATTATGCAGAACAACTAGGCATGAAAAACTCTCGATTTGAGAATTCTTCTGGGTTACCACATAAAGATCAGTATACAACCGCAAAAGATATAGCTATTCTTTCCTCAGCCATGATTCGTGATTTTCCAGATTTTTACAAGTGGTATAGCGAGAAGGAATTTACGTACAACAATATTACCCAAGCCAATCGAAATAAGCTTCTATGGACAGACAGCACCGTAGATGGGCTAAAGACCGGTTATACTCAGAAAGCTGGATATTGCTTGGTAACGAGTGCAAAGCGTGTAGGTATGAGACTTATTTCTGCGGTGCTTGGCTCAGAAAGTCCAACAGTTCGATTTACAGAGACAGAAAAATTATTGGATTACGGTTTTCGTTTCTTTGAGACTCAATCTGTTGACGACATATCTCACCAAGTACCGATCTACAAATCTGAAAAAAGTAGCCTCAAGGTTGGTGTAGCAGATTCAACTTATCTAACCTTGCCAAGAAACCAGTTTAAATATACCACTCAAACTATTACTCTTAACCAGGATTTAATAGCCCCAATTAATCAGGGTGAAAGGATTGGGAATTTGGTGATCAGTTTTAGCAATGAAACCATCGCCACACTTCCTCTTATTGCTCTTGAGGATGCACCTGAATCTGGATTCTTTGCAAGAATAGTTGACACCATTAAGTTACTTTTTAGATAAAGTATTGGTTTATTTAAACGGAAAATTTGTCTTAAAAAGTGATGCCTTTATTTCCGTTATGGACCGAGGCTTTCTATTTGGTGATGGGGTCTATGAGGTTTTTCCTGTCTACAATGGATTAATACTAGGACTGGAATCACATTTAAAGCGACTTCAAGATGGCTTAGATGCCATTGATATAGTTAATCCCTATAATAAAAAAAAGTGGATCTCTATAATTAATGATCTAATTTCATATCACCAAGAGAGTAGTAATCAGGCTATTTATTTACAAGTGTCTCGTGGCTGTGATGATGATCGAAAACACACCCATGGCAAACTCAAGCCAACTGTGTATATGCAGTCAACACCCTTTCAGAGCTCAACTAAAGGTGACCTGTTAAAAGGCTCAGCTGCAATTACCCGTGATGACATTCGATGGAGCCAATGTAACATCAAAGCTACCTCACTTCTCGCTAATATCATGTACGCTCAGGAAGCCAAAAAGCATGACGTTGAAGAGGTTATTCTTATTCGCGATGGTATCGTTACTGAATGCTCTAGTTCAAACTTGTTTTTAGTTACAAATAATTGCATCTTCACTCACCCCAAGGGACCCTATATATTGCCAGGAATTACCAGAGAAGTGGTTATAAATTGTGCTAAATACTGTGACATTGAAGTCAAAGAAGTGACATTTAATAAAGACTCTTTAATGGATGCTGACGAGGTTTGGATTAGTAGCTCCACACGCGAAATTGTTCCGATAACATGTATTGATGATAAGCCCATTAATAATGGCAAAGTTGGTGAAATATGGTCGTTAATTTATGACCGTTACCAAGCGATAAAAAGCATTAACGTTTAATTAATGAAACGTCCTTTATTGAACATAAAAAACACTTACAATAACCAAGATAAATTAATTGGAATAATCAAATCAAGTAAAATACGACTGTAGTGTCGAGGGTACACTAACAATGAATGGTTATGAACCCCGCCAGGCCTGGAAGGGAGCAACGGTAATAATTTTTTTATGTGTTGGACCCTATTCTCGGCACTACCTTACATACTGAAATAATACTAACCTTGATGAGTGGACATTACCAAGTTTTAGCTAGAAAGTATAGACCCCATAAATTTGAAGAGTTGGTCGGTCAAACGCATACAATTAAAACCCTTGTTAATGCACTCGATAGCAACAATCTGCATCATGGATTTTTGTTTACAGGAACACGAGGCGTTGGAAAAACTACTATCGCGCGTATCTTTGCAAAGTCTGTTAATTGTGAGAAAGGGGTCAGCTCAAAGCCGTGTGGTAAATGTGCGACATGCCAAGAAATAGATCAAGGTCAGTCAGTCGATCTCATCGAACTAGACGCAGCCTCGCATACTGGTGTAGACCATATGCGAGAAATTCTTGAAAATGCTCAATATTTACCAACAAAGAATCTCTATAAAATCTATCTCATAGACGAAGTTCATATGCTATCAAAGAGTAGCTTTAATGCACTATTAAAGACGCTTGAAGAGCCTCCAGGTCATATCAAGTTTTTGTTAGCGACCACCGACCCTAAAAAACTACCCGTTACAATATTGTCTCGTTGCCTGCAATTTAATTTAAATAAGCTCTCTCACAATGAAATCCTTTCGCAACTTAAATTTATTATGGATTCAGAGGGTCTTGAGTTCGAAGAGTCTGCATTATCTAAGATTGCAGATTTTGGCAATGGTTCAATGCGTGACGCTCTCAGCCTCCTTGACCAGTCAATAGCATATGGCAATGGAAGTGTCAAAGACAAAGACATAAAAGCAATGCTAGGTCTAGTGCTCCACGATGATGTCATTAAACTGGCAACACTGGTCATAGAAAGAAGAGCTGACGAGGTTATATTGTTTGTCAGAGATCTTACACATAAAGGTGAAAACCTCTCTAACGCTCTTCAAGATTTAACGTCACTTTTTCATCAAATATCAATTGCTCAGTTGCTAACTAATAATGAGCAAATTGCTAGTGAAATCATAACCCTTGCTAGTCAAATTTCAACCCACGACCTACAGCTGTTTTATCAAATCGCTATTAATGGTCAAAAAGATCTTGCTTATTCACCAAGCGAACAAGTCGGTTTAGAGATGACATTGCTTAGAATGATTACATTTCATCCTGACTATGATAGTGAAAAAAAAACTCTAAAAACGTCAACTAAACCAAAAACTAAATCCCTCAAAGTTAAACGAAATACACTAGAAACGCAACCCATAATTGAAACAAAAAACACTAAAGAAGCGCCTGAAAAGAAGCCCAACAATGAAAAACAAACCAAGTCACGAAAGCAAATCAAAATCAACAACCAGAATGGTTGGGAGAAAATTATCAATGACTTGCCCTTTGAAGGTGCTGCAAAAATGCTTGTAAAAAATACTCTTTTTAGCTCCTATGAAAACGATAAACTTGTGCTCACCCTGAATGAAGAATTCAATAACTTACTTACCAAGAATGTTCAAAAATCGATCGAAAAAACTTTGCTCAAGGAGTTCAATAAAATAACACTGGAAATTGAAGTTGGAAACACCAATGGAAGTACACTGTCACAAAAAGAGGCCATCATTGATCAACAAAAAAGAAAGCAAACTGAAAAACAATTTCTCGATGATGATGGACTCAAAGAAATAGAAGAAGCCTTCAACACAAAAGTTGACCTTAAATCAATCAAATCCTTAAAGGAGTCATCCAATGTTTAAAGACGGCATGGTAAGTATGATACAAAAAGCCAAAAAAATGCAGGAAGACATGAAAATCGCCCAAGAAGAAATTAAATCTACTTCTTGCCAAGGAGAATCTGGTTCTGGTGCCGTTAAAATTACTTTGAATGGGGAATATCGTGCCACAAACATTCAAATTGATGAATCTCTCTTAACTGACAAGGAGATACTAGAAGATTTGATTATGACTGCACTTAATGATGCCTCTTCTCAGGTTAGTGAAATTTCTAAAGCAAAATTGAAAAATGTTACTGGTGGAATTAATCTGCCCTTTTAATAATTCGCTAGGTTTAATTTATGATTGAAAAACTCAATAAAGCATTTTGTAAGCTACCAGGGGTCGGCTCTAAGAGTGCTCAACGATTCATCTATCACCTACTTGAACGCGATAGACAGGGTGGATTAGATCTTGCCAAGGCACTTACTGAAACAATGGAGAAAGTCAAAAACTGTGCAAGGTGTAGGACTCTTTCTGAAAAAACTCTTTGTAGTATTTGTGCAAATAATGCTCGTGATAGTTCTCAATTGTGCGTTGTGGAAACACCCACAGACATTCATGCCATCGAACAGAGTGGTGTTTATTCAGGAAATTACTTTGTTCTTAGTGGTTATCTTTCACCGATCGATGGCATAGGTGCTGCTGAGCTGGGTCTAGATGAACTTGAAAGTTTACTTAAGATTGAGGAAGTGAGTGAAATTATTTTAGCAACCAATGCGACAATAGAAGGCGAAGTGACTGCTCATTATATTTATAATTTAGCAAAAAAATACCAAATAAGAACCACTAGAATAGCTCACGGTATTCCGCTTGGTGGTGAATTAGAATATACCGATATTAATACCATTGCTCATGCATTGTCAGGTCGTAAGAGTTACGATATATATAGCTAAAGTAGAAGTTAAATTGTTGATAGTTATTGTATAATATCTCAGTTTTATCCATCTTCCTATTGCCATGGAAAAAACGTACAATCCTGAACTAATCGAAGCAAAGTTTCGCAATATTTGGGAACAGGGTCATTACTTTTCCTCTCAGTTAAATTCCAACAGTCAGAATGCCTTTAGCATAGTACTTCCGCCGCCCAATGTAACTGGAAGTTTACATATGGGTCATGCTTTTCAACATACAATCATGGACGTGTTGACTCGCTACCATCGTGGTAAGGGTAATCAAACTTTATGGCAACCTGGTACCGACCATGCAGGTATTGCAACTCAAATGGTAGTCGAAAGACAACTCGAGCGTCAAAACATTTCACGACATGATCTTGGACGTGAAAAATTTACAGAAAAGGTTTGGGATTGGAAACACCATTCTGGGGGAACGATTACTTCTCAGATGAGACGACTTGGAGCATCAGTGGACTGGGACAGAGAATGCTTCACTATGGATAAGGGCCTTTCTAATGCAGTACAAAAGGTTTTCATTGAACTCTATAACGAAGGATTAATTTATCGTGGAAAAAGGCTCGTTAATTGGGATCCCGTACTTTTGACTGCTGTGTCTGACCTTGAAGTAATTAGTACCGAAGAACAGGGATCTTTGTGGCACATAAGATACCCTGTAGCGAACTCTGATGAGGTTATGGTGGTAGCCACAACTAGGCCAGAAACCATGCTTGGTGATAGCGCTGTGGCGATTCATCCGAATGATTCTCGTTACCAGCACTTGATCGGAAAGATGGTCAATTTGCCACTGACTAATAGACAAATTCCAATCATTGCTGACGATTATGTCGATATGGAATTTGGTACAGGTTGTGTAAAAATTACCCCAGCTCATGACTTTAATGACTACAAGATAGGTCAAAGGCATGAACTTGAAAATATAAACATCCTGACTGATGATGCAAAAATTAATCTCAACGCTCCTAAAGCTTATCAAAATTTAGATCGTTTTATAGCTCGTAAAATTGTAGTAAAAGATTTAGAAAAACAAAATTTAATAGAGAAAATTGATCCACATACCATGATGGTTCCTAGAGGTGATAGAACCAATACTGTAATTGAGCCTTATATGACCGATCAATGGTTTGTCAAAACAAAACCTCTAGCTGAACCTGCTATTGATGCAGTTAAAAATGGTGATATTCGGTTCGTTCCTGAAAATTGGGAGAAAACCTATTTCAACTGGATGGAAAATATTGAGGACTGGTGTATTTCACGTCAAATCTGGTGGGGACACCGAATCCCTGCTTGGTACGACAAAACTGGAAAAATCTATGTGGCAAAAAACATTGAAGAGGCACAAAAACAGGCAGGTAATGATGTTGAATTAACTCAAGATGAAGACGTATTGGATACCTGGTTTTCCTCAGCTCTATGGCCTTTTTCAACACTAGGTTGGCCAGACAAGACTCCAGAATTTTCACGCTTTTATCCAACAAGTGTTCTTGTTACGGGCTTTGACATTATATTTTTCTGGGTTGCTAGAATGATTATGTTTGGAATAAAGTTTGCTGGCAATGTTCCCTTTAAAGATATATATATCACTGGACTCATTAAAGATAGTTACGGCCAAAAAATGAGTAAATCTAAGGGCAACGTTTTAGATCCGATCGACCTAATCGATGGTATTAGCTTAGAAGATCTGCTCGAAAAACGAACACAGGGAATGATGCAACCTGAGCTGACCTCAAAAATAAAAAAACAAACCGAAAAGGAATTTTCTAATGGGATACCGCCATTCGGTACCGATGCTCTTAGATTAACATTTACCGCCCTGGCCTCATTTGGACGCGACATTAAGTTCGACTTGAAGCGAGTAGAAGGTTATCGAAATTTCTGTAATAAGCTCTGGAATGCCTCTCGTTTCGTATTAATGAAACTTGAATCTCGATCAATTAGCTTTGATGCCGCCTTATCAATACCAGACAAATGGATATTGTCACGCCTCCAGCACACAAAAATTGCAGTTGAGAAGCACTTATCTGACTATCGTCTTGACCTGATGAGTCAAACTCTTTATGAATTTGTATGGCATGATTATTGTGACTGGTACCTTGAATTATCAAAACCACTTTTAAATGATAAAGAAACAAGGTCAGGTTGCGAAGCGACACTCATCAAGGTGCTCACTGAAACCTTAACATTACTACATCCAATAATTCCATTTATTACCGAAGAGATTTTTGAGCAATGCCGTAGCCTGAATAATGATAAATCCGAAAGACTTATCACCAAGCCCTTCCCTGAAATAGATCAGACATTAATTAGTAAAAACTCTGAATCAGAGATCGTTTGGCTACAAGAATTTATTCAAGGCATAAGACAAATTAGAGGTGAAATGAATATTGCACCAGGAAAGCCTTTGCCTTGCTTTATTCAAAATCTTAAGACTTCAGATGAAGCCTATATCAAAAACAATCTATCAATAATTACAACTCTTGCAAAGTTGGAGAGTATTAAGCAGCTTTCAGAAAATGATTCAGCTCCAGAGTCTGCAACCGCACTGGTCGGCGAAATGAAAATACTTATCCCATTGGCAGGTTTAGTTGACAAAGAGCAAGAAATATTAAGATTGAACAAAGAAATTGATAAATTAATCAAACACCAACAGCAATACTCAGGCAAACTAAATAATAAAAAATTTATCTCTGGGGCTCCAAAGGCGGTAGTTGAAAAAGAACAATCGAAACTCTCTTCAGTAGAAAAAGCCCTAGGAAATTTAGAGTTACAATTGAAAAAAATATTATCACTATGAAGCAAAATACTAAAAAAATTTCCACCAAAAAAACACAAATAAAACATTTTTAACTTTATACGCAAGATACACTAACATCAATCGTCACTATGAAACAATATAAAGCATTACCATTAGTTTTCTTTTTCTTAGCTACAATGGTTAGTGCCGATGCGATTGTCTATATTACAGATCAGGTAGACATACCTATCCGCTCAGATAAGGCTTTTGGTAATAATATTATCCGTTCTCTACCCTCAGGCACAGAACTGTCTATATTACAAATCACAGATGATAATGCTTGGGCACAAATCAAATATGAAGATACTGTTGGTTGGATCATTGCATCCTATTTATCTAAAGACCCACCAGCACGTGAAGAGTTAAAAAAACTAAAAAGAACCTATAACGCCAACAAGTTACTAATCTCTAAATTTCAAGGTGAAAAGGAGGAATTAGAAAAGCAACTTGTATCTCTAAAACAAGAAAACACTGACCTTGTTGTTCAGAGTTCTAAGTCACAGGCTGAGAAGGCACACATTGAACAGATCTATCAAGACGCACTGAAACTAGAGCATGAAAATGAGAGACTCATACAAGAAACACTTCAACTAAAGACAGAACTACAGTTGGCAGAAAACAACTCCCAAATAGAAAAAGACACAAGCTTAAGAAATTGGTTTATTGTTGGCGCTCTGGTGTTATTTTTTGGTATTGTAATTGGCTATATAGCGCCAGGACTTGTAAAACGTAGGCGATATTAATATCTGGAGAAATTTATGAATTTATTAAAAAAAGCACTTACTTTTGATGATATTTTATTGGTGCCTGCACACTCCTCAATTCTTCCTAAAGAGGTCGATTTAACAACACAGCTTACCAAAAAAATTACTCTAAATACACCCATTATTTCTGCAGCTATGGATACTGTAACTGAAGCCAGGCTTGCTATTGCAATGGCTCAAGAAGGGGGTATGGGTGTTATTCATAAAAATATGTCTGTGGTCTCCCAGGCGAAAGAAGTGAGAAAGGTAAAACGATTCGAGTCTGGCATCATTAGAGATCCCATAAGTATTGAACCAAAAGCAACCATAAAAGATGTTTTTGAATTGCAAGCTCAGCACGGTATTTCTGCTCTACCAGTTGTATCAAACAAAACCTTAGTTGGCCTTATTACTAGTCGTGATGTGCGTTTTGAAACTCGCCTAGATGCACTTGTAGAGAGTGTAATGACTCCACAAAAGAAATTAATTACAGTCACTGAAGGTGCTTCAATGGATACAGTTCGCGCCCTTCTCCAAAAGCATCGTATTGAACGTGTGATGGTAACTGATAAAAGCTTTAAATTAGGTGGCATGATTACAGTTAGCGATATTAAAAAGACAAGTGACTTTCCAAAAGCTGCAAAAGACAGTCAAGAGAGATTAATTGTTGGAGCTGCAGTCGGTGTTGGAAAAGGTACTGGAGAAAGAATTAAGGCACTCGTCAATGCAGGTGTTGATGTTGTAGTAATTGACACTGCTCATGGTCACTCTAAAGGAGTCCTAGATCGGGTCAAGAAAACCAGAAAAGATTACCCTAACCTTGACATTATTGCTGGCAATATTGCAACCGCTCAGGCAGCACTTGATTTGGTGAAGGCTGGCGCTGACTGCGTTAAGGTGGGTATTGGTCCAGGTAGTATTTGTACCACTCGAATTATAGCTGGCGTAGGTGTTCCTCAGGTCAGTGCAATAGCGGACGTTGCTGATGCACTTAAGGACACTGAAATACCTCTCATTGCTGATGGTGGCGTGCGTTATTCTGGAGATGCTGCAAAAGCTTTTGCAGCCGGAGCCCACTGTGTCATGCTAGGTTCAATGTTTGCTGGAACTGAAGAATCTCCTGGAGAAGTTGAACTCTACCAAGGTCGTTCCTACAAAGCTTATCGAGGCATGGGTTCAATAGGAGCGATGGGTCAAGCTCATGGTTCCTCAGATCGATATTTTCAAGCTGAACTCGCAGCCGAAAAACTTGTACCAGAAGGCATAGAAGGTCGTGTACCTTTCAAAGGCTCTATTCGACCTATCATTTACCAGATTGTTGGCGGGATTCGCTCTTCAATGGGCTACACTGGCTGTAAAAACCTTGAAGCGATGCGCACAAAAGCAGAATTCGTTCAAGTAACCGCTGCAGGTATGACAGAGTCACATGTGCATGATGTTGCGATTACCAAGGAAGCACCAAACTACCATCAATAGAAAGTATCCTAGGTATCTATAGTTATAATTGTTTTAGGATTTTTATAGCCTGGCTTAGCAAGAATCTCTAAATAAAACGACTCTAGGTTTTCCGCCTCGGCTTCGCTAATACACTTACTTATTTCTGAAGCTAAAATAATCTCAGCTTTAACTTCTGTAGGGCCAAACTTACAATCAAAATCCCAATAATCAACACCATCAGGTAGTGGTTTTCTTTTCTCTCTTTTTAGGTACTTTTTAACATCACGTCTAACAGCCTCTATAAGTCTTGCTGGCTTAATTTTTGGATGGGTTAATTGAAATGTTTTTTTCATTATTTTTATCTTTTATTCCTTAAAAAGAGATGTATTTTTTTAATTAAACTAAATTTAAACAGCTTAAAAATTAAATTACTTTGACAACGCAATATATTCCTTTGATATTTTTCTTAGTCATATAGTCACTTTTTCTGATTTCTAAAATTTTCCATATATTGGTAGACTCTAAATTCTTAATTTTTGAGTCAAAGCCATATGAATCATAAACGCCTTCGTTGACAGTAAAACAAATAATTCCCCCAGGTTTAACTATTCGAACCAACTCATCTAGACGGTCCGAGCCTACATGGCCATGTGTAAAAACACCCACACAGAGGGCAGCATCATACTCATTATTTTCACAAGGAAGAGAGTCATTAAGACTACCGATAAATAGTTTAGAATAACCCCTCTGTTTTGCAATATCAATCATTTCCTGAGAAATATCAGTACCATCGAAATTACTAAAACCACCCTTCTCAAGTTCCACTCCAACCAAACCAGTACCACAACCAACATCAATGATTCTTAGTGACTTGTCTTTAATATATTCTTGGAAAATTTGAACTGACAAAGGTTGTGACACTGTACCTAATAAATTGTCATTGTCATGGTCATAGGCAGGTGCCCATTCTTTGTAGACAACTTGTAAATCTTCATCATTATGAGAATGAGTTAGATCTAAATTGTCATAAAATTTTAATCCTTTATTATTCTCACTCATATTCAAAAACTGGCTGATATATCAATATAGTTTTCCAAAAAATGTCTTCCGAGCAGTCTCAGACAACTGTACTCCAGGCTCTGAGTTGTACGCCAGAACTGATAGAACCCTAACTCTATTACCTATGGTAGGAGTTACCCTATGGACAGCATTACGACCTCGAAATAAGACAAGACAACCAGGCTCCATAGAAAGAACTTTCGGTTTACATTTACTATTAAGAAGATCTGTTACTCCCTCATAGTTCATCTCATTGTTTTCATAATCTCTAAAATCACGAATATATTCAAAAGAACCTCCATCCTCAGGTTTTTGAATTAATAAAGTAATCGCGAATGACGAATTATCAAAATGCCATCCTAATTCTTGACCCTCATTTGCATAATGAATATTTATCGAAGACAAGTCATCATCGTATTTATATAGGGATTTTTCACCGAGCACGAAACAAAGAAAGCTCTTAAATTCATCTGAATTATATAGAATTCTTAATGGCGAATCTATTGGAACTTGGTTATCGGTAATACATCCTTTTGAGGATACTATGTTTCTATTTCGTGCATGATTTGAAGAATAAGAATTATCAGAAGGCTCTAGATAAACATTATGGTTATTTACGCAAAAATAAGCTAAATGTTCCTGATTTTCAGCCTCCTTAAAAATTTTCTGAATTATATTTGGATGAAGCAATCCTTTAAGAACTAAAACACCTTCTTTATCTAAAGTTTCTTTGCATTTCAGCCGATAAGTTTCACTTTCTAAAGGATGTTTTACATTATCAATAACACTTGACAGGCGACTCTCAGTTTTATCCACAATTGTTTTAAATAATAAGAATAGAAACTAATTATATAGATGCTTAGAAGTATAAATTATAATTGTAATGTCCTAAATAACCCTAGAATAATCAAAAATCAACTGATAACAATGGGTTAACAGATTGTCATAACTAGTTAATTTAGTAAATTGGAGTAAAATAATTAGGGGATAATTCACTGGTTTTATGGATTTTGGTAAGTTTTATCTCAAGCATACCTACAGGGTATGTTTCAAATAAAGCTTATTGCGTTAAACCATAAAACTTTTTTTTATTTTATTGGAGACACAATATGAACATGAATATCGTTCAAAAAAGCTTTGCATTAGGCAATAGTAAAATCACATTTGAAACAGGAAGGATTGCTCGTCAAGCTCACGGTGCTGTTTTCGCTAGTATGGATGACACACAAGTACTGGTTAGTGTTGTTGGAGCAAAAGAAGCTAGAGCAGGTCAAAACTTCTTCCCGCTTTCAGTTGACTACATTGAAAAAACTTACGCCGCTGGAAAAATTCCAGGTGGCTTTTTAAAGCGTGAGGGGCGTCCTAGCGAGAAAGAAACACTTACTTCTCGTTTGATTGATCGCCCTATACGTCCCCTCTTCCCGAACGGCTACATGAACGAAGTTCAGGTAATGATCCAGGTCATTTCTGCAAATAAAAATGTCGACCCAGATATGCTGGCAATGATAGCCACTTCAGCTGCTCTTTCAATTTCAGGTGTACCATTCAAAGGTCCAATAGGTGCAGCTCGTGTTGGCTACCAAGATGGCAACTATATCATCAACCCAACATACTCTGACCTGAAAACTTCAGACCTTGATATGGTCGTAGCGGGTACTAAAGATGCTGTTTTGATGGTTGAATCAGAGGCCAATGAGCTTTCTGAAGATATTATGTTAGGCGCGGTTATGTATGCCCATGAACAGTTCCAAGTAGTAATCGATAGTGTTGCTGAGTTTGCTAAAGAGGTTGGTGTATCTCCACGTGAGTGGGAAGCTCCAGCTGAAAACGAATCTTTGTTTTCTGATATTCAGTCTAAATTTGGCGATCAAATTTCTGAAGCCTACCAGACTGTTGACAAGATGGAACGTTACGAAAAAATGGGTCAAATTAAAGACACTGCTGTTGAAGAACTTGGTGGTGACGATGACGATTCACCTAGCTCTGAAGAAATCAAAAACTATATTAAAAAAATTGAAAAATCAACTGTCCGCGAACGAATTCTTAATGGAGAACCTCGCATCGATGGTCGCGATAGTTCGACTGTACGTGAACTTGCGATTGAGATTGGTGTACTTGAAAACACTCACGGTTCTGCACTATTCACTCGAGGTGAAACGCAGGCTCTTGTGACTACTACATTGGGATCCAAGCGTGATGCACAGCTGATTGAAAAACTTGAAACCAATGACCGCATTGAAGACCACTTCATGCTTCACTACAACTTCCCTCCATACTGTGTTGGTGAAACTGGACGTGTTATGGGTGTTAAGCGTCGTGAGGTTGGTCATGGTCGCCTTGCACGTCGTGGTATTACTGCATGTCTGCCAAGTATTGAGGACTATCCATATTCAATCCGAGTGGTATCAGAAATTACCGAATCAAATGGTTCAAGCTCTATGGCAAGTGTCTGTGGCTCTTCACTGGCATTAATGGACGCAGGTGTTCCTATTAAAGCTCCGGTTGCTGGTATTGCAATGGGTCTTGTAAAGGATGATGATCGCTTCACAGTTCTAACAGATATTCTAGGTGACGAAGATCATCTAGGTGATATGGACTTTAAAGTTGCAGGTACATCGCGTGGCATTAATGCCCTGCAAATGGATATCAAGATTGATGGAATTACTGAAGATATTATGTCAATCGCACTTAAACAAGCCAAAGAGGCAAGACTTGATATCATTGGGCAAATGAATCAGGTTATCAGCGAGCCAAATGAGGCTTCAAAGAATGCCCCTAAAACTATGGTTATTAAGATACCTACTGACAAAATTCGTGACCTGATCGGCAAGGGTGGTGAAACAATTAGAGGTATCATTTCTCAATCTGGCGCCAGCATTGATGTCGACGATGACGGCAACGTTAATGTGTTTGCTAACGATGATGAGAGCTTTGAAAAGGCTGTACAGATGGTCAAGGACGTTACCGCAGTACCAGAAGTTAATAAGGTATATACCGGTAAGGTTGCTAAGATCGTTGAGTTTGGTGCCTTCATAACAATCATGCCAAATCAGGATGGACTACTTCACGTTTCAGAAATTGCTCATGAAAGAGTCAATAAAGTTGAGGATTACCTTAAAGAAGGTGAAGAAATAGAGGTTAAAGTACTTGGAGTTGACCGAGGTCGAATTAAACTTTCACGTAAAGTTTTAATAGATAAGTAAGTTTATTTAAAGCCACCGCAAGGTGGCTTTTTTATTTAAATTATTGAGTTTCATGCCTGACAATAAAATTATTGCACTGGAAGAAAAAATTGCACACATTCAACACATGCTTGATGATTTAAATATGGTTGTTTTTCGTCAGGGCGAAACGATAGAAAATCTCAACAATCAGATCAAAGAATTAAAAGAGAAAATGGAAGTCTTAAAAAGCCCTCAATCCAGTCAAGTACTCATCAATGATGACAAACCTCCCCACTACTAGTTAGATTATTTTTAGTATTTAATACTCAATTGGTATATTATGAAAAGCAATTGATAATAAACTCTATTAATATATTGAAAATTGAAAATAAAGAGCTTACAGAAACACTTCTAACTCCTGATGAACCAGCTCCTTTTGTAATTCTTAATTCGGATGCTATTCTGCCAGTTCTGCTAGTTTGTGACCATGCCAGTAATAGGTTCCCACGCTCGCTTGGGACGATGGGCCTCGATTACCTGAATAGAGTTAGCCATATTGCACTCGACATTGGTGCGGGTGCAGTTGCCGAGTCGCTTGCCGACAATCTTGGTGCAACTGCGGTACTCTGTCAGTATTCGCGCCTGATTGTTGACTGTAATCGCAATCTAATCGATGACAGCGCATTTCTTAAATATAGCGATGGTGTTAACGTACCCGGCAATCACGACCTTCAAGAAAGTGAGAAGGAGAAACGGGCATCCGAAATCTATTGGCCCTATCACAACGCTATCAAAGATCAGATTGTTCGCCTAAAGAAACATGGTATTGATCCAGTTGTTATTTCAATTCACAGCTTCACTCCTGTTATTAATGGCAATGACCGAGAATGGGAAATAGGCGTTCTCTGGGACAAGGATCCTGTAACGGCTGAGATTTTTTTAACTAGACTCGTCGAGGCAGGTTATTTGGTTGGTGATAATAAACCGTACTCTGGTAAAGATCCTGAAGACTTCACAATTGACTTTCACGCTGAATCAACTGGATTGCAGCATGTGGGTATCGAAATATGCCAGAATCTTATTAATAATGATGATGGTGTTAAGCGAGTGTCGGACACCCTAAAAGAAATCATTAGTACATATAGGATAGGTGCTAGAACAAAAAACATTGAAACACAGAAATCTTTAAGATGACACATGATGAGCCACAATTCACTCTAGGTATCGAAGAAGAATATCTGTTGGTTGATAAGGAGACTCGCAGCCTTGTCGTTGATCCACCCGAGTCTTTGTTGAGCGAGTGCAAGGAATTGCTCGGCATCAGGTTTCAAATGAACTTTTGCGCTCGCAGATTGAAATTGGTACAAAGGTATGCAAAAACATCCAGGAAGCTCGCCAAGACCTCGCGAAATTACGTAAACATGTCATAGAGGTAACTGGACAGCATGGTATTGCTCCGATTGCTTGTTCGACACATCCGTTTAGTCGGTGGTCCGAGCAAGAACTAACGCCAAAAGATCGTTATGAATTACTAACAACAGAAGTGCAGGCGGTGGCTCGGAGAATGGTTATCTGTGGTATGCATGTACATGTAGGTATTAGTGACGATGAATTGCGTATTGATTTAATGAGCCAACTCACCTATTTACTTCCCCACCTACTTGCATTATCCTGCTCATCGCCATTCTGGCATGGCGAGGATACCGGGCTAAAGAGTTATCGTCTAACCATCTTTGATAATTTGCCTAGAACGGGGCTACCTGCAGAATTTCAAAGTTACGCTGCTATCAGCGACATATACAAATCTTGATCAATGCTGGTGTCATGGAAGACTCAACCAAGATTTGGTGGGATCTGAGACCAAGCGCAAAATACCCTACACTTGAGACACGCATTATGGATATCTGTACACGCATGGATGATGCAATCTCACTAGCGGCCTTACTTGTCTCTACGATACGCATGCTCTACCGCCTAAGAATCAAAAATCAACGTTGGCGCGAATATAATCCTATGCTGATTAGGGAGAATCGCTGGCGTGCAATGCGCTATAGTTTTGACGAGGGACTCATCGATTTCGGCATCGGCAGCATTATTCCGTTCGAACAATTACTAGATGAATTCATAGAACTTACGTTTGAGGATGCAAAATCGCTCGGATGTGAATCGGAAGTTGCCGCTACAAAGGATATTTTGAGCCGAGGAACAAGCGCCCATCGTCAACTTAAAACTTACGAATTATCAATTGCTGCGGGTAATAATAGCGAGGACGCACTGAAAGATGTAGTGGATATGCTAATCAGTGAAACTGCAGAGGGTCTATGATTTAAGCATATTTTATACGCTTTATCATAACAAGAAGGGCCACCCCATTGAGTCCCCAAATTACACTAATTAGGTACATGTTAAAAGTTAGACCAAAGTATTCTGCCAAATAACCTACAAGGGCAGGTCCAAAAATAAAACCAGCAAAACCAAGAGTGACTAAATTTGAAACAGTCAAAGGGATTGATTCGTCAGTTATATTGATGGCTTGGCGTATGACAATTGCAACAAAATTTGCCGTACCAAAACCAAAAATTACCATACCGATAACGATTACATATAAATTTGACGTCATTATGCAGAGAAATAGAATAATTCCAGAAAATATACTTAAATATCCTCCAATAAATCGCTCGCTAGAACGTTTGATTAGTTTTGATGCTAATAGTCTTGAAACGATCTCGCCAATATTAAACACAATAATAATAATTCCCCCTAAGAATAGAGGCGCCAACAAATCTCTTGTTAACCAAAGCGCTGACCAATCAAGGATGATACCCATGGTTGCATAATTCATCATCAGGAGAAATCCGAAAATTAATATATTGTTTTTTGGTAACCTAAATCTTGGAGTTTTTTCAAGGATTTCTAAATTCTTTACTAATCCAAGCCTGAAAATAGTTAATGAACCTAGTGTCAATATCGAACCTGACAATGAAAATATTATGCGAGGATCACTTATATTTTTTATGAAAAAGGCTGCTGCAATAGCTCCTACCAGTGATCCTGCACTGAATGCTGCTTGATATGCAGGTGTAATTATTCGAGATGTTTTATTTTCAATCATTGAGATTTGAGATTGTGCAGAAGGGTGAAATAATCCAACACCAATCCCAAACGGTATGTAAGCCAACAAAAATAATAAGTAATTAGGTGCTGATACTAAAATCAAGGGACAAAAAGCGACAGTAACAAGACCTAATACCATGGAATTTTTTGTACCAATATTTGGCACAATATATCTACCTGAAATCTGATTACTGATGAGGTTTGATATACCAAAAACCAGAAGTCCAAATCCTAATTCTGATTCGGAAATTTGTAACCTTTCAACATTCCAGGGAATATAAACAAAATAAACTCCAATCTGAAAAAGCATCAGGAAAGCGCCTAGAAAGCAGCTATATATAGTCCTGTCAATTGATTTATTTTCAGTCATTAATTGCTTAGCTTTTACCCTCTATAAAAATCAATCTATTTAACTGAAAGAGCAGTTTCATCAATTGAAACTCCTTCCCAGCCCATTTTCATAAAGTTTCGGACATTTAAATGTGATGTTAAATCCTCTGGTGATTCGAGTACTGATTTGTAGTGCTCACCAAAACATCTTATTACATCTTTCTCATCTAGAGAGTGCATCAATCCAAAACAAAAAACTTTGGCTGAACCTTGGTTTTCGTCTTTAGAGTTGGTTAGACCATTATTCGTAAAAGCAATGTTTGAAAATATATACTCTTGCTCTATCAATTCAAGGAAATCAGAAAATTTTATCTGAACGCCTGATTTTAACTTTTCTAAGTATTGTTTAGTGTTCACTAGACCCTTAGGTATACATCGGGTTTGACTTTTTCTTGTCAATTTTAAGTTTTTTTATTGCACTTTTAAGCGTCTTTGAATCCAAGATCCCATCATCAACAAGCGCCTTCAATACTACATAAGTGATATAGTTGGAGTTTATTTCAAAAAAGTACCTTAACTCTTTACGAGAGTCTGAGCGACCATAACCGTCAGTTCCTAAAACCTCATAATGTGCCGGCACATATTTACGAATCTGTTCTGCGTAATTTCGCATATAGTCAGTTGCAGCAATCACAGGACCTTTAGATTTCTTCAAACATTCAGTAATGTATGGCGTTTTCTTATTGTCGCCCTCTTGAAAGAGGTTGTCACGGTCAACAGACTGGGCTTCACGGGTTATTTCATTAAAACTAGTAACACTCCAGATATGGGATTTAACACCCCAATCCTTGTCAAGCATATCTGCAGCCTTTTCGACCTCTCTAAGAATGGCACCACTTCCCAGTAATTGAACTTCGACTTTAGATTTTCCAACTGTTTTTAAAGGATACATTCCTTTAATAATGCCTTCTTCTACTCCTTTTGGTATTGCAGGGTGAGTGTAGGTTTCATTCATTAAGGTGATGTAATAAAAAATATTTTCCATCTTTTCGTACATGCGTTGCATACCGTCGCGAATAATGACTGCAAGCTCATAGGCGTAGGTTGGGTCATAGGAGACACAGTTTGGAATCGTATTTGCAACAATCAATGAGTCGCCATCCTGGTGCTGTAAACCTTCGCCAGCCAGAGTTGTTCTACCAGCAGTACCTCCCAACAAGAAACCTTTGGCTTGCATATCTCCGGCTGCCCAAGCAAGATCTCCAACTCTCTGAAAACCAAACTTTGAGTAATAGATATAAAACGGAATCATGGTGACATTGTGAGATGCATAGGAGGTTGCTGCAGCTATCCAGTCAGAAATTGCACCCGCCTCATTGATACCCTCTTGCAAAACTTGTCCTTTGATGTCTTCCTTGTACCACATCACTGTATCTGAGTCTTCAGGTTCATAGAGTTGCCCTGAGGAAGAATAAATACCCATCTGCCCGAACAGACCCTCCATGCCAAAAGTTCTGGCTTCATCTGGAATTATAGGCACTACTCTTGGACCAAGCTCTTTATCTCTAATTAATAGTGACAGGAAGCGCACAAACGCCATTGTGCTGGACATTTCCTTTTTGCCGCTAGATTCTAGTAATGGCTTAAAAACTTCTATTTTCGGTATATTGAACTTCTCTAACTCAAAACTTCTGCTTGGTAAATATCCACCCAATGCTTCTCGACGTTGCCTCAAGTATATTAACTCTTCACTATCTTCATCGGGCTTATAAAAATTAAGCTCCTCTGCATCCTTCTCAGTGACAGGAATGTCAAATCTTTTGGCAACTTTAATTAGGGCTTCTACGGCTAATTTCTTTTGGTTGTGGGTGGTGTTTTTCCCTTCTCCTGCTTCACCCATCCCGTAACCCTTAACGGTCTTTGCCAAGATGACTGTAGGTCGGCCAACATGTTCCTTCGCCTTCTTATATGCCTGATAAACCTTGTTTGGATCATGACCGCCACGAGTAAGGGCAAAAATCTCCTCATCAGACATATGCTCAACGAGCATTAAAAGTTCAGGATATTTCCCAAAAAAATGTTCCCGAACGTAACCTCCATCCTTTGCTTTATAAGCCTGATACTCACCATCAACAACTTCCTCCATGCGCTGCTTTAAGAGCCCAGAGGAGTCATTTGCAAGGAGTACATCCCATCCCCTGCCCCAGATAACCTTTATGACATTCCAGCCAGCACCACGAAACATTCCCTCCAATTCTTGTATTATCTTTCCATTACCTCGAACGGGTCCATCTAGGCGCTGAAGGTTACAATTAATCACGAAAATAAGATTATCGAGTTTTTCCCTGCCAGCCAATGAAATCGCGCCCAATGATTCTGGCTCATCAGTCTCACCGTCGCCTATATAAGCCCAAACGGTTCTCTTGTCAGTCTTTATGATTTCTCGGTGATGTAGGTATTTCATGAAACGCGCCTGGAAAATAGCCATAATCGGACCAAGACCCATAGAAACAGTCGGAAATTCCCAGAAATTAGGCATTAGCCATGGGTGTGGGTAAGAGGAGAGACCTTCTTGGTTAGCCTCCTGTCTAAAGTTAAGCATCTGTTCTTCAGTAATCCTGCCCTCCAAAAAGGCCCTTGAGTAGATTCCAGGAGCAATGTGGCCTTGGAAGAAGACTAAGTCAGCACCCTGGTCCAATTTACTACCACGATAAAAGTGATTAAAACCAACCTCATAAAGTGTGGCACATGAAGCAAATGAAGCAATATGACCTCCCAACTCAGATGACTCTTGGTTCGCCTTAACGACCATAATCATCGCATTCCAACGGATAATTGACTTAATCCTATGTTCAATCTCGTGCTTAACGACTAATTCAGATTCTTGTTCTACAGGAATTGTGTTAAGGTAGGCAGTGTTGACACCTTCTGGGAGGTCCATTCCGTCTTCATGGGCCATATCAATGAGCTTCTGAAGGATGTATTTTGCTCTATCTTCTCCCTCAAATCTAGAAACAGACCTGAACGCTTCCAGCCATTCCGTAGTTTCTTGGGGATCAATATCTTTTTCAGACATAAAATATAATTAAATTCAATCAAAGATGTTCTTTATTTCAACTTTCGGGATTATTATCCTCAATAATTGAAGGTAAATTTACCTAATTAAAAACCTTAACAGCACTAGACTGGCTGCCAGGGATGACAGGCCAACTAGAGTTTGAATAATATCATTTGAAGGAAAAAAAAGATTTGAAAGATAAGCGCCAACAAATAACGCCAACAAAGGCATAAGATAGAGCTGGCTAGCACGCAAAAAAAGTTCTTTCGATGAAATCTCTAAAGTAATGGTGTCACCTGCCTTTACACCCTTCTGTAAAGGCCTTTTAAACAGACTGAAGCCTGAAAATAAATCCGAAAGAACCCCAGTACCGCATACACTTTTTGAAGAGCACGAATTACAGCCACTCTGTCTATCAGCTTTGATGGTCATCGAGTCACGTGTTATTTCAATTACTTCAAAATCTTCTTTCATTTTCTAAAATCATTCTTTGATAAAATAGAGATTACGCTTATTTTATCAACTATTTTAATGGATATTACAAGTTCGATCTTTAAAGCATACGATATTCGTGGAATTGTTGAAAAAGAGTTAACTCCCGAAGTAGTCAAATTAATAGGCATGGCGATTGGTAGTGAGTCAATTGCCCAAGGTGAGAGAGGCATAGTTGTCGGCAGAGATGGGCGCCTAACGGGACCTATGCTATCCGAATCGCTGATATCTGGACTCATTGAGAGTGGCTGTCATGTCGTTGATATTGGCATGGTTCCGACACCTCTGGTGTATTTCGCGACCTATACGAAGGGTGCAAGCTCAGGGGTCATGGTGACTGGTTCACACAACCCTCCAGAATATAATGGCTTTAAAATCATGATTGCTGGTGAGACACTCTCAGCGGACAAAATCCAGAACCTGTATTCAAGAATCCTCAACCAACAATTTTCTTCTGGTTCTGGTTCTTCGACCTCAATCAATATTGACCAAGACTACATGGATACTATTAAGTCTGACATTGTCCTAGAGCGAGAACTCGACATTGTCGTTGATTGCGGCAATGGCGTTGCAGGAAACATCGCACCTAAACTATTTGAATCACTTGGTGCTAAAGTTTCTAAACTTTTTTGTTTGGTTGATGGAAGGTTCCCTAACCATCACCCGGATCCCTCAAATCCAGAAAACTTAGAAGATTTAATTAAAGAGGTTGTCGATACTGGAGCTGACTTGGGTCTTGCTTTTGATGGCGATGGTGACCGTTTAGGTTTGGTTGACAATAACGGCAATGTTGTTTGGGCTGATCGGCAAATGATTCTCTATTCAAGGGATGTTCTGAGTCGAATACCGGGTGCTAAAATTATCTTTGATGTAAAGTGTTCTTCCTTGCTGCCAAAAGATATTTCTGAGCATGGTGGTGAACCGATTATGTCACGTACTGGTCATAGCTTTATAAAAAACAAACTCAAGGAAACAGATGCAGAGCTTGGGGGAGAGATGTCAGGCCACATCTTCTTTAATGATCGTTGGTATGGTTTTGATGATGCTATCTATACTGGAGCTAGGCTACTAGAAATAATTTCAAAAACTGACAAAACCTGCGCCGAGATATTTGCCGAATTACCTGACAGTGTCAGTACACCCGAGATTAATATTCATTTTGATGAACAAGGCCAACAACACGATGCCATGAAGGTTCTCTCCAACAGTGTTGACTTTCCAGGTTCTGAAATTAACACCATTGATGGTGTCAGAGTTGACTATGAAAACTGCTGGGGTTTGGTGAGAGCTTCCAACACCACACCCTGTTTAGTGTTGCGTTTTGAGGGTAATGACAAAGAGGCATTAAAGTCCATTAAAAATCAGTTCAAAGATTGGCTAGAAAAAAATAATATTTCAACTAAAAATTTATAGTAAATAAGCAATAAAATAAGGTATAAATATACATCTATTTTTACAAGGTTTGATGACTTGTAAAACCTTTTAACAGACATTAGACTCTAAGGGAAAACAATGGCTGGTAATTTAGAAATTACACTATCAGATCGTTTAAGAAAGTCTCCATATTACGAAGCTACGCTTCGTTCTGGAGCTAAAAGTTTTACTATCTATAACCGCATGCTTATGCCTGTAGTTTACGAGGGATCAGATAATGACTACTGGAATCTGATTAACAATGTCACGCTCTGGGATGTTGCCGCCGAACGTCAAGTTGAGATAACCGGAAATGACGCCTACCGTTTCGTGGAATATATCACCCCAAGGGACCTCTCCAGCCTTCAGATTGGACAAGGTAAATATGCACTGATTACTGATGAAAATGGCGGCGTCGTCAATGACCCTATCATACTTCGTTTGGGTGAGAACCATTTTTGGCTTTCAATCGCGGACAGTGACGTCCTTCTTTGGACTCGTGGACTTGCCTGTGGACTTGGTTGGGATGTCCAGATTAATGAGCCTGATGTCTCCCCACTGGCTATCCAAGGACCAAATAGTTTACCTTTAACGGTGGATCTTTTTGGTGACTGGGTTAAAGAGCTTAAATATTTCTTTTTCAAGGAAACTGAACTGGACGGAATACCTTTAATTGTTCAACGTTCAGGTTGGAGTAAACAAGGTGGCTTTGAGCTCTACCTAAGAGATGGAGCTCAGGGTGAAAGACTCTGGGATATGGTTATGGAAGCAGGCAACAAATACGACATTAAACCGGGCTCTCCAAACAACATTGAAAGAATCGAGTCAGGCCTTTTTTCCTGGGGTAATGACATGGATCTAAACACTAATGCACTTGAATTGCCACTTGAAAAGTTTTGTCAGCTCGACAAGAGTGCTGAATACTTGAGTCGTGACGCACTCCACAAAATTAGATCTGAAGGTGTTGCTAGGAAAGTGATTGGTTTAATTATTGAGGGTGAAGCATTCGTCGGTGGTTGCGCTAGCCCATGGAAGGTCTCAAGTAGCAACAAAACATGTGGAAAAGTCACCAGTGCTGCATACTCTCCAAGATTGAAAAAGAACATAGCCATTGCAACGATGGATACAGGTTTTAACGCTATCGGTTCAAAAGTTGATGTAGATACTCCTTGGGGTTCAAGGATAGCAACAGTAACGAACATACCATTCAACTAAAATCGTAGAAGACAGTATCATTACTCAATGAATGTGATATTCTGTATCTCTAGCTAATATTGTTTGGAGACTTTTATGCCTAAAATGCTAGTCCCTTTGGCCGAGGGTTTTGAGGAAATAGAGGCTATCACTATTATTGACGTTTGTAGACGGGGTGGCATTGATGTCACTGTTGCTGGAGTCACTGAAATGACCATTAAAGGTGGCCAGGGAATCGAAGTTGCCGCCGACTGTCTATTAGACTCATTGGACATCGATAACTTCGATATGATTACCTTGCCTGGAGGCTTAGCAGGAACTTTGGTGCTCAGTGAGAGCGAAAATGTTCAATCAATACTGAAGCAAATGAAAGAACAGGGTAAATACATTGGTGCCATCTGTGCAGCACCTCTAGCACTTCACACTGCTGACGTTCTGAATGAAGAGTTTACGTGTTATCCGAGTATCGAAAATCAGATAAGAATTGACGGCTATCACCATGACCAATCTACCATTATCGATGGCAAAGTGATGACTTCTCAGGGGGTCGGAACTGCTATAGATTTCGCTCTTAAAATTGTCAGAGAACTGCAAGGAGAATCCTCATTTAAAGAACTTAAAGAAAGCATTCTAGCATAGCTCTATCTCACACATCAAACGCAATTTGGACTCTTATCTTTTATATATTTAAAGTTAATCAAAGTGACTTAAACATTTTAATGTGGTCAATTCCAGCTTCTTTGTAAATCTCACCAACACAAACAAAACCAAGATCTAAATAGAAACTATGAGCATGCCATTGCGAAGACAACCAAACCTTTTCTAGATTCATGTCTTGGGCCCACTTAATCAGATCTTTCATAATTGACTTGCCAATTCCAAGGCCTCGGTAATTCTTTAGAACAGCGACTCTACCAATATGCCCATTATTTAATATTCTGCCAGTGCCTATTGGCAGACCATCAACAAAAGCCAAAACGTGTTTCGCTTCGCCATCAAGGCCATCAATTTCTAGCTCTTCTGGTACATTCTGCTCATCAACAAAAACCTCGTATCTTATTGCACAGATATCCTCAGTATGGGATTCATAGTCACAAATTATGGATGTAATATTCATTCAAATATATTCTGTCTACCAGGTCACAAAAAATAGGTTAATTGCAAGAGCAAAATATATTAAAGCTGCAAGTATGTTAAGGTTCTTGTTTACCGTTTTCGATTTCTTGAGAATATCTTCCAGAAAGCTAGCTAGATATGCAATTGATGTAAAGACACAAAGCGCACTGAGGATAAATAACAGTCCAAGTAAAAATATTTGGATTGTGACATTGTCATTGCTGGTGTTTACAAACTGAGGTAAAAAAACCAAAAAAAAGAGCGCCACTTTTGGATTGGTTAGATTCATAATAACGCCAGTAAAGTAGTAGGACCGATTTGTACTGTCTCTGTCAGTTCCACCTAAATTTAACTCTTTGTTTTGAACAGAAAGCCATGCGAGATAAAGAAGGTAGCACGCACCAACGATTTTTAGTCCATTAAAAGCAATTGCACTAGTTTGAAAGATAACGCTAACGCCTATCGCAACAAGCACTGTATGCCCTATCAAACCTGTGCATAGACCAAGCGTGATGTAAAAACCAATCCTCCAACCCTTTAAAGCTGAATGACTCATTACAAAGAGATTATCTGGGCCAGGGACTAGACTTAAAACTACCGAGGCGGTAACAAAAGCGATTAACGTTTCAATACTTAATACTTCAAACATTTACGGGTCTCACAATTAACTATTTACTAAAAACTTCAGAGGGGTTTCGATAAGCCTTTAATTCAATCGCATTACCAGAATAGTCCTCAAAAAACATGGTTGCCTGTTCTCCTAGTAAATCTTGAAATCGAACACTAGGTTCAACAATAAATTTAATATCTGCCGATTGAAGCTTGTCAGCCAAATCATGAAAACTGTTCCAATCAAGAACACAACCAAAGTGAGGGATAGGTACAGAAATATTTTCCACCTTTGAGGTGGTTTTGCTTCTTTTAACTAACTCACCTACATGAAGCGACAGTTGATTGCCAAAAAAATTAAAGTCAACCCAGGTGTCTGTGCTTCTACCCTCTTGACACCCCAAAAGTTCACCATAGAATCTTCTTGCAGAATCAAGATCGCCAACTGTATATGCTAGATGAAAAACATTCATACATTAAGCTCCATCAAAACATCCAAATAGTTAGTGTTGAAATATCAAGATTTATCTCGCTTACATTTCCAACAATAATCGAACGTTTCATCGTTCATTTCAAGGCACTCACTACACTGCCACATCGCTGTCTTAAGATCAACGTCAAGCGACTCAATGATGTTCATCGATGAGCCAAAATCGTCATCATTTACAATCCATACTTCTGGCCATGTATCGATAGGGGCCAAACCTCCTGCAGCGCTCGATGCATATTCTTTATTAAGAACAACTTCAATTCCATGTTCGCTCAAAATGTTCCTCACATTCAGAACTATTAAGCGATTTTCATGAGTATATACAAGCTTCATAAGGTTAACAATTAATCGTATTTGAAGTTCTTAGCAGAAGTTTGATACCTCTTAGCTTAGATAACCAATGTTGCCAAACCTAAAAAAGCAACAAAGCCAATCACATCAGTAATCGTAGTCAGTATGACACCTCCCGCCAATGCGGGGTCAATTTTAAGTTTAGTCAACAATAGTGGTAAAAACGCACCCGAAAATGCAGCAACGACTAAATTGACAATAATAGACAAGCCAATAACAACACTCAACACAACATCATTAAACCAATAATAGGTTACGAAGGCAATGACGAATGACCAAATAATACCGTTCAATCCACTAACCGCAACCTCTTTATTGATTAGGGATTTGATATTGGCTGTTGTCACCCTACCAGTTGCAATACCTCTTGTCACTATGATTAGGGTTTGAGTTCCAGCAATACCTCCCATACTGGCAACTACAGGCATTAGAATGGCTAGTGCAATTTTTTGCTGTAAAGTTGCCTCGAATAAGCCAATAAAATATACCGCAATGAATGCAGTCACTAGGTTCACACCAAGCCAGATACTGCGACGCATTGTGCTTTGAATAATCGGTGCAAAAACGTCCTCATCTTCATCTAAACCAACCATTGACATCACTGAGTGCTCAGCCTGATCTCGGATAACATCAACCACATCATCGATTGTAATCCTTCCAACCAATTGATTGTTTTCGTCAATCACTGGGGCAGAAATTAAATTTCTTTGCTCAAAAAGGAGTGCCACTTCAGCTTCATCTGTGTCGGCATGGATTGGTTTTGAAGAATCACTATTGATTAGCGACATGATGACCTGTTCAGGCTCCTCTGTCAGAAGAGTTGATATGAGAAGAGAACCTAAATAAGTAAAATTCCTATCAACAACAAACACCTGATCTGTGTCGACAGGCATCTCCTTAAGCAGCCTTAAGTAACGAAAAACAGCACTAATGGTGACATCTGGTCTGACCGTAATGAAGTCGGTATTCATTAATCCGCCGGCAGAGTCTTCAGGGTATGCCAGGACCTTGTTGAGGTGTTCTCTGTGCTTGAAATCTAATGTCAGTAACAGACTATGGACAGCTGATTCCGGGAGATTTGGAACAATATCAGCCAAATCGTCAGTATCCAGGTCTTCAGTTGCCTTAACTAAGTCATCAACCGACATCTCATCGATCAACTGGGATTGAACATCCTCGTTGACTTCCTTTAGCACCTCGCCCTGAATAGAGGCCTCTATGCCTGGCCAAATAACAGTCCGATCCTTTGGTTTTATGGCTTCCAGAAGGAGTGCAATTTCACCGGGATGCAAATCTTTGAGTTGGTCTTTTGCCTCCTCATGGTTTGAAGCTTCTAGGGCGGTCATTAAATTTTGTAGGCACACTTCGAAAGAAGTGAGTTCAATTTCAGCCATAATTACAATCCGTCATCAATAGGAACATATCAAGCCAAGCTTGTTATGCAAAAATTGGACATATTATAATTTATATGGACTAGCCTCTGTGGCTATGTAGTTTTTCTTTGTGCCTTAATATTTGTGAATCTAACTTATTGATGACTTTATCAATGGACGCATACATGTCATGACTTTCCGCTTTTGCAAATAAATCAGCGCCCCTCACGTGAATCGTGGCTTCAGCTGTTTGAACGTCTTTTTGCACTTCCAAAATCATATTGACGTTCATTACTTGGTCAAAGTGGTGTTTAATTTTTGAGAGTTTTTCGCTTGTATGTTGCTTGAGGGCTGGTGTGATATCGAGATGGTGGCCTGAGATGTTTAATTGCATTTTTACTCCTTAAATGAATGAAATAAAATATAAATAAAAACAACTATATTGTGTCATAAAGTTCTAACAAATGTTGAGTTTTTTATCTTTTTTTTCAATAGAATTTCAGAAAAATATAATCACAAGACTAGGATATAATTACTCTTTTAAATATTTTGAAAGAGAAATGCTAAGCACTATAAAGCTTTTAAGAAAAAATATGGTTCGAAGACTTAGTCTTCTGACAGTTTTATCAATGGCGGTTCTATTGCACTAATAATGCATTCAACTTAGTTTCAAAGGCCCCATTATGGGGCTTTTTTATTTTTTTAAATGGAAACACTATGTCAAATTTAATGTCTAACTATTCACCTCTCGATGTGACCTTCGCAAAGGGTAGAGGTTGCTGGCTCACTGATACTTCTGGTAAGAGGTATTTTGATGCACTCTCGGGGGTTGGTGTGGTTAATCTTGGTCATTGCCATCCTAAAATCACTCAAAGCATTATAGAGCAGTCACAAGAACTATTACACACTTCGAATTGGTACCGTATTGGACACCAAGAGGAGCTTGCGGTGCGACTGTGCAAGTTAGCCAACATGGATAAAGTGTTTTTCTCTAATTCTGGTGCCGAGGCTAACGAGGCGGCGATTAAGATTGCTCGACTTTTTGCTCGACAAAAAGGCATTGATATACCAGTTATTTTGACCGCAAAAGAAAGCTTTCATGGTCGCACAATGGCGACACTTTCTGCAACAGGGAGTAGTAAAGTCCAGGCCGGTTTCTCACCCCTAATGAGTGAGTTTATACATGTCGATTTTGATGATGTCGATGCCATCAACCAATACAGCGATAATAAAAACATTGTCGCCGTGATGTTGGAGCCTATCCAGGGAGAGGCCGGCGTGATTATTCCTCAACAAGACTATCTAAATGAAGTCAAGGCAGTATGCGAAAAGAACGATTGGTTGTTTATTTTGGATGAAGTGCAATCTGGCATGGGTCGTTCCGGTAAGCTCTTTGCTCACCAATACAACGATCTAACTCCTGATGTGCTTTGTTTGGCGAAAGGGCTTGGCAATGGCGTCCCAATCGGAGCCTGCCTGGCAAAAGGAAGGGCCGCTGAAATGCTTATAGCTGGCACTCATGGCTCAACTTTTGGAGGCAACCCATTGGTCTGTAAGGTTGCTTTGAGCGTTTTAGATGTCTTTGAAGAAGACGCAATCCTTGAAAACGTTAATGCGATGAGTGATTACATTAATAATCAACTCAAAAAAAATCTAGAAGACTGTTCTGCAGTGACCCAGATTCGTGTTAAAGGTTTAATGATAGGTATTGGACTGGATGAAAATATTATCGATTGCACTCAATTACTTCAAAAAGCACTGGAAGACGAATTACTGATTAACATCACAGGTAACTCGATTAGATTGTTGCCTCCGCTGATTATCACTCAGCAAGAGGTAGACATTTTGATTAAAAAGATTATAAAATTAATCAACGCCTAGGACATATTATGACAAAACATTTTATCGATTTTGATAACCTCTCTTTCGAAGTATTGCAGAACATTATTGATCGTGCAATAGCTCTTAAAAAGGAGCACAATGAGGGTGTCATCAATAATTCATTCAAAAACAAAACCCTGGCAATGATTTTTGATAAATCATCGACTCGAACTAGGGTTTCTTTTGAAGCAGGAATGACGCAGCTGGGAGGTCATGCTCTTTTTCTCTCAAACATAGACATACAGATAGGTAGGGGTGAGCCGATAACTGATAGTGCCATTGTTATAAGCTCCATGGTTGACGCTGTGATGCTTCGAATATCCTCTCACAAAGACATTATTGAATTCTCTAAACACTCAAATAAACCTGTCATTAACGCCCTTTCTGATCTGTCACATCCCTGCCAAATACTGGCCGATTTGATGACCTTTCAAGAACAAAGAGGATCTATAAATGGCAAAAAAGTAGCTTGGATTGGCGACGGCAATAATGTTTGTCAGACCTATATGCAGGCAGCTGAAATATTCGGCTTTGATTTAACTATCGCGACTCCAAATAGCTATGAACCAAATCATTCGTTTGTTGAAAGATATCAAAACAATATCAATTATTGCAGTAGCCCAATGGATGCCTGTGAAGTTGCCGACCTTGTGGTGACAGATGTTTGGACTAGTATGGGCAAAGAATCGGAGCAAAAACAGCGAGAATCAGCTTTCAAAGGCTACCAGGTCGACCAAAAAATGATGTCTGTTGCAAACAGTGATGCTCTATTTATGCATTGTCTTCCTGCACACCGTGGTGAAGAAGTTAGCGCAGATGTGATTGACGGCAAGCAGAGTGCGGTATGGGATGAAGCCGAAAATCGCTTGCATGCCCAAAAGGCGTTACTGCTTTATCTCATCGAAGCTTAACCATCCTGAGATACTTCGAGTTTCGCCTCATGGTAGAACTTTACTCCTCTCTCAATTTTTTCGCGACCCTTCGAAACACGCCAACGATTGGTGTCCCTTAAAGAGTAAACACAGCCACAATATTCCTGCTGATAAAAGCCCTCCCTTTTAGACAACTCGAGCATCCTTAAAGAGCCGCCTTTTTTTCTCCAATTAAAATCCCAGTAAGGGATGTTGTATGGCGCAGATGATCTTGCACCAGAAGCATTTATTTGGTGCATGTCTTTCCAACGAGAAATCCCCAACGTTGAAGAAATCAAATCAAAGTCATTATCGGCTGCATATTGAGCAGTCCTCTCAAAACGCATATCAAAACAAGTTGAACAGCGCTCACCCCTTTCTGGCTCGTTCTCCTGACCTTTTGTTCTCTCAAACCACTCATCTCGGTCGTAATCTGCATCAATAATAGGCATGCCCAGCTTTTTAGCAAACCGAATATTCTCCTCTTTACGGATTTCATACTCTTCGATGGGGTGAATGTTTGGATTGTAGAAAAAAATCGTTGTATCAATATCTGAAGCTGCCAACGCTTCCATAACCTCTCCAGCACATGGGGCACAGCATGAATGAAGCAATAACTTCTTTTCACCATTAGGTGTGGAAAGTTTTGGACGTTTATAGGATTTTAGTGAGTAGTCTAACTGAGACATTTTTTCACCTTTTTTAATACCTCCCAAGCTTCTCTTTTAAGGGCTGGATTTTTCAGAATATCTCTTGGATGGTGAGTAAAGAATAGATTATCTGACTTCGAGTTGATCGCCTCTCCCATCACCAAAACGGCCTTGGCTGGATGACTCTTAATACTCTCTTCAAGGTCGCCAGATTGAATCGAGATAGAAGTCGTATTATTTAATGACAAACCAATCGAAAACAACATCTTTGCTAACAGGTTTTTGGTATCACCTGGCTCACAAAATGATTTCTCTGGGCTAGTTTCTACCAATAAACAATGAACCCTAATTTTGGTCCTTGGAATTGAATCACTCTTGTTATAAAGAAACTCAGGTATATCCAAAGCCTCAAGATAGTCATTCCTTAATTCTGGAGTCATATTTGCGGGCGCGCCCTGTCTACATTTTCCATTACCTTGTTCAATGCGTGTACATAGGCCTTAGCTGAAGATGTAATAATATCAGTATCAACCCCCTGGCCGTTAACAATTTTTCCCTGATACTCGAGCCGAACATTAACCTCTCCAAGAGAATCAGTCCCCTGAGTAACATTTGTCACGGAATATAATTGCAATGTCGGTTCAATATCGACCAAAGATAAGATCGCATTGAAAGTTGCATCAACCGCTCCTGAAGTTTTTGCAGAGGCGCTTTTCTCTTTGCCGTCAATTAAAAGGGTGATGTTTGCAGTATTTTTTTTGCCCGTCTCGGTACAAACTTTCAGTGAAATTAGACGGATAACTTCTGTAGCTTCAGCCTGAGCTTCTGTAACCAACGCTTGAAGGTCCTCATCAAAGATATCATGCTTCTTGTCGGCCAACGCTTTGAAGCGAGAAAATGCATTATTTAATTCATCATCTGAATCAAATTCAACACCCAGTTCACGCATCCTCACTCTAAAGGCATTACGTCCAGAATGTTTACCCATTACAAGGGTATTGGCATGCCAACCAACATCTTCTGCTTTCATGATTTCATAGGTTTCGCGGTGCTTAAGAATACCATCTTGATGAATCCCAGCCTCATGAGCAAATGCATTAGCGCCAACAATTGCCTTATTGGGTTGAACAACAAAGCCAGTAATAGATGAGACCAGTCTCGAGGCTGCTAAAATGTTTTTGGTGTCAATGTTGGTATCACAACCAAAGACATCCTGCCTTGTACGAACCGCCATCACAACTTCTTCAAGGGATGTATTTCCCGCACGCTCCCCTAGACCGTTAATGGTGCACTCTACTTGTCTCGCCCCGTTAAGGACTGCGGAAAGTGAATTTGAAACTGCTAACCCTAGGTCGTTGTGACAGTGGGCTGAAAATATTGCCTTATCAGAGTTTGGCACCCTTTCAATGAGCTCTCTCATGGTTTCACCAAACTGGTGAGGGATGTTATAACCAACCGTGTCAGGAATATTGATCGTTGTCGCACCAGCATCAATAGCAGCTTCAATGATTCGGCACAAAAAATCAATGTCAGATCGGCCCGCATCTTCGGGACTAAATTCAATATTGTTAGTAAACTTTGTCGCCCTTTTAACGGATCGAACGGCTTGCGATACGACTTCATCTGGTGTCATCCTTAACTTCATCTGCATGTGAATGTCGGATGTCGCAATAAAGGTATGTATTCTCGCCGAATTGGTATTTTTTATAGCCTCACCTGCACGATCTATATCCTTGTCAAGTGCTCTAGCGAGCGAGCAAACGGTTGAATCTTTTACAGCTTTTGCCACCGCCTGTACCGCCTCAAAGTCGCCCTGGGAGGCTATTGCGAAGCCAGCTTCAATGACATCGACCCGCATTTTTTCCAAAATCTTGGCGATACGAACCTTCTCGTCCTTGGTCATCGAGGCGCCTGGTGACTGCTCACCATCTCTAAGAGTCGTATCAAATATAATTAGTTTGTCGGACATTATTTGCTCCTTGTTATTGTTCCAAATATAAGCTTGAGTTTTAGTGATAGACTTTCGTCTATTGAGATCATTATTGCCTTACGGCAATAATCGCAACAACGCAAGGAGGTTGTCCAATGAAAGAGAAATTAACGAATTAGTATTTGTTCTCATAGACGCTGATTATAAAGGAACTTAACTAGATCTGCCTTTTTTTTTCTTTTGTCTTCTCTTATAAACCCCCAAGATGGTTATAAAGGGTCCAGAAAGCATATAGATAAAGAAGCAAGTAAATAAGACAATATTGGGTTTATAGAGAAGCACAATAAGACTTAGCACTATCAATAAAAGAAACCTAAATGACGCCTTATCTGTTGAATCAAACTCCTTAAAACTGAAGTAGCGTACATTACTAACCATAAGTAGACCACAAAGTATTGTTATTGCGACGCCAATGTAATAGCTCAAAGAAACAACACCAAAATCAAAATATTCGAAATTCCAAAATTTAAGCCATATCATGCTGGCGATTACACCCGCAGAGGCGGGCGAAGGTAGACCTTGGAAGTAGCGCTTATCAGCAGCTCCAACTTGGGTATTGAATCTTGCCAACCTTAAAGCTGCACAGGCTAAATAAATGAATGCGGCAAGCCAACCAATCCTTCCTAGATCAGACAAAGACCATTCATATACAAGGAGTGCAGGAGCTACACCAAATGACACTAAATCTGATAGTGAATCATACTCCGCACCAAAGGCACTTTGAGTATTCGTTAGTCGAGCAACTCGGCCATCTAGGGTGTCCCATAACATAGCAACCATTATGGAAATGGCTGCTAGAGTAAAGTCACCATTAACAGAAGCAACAATGGAATAAAAACCGGCAAACAAAGCAAAAGTAGTAATAATGCTTGGCAGCAAATAGATACCTCTTTTGGTTTTTATTTTTTCAGTCACAATTAATAATGGAATTAAGCTGTGATCATAATAACAAGTTAGTTCTTAGATTGATCGACCAGCTTATTTTTTGCAATCCAAGGCATCATCGAACGCAAACTCTCACCGACCTTCTCAATTTGATGTTCACGCTGAATGTCACGACGAGCTGGCAAGGTATCTACATTTTCAATAAACTCCTTAGCAAAAGAACCGTCCTGTATTTGACTAAGAATTTTTTTCATTTCGGCCTTGGTGTCATCAGTGACAATCCTAGGGCCCCTAGTTACGTCGCCATATTCGGCCGTATTCGAAATAGAATAACGCATATTAGCAATCCCGCCTTCATAAATTAAATCAACAATCAACTTCAATTCGTGGAGGCATTCAAAGTACGCCATTTCAGGCTCATAACCTGCCTCGACCAAGGTTTCAAAGGCGGCCTGCAGCAAAGAAGTCGTGCCACCACAAAGAACCACCTGCTCACCAAACAAGTCTGTTTCGGTTTCCTCTCTGAAATTTGTTTCAAGAATACATGTACGTCCACCACCGATAGCTGAAGCATATGCTAGTGCAATTGCCTTAGCGTTCCCTGATGCATCTTGCTGAATGGCAATTAAATCAGGAATACCACCGCCCTTGACAAATTCTGAACGAACAGTATGGCCAGGCGCTTTTGGCGCAATCATGATGACATCTAGATCCTCTCTTGGAACAATAAGTCCAAAATGAATATTAAAGCCGTGGGAAAAAGCCAAAGCAACTCCTTGCTTCAAGTTTGGTTCAATGTTTTCTGCATAAATCTTGCCTTGGAATTCATCAGGCGCCAATACCATCACTACGTCCGCCCAAGCGCTAGCTTCTTCTACTGACATCACACGAATCCCTGCCTCTTTTGCTTTTACTGCTGAAGAGGAACCCTCTCTAAGTCCAACGACAACTTCTACGCCTGAATCTTTTAGATTGTTGGCTTGTGCATGACCCTGAGAACCATAACCAATCACTGCGACTTTTTTTCCCTGGATAATTGAAAGGTCTGCATCTTGATCGTAATATCTATTCATTTTTTTTCCTATATTTAAATTAACTTTTTACCCCTAGAAATTCCAGTTACTCCAGTTCTTGAAACTTCTATAATACTTGCTGGGTCGAACGCATCTAGAAATGCGTTAAGTTTTTTTGTCTTTCCAGAGATCTCGATAGTGTAAGTTTTATCAGTAACATCAACGACTTTACAAGAAAAAACATCTACCAACTGTTTTAAATCAAAATTGTCTTTTTTAGTTGGACATATTTTAACCAACATTAAATCACGCTCAATGTGGTCTCGGCTAGTTAGGTCACTAACCTTTACAACCTCAATTAGCTTGTTTAGCTGCTTAACAATTTGCTCTAACACCCGATCATTTCCGGAACTCACAATTGTCATCCGAGACAAACTGGGATCGTTTGTCTGAGCAACTGTAAGGGATTCAATATTAAATCCTCGCTGCGAAAAAAGACCCGAAACTCTCGACAGTGCACCGGTTTCATTTTCTAAAACTACAGAAATAATATGTCTCATAATTTATACCGCGTTAAGGTCTGTTTCATCTTTTGAGAGCATTTCATCTCGCCCTGCCAATAACATGTCACAATGAGCACCACCTGCTGGGATCATTGGAAATACATTTTCATTTGGATCAGTGATGACATCCACAAAAACAGTTCGATCCTTTTGCTTAAGGGCTTCAATCAATGCAGGCTTTAAGTCTGCTTCATTTTCAACCAAAATACCTAAATGCCCATAACTCTCTGCTAACTTCACAAAGTTAGGCAAAGCATCCATGTAAGACATAGCGTAGCGCTTTTCGTAGAAAAACTCTTGCCACTGCCTGACCATGCCCAAATAACCGTTATTGAGGTTCACGATTTTAACTGGAGTGTTGTATTGCAACATTGTCGAAAGCTCTTGCAACATCATTTGAATACTTCCTTCTCCAGTCACACAGACAACATCCCTATCAGGCATTGCTATTTTAGCTCCCATTGCAGCCGGTAAACCAAAACCCATTGTACCGAGACCACCAGAATTAATCCAACGACGAGGTTCATCAAACAAGTAATATTGCGCAGCCCACATCTGATGTTGACCAACATCTGATGTCACGATAGCTTCACCCTTGGTGACCTCATAGAGCATCTCAATCACCGTTTGAGGCTTTATAATTCCTGATTTCTTTTTGTAAGCTAAGGAATCCACTCCTCTCCAGGTATTGATTTGTGACCACCACTTGGAGATATCTGCAAGCTTTGCATCTTTTAGTTCTTCAATGAGAGCCTGTAATACCTGTTTTGTTTGACCAACAATCGGAATATCAGCAACAACATTTTTTGAAATTTGAGAAGGGTCGATATCAATATGGATAAATTTAGCAGAGGGACAAAATTTTTCCAGGTTCCCAGTAATTCTGTCATCAAAGCGAGCACCAATAGCGACTACGCAATCGGAATCATGCATTGCCATGTTAGCTTCATAGGTGCCATGCATACCCAACATTCCAATTGATAATTCATCAGTACCAGGGTAGGCCCCTAGGCCCATCAAAGTTTGTGTGATAGGAAATCCAAGTAACCGCGTAAATTCTCGCAATTCTTTTGATGCATTGCCTATAACACTACCGCCTCCTGAGTAAAGGATTGGTCTCTGCGAATTTGCAATCAGCTCTGCCGCCTTTTTAATTTGACGATTACTTGCTTTGGTTGTAGGCTTATAGGAGCGCATCTTGATCGTCTCCGGATATTCTTCTGATTCCATTTGATTAATTGTTATATCCTTTGGAATGTCAATTACAACTGGTCCTGGTCTACCAGTGGTTGCAATGTAAAATGCCTTTTTGACAGTGATTGCAACTTCACTAATGTCCTTAATAAGAAAGTTGTGCTTAACACAGGAACGCGTGATACCAACAGCATCAACCTCTTGGAAGGCATCGTTACCAATCAATGGCGAAGGCACCTGGCCAGAGATAACTACCAAAGGAATAGAGTCCATATTGGCAGTTGCAATACCTGTAACGGCGTTGGTAATACCTGGTCCAGACGTCACTAAAACAACACCCGGCTTGCCACTCGTTCTTGCATAGCCATCTGCTGCATGGGCAGCGCCTTGTTCATGTCTAACCAAAATATGGGTAATTTCTTCCTGTGCTGCCAGAGCGTCATAAATATGTAAAACTGCACCGCCCGGGTATCCAAAGATGTGTTTAACACCTTCCTTCTTTAGGCTATTTATTAGTATTTCAGCACCATTCAGTTTCATGGCTAATCACAATAATTTAAAAGGTTTCGATTATACCCAAAGATTTAAACTCCAGAAACTCTTCGTTATCAAGTGTTTTAGACTATTAAGTAGAAAAATAAAAGTGTTTAAAGTTGACAAATGATCACCCTTTCCAGTTCTCTACCTAGAGTTCATTCTGCCAATCTTCTGAGTAATAATGTATCGGTGATTCAAGCTCTTCATAGGTTTCAATACTGAATGCTTGAGGTTGAGAAAGTATCGCGGAAAGCAATTGATCATTAAGCATGTGACCAGTCTTGTAACCTTCATAGTGTCCAATCACGTTACCACCCAAGAGAAAAAGGTCGCCGACGATATCTAATATTTTGTGTTTTACAAATTCGTTGTGGTATCGCATCCCATCCTCATTAAGAATATCATCATCTGAAAGAGCGATTGCATTGTCAATACTAGCCCCCAAAGCAAGGTTTTGCTTTTGCAGCATCTCAACATCTCTTTCATAACCAAAAGTTCGTGCACGAGAGATCTCTTTTAAGTAAGACTGTTCGGCAAAATCAATTGTCAACTTCTGACCACTCTCTTTAATCTTTTTATGTTCAAAGTCAATCTCTAGAGTCACTTTGAAGCCATTGTGCGGCGAAACCTGTGCCCATGATTCGCCGTTTTCAACCCTGACAGTATTCCTAATTACGATAAATCGTTTTGGTGCATCCTGCTCTTCTATTCCAGCTGACTGAACCAAAAAAACAAAAGGCGCCGAAGAGCCATCCATGATTGGCACCTCAAATGAGTCCAACTCCACCAAAACATTGTCAACACCGAGCGCAGAAAGAGCAGACATTAAATGTTCTATAGTGGAAACCTTAACACCCTGACTTTCAAGCCCAGTCGACAACACAACCTCGTTAACGAATGCGCTATGGGCATGAACTTGCCTGCCGCCCGCATCTAGTCGCTTAAAAACAACACCATGGTCAATCTTGGCAGGAATCAATGTCATATTCACGAGCTTGCCACTGTGAATACCAACGCCACGAGCTTTCACAGTTTTCTTAATTGTTCTTTGATTTATCATTAATTAAAAGTTCAAAAGTACTTTTTTTATTTTCCCCATAACACCATTCCTTTCCTTTAACATTACGAAATCCACCTTCGGTAAATCTTCCTGATGTAATAGAAGTCCAATCGAACTCGCATATCGATAGTCCATAAGGATTGTTTCTAGACCTGAAATCCGATCACGCTGAACTACCCCTATTTTAACTCGTCGGGTGAAGAATTTCCTTACCAGTTCTTCAAATCCAAAAGCCTGTGCACCACCACCACACAAAACAAAACCAGACTTGATGTTTGCCTCAAGATTGTGATGCCTTAGTTCATTTTTCAATGTTAATAGAATATCAACATAAGTCTCTTCAATGACTTCTGATAATTGAAGATTTGAGAGTTGATGAGAGTCCTTATTGGCTGCCTGTACAAATTCAACAAACTGTTCACCTTTGATGGTCGAGGATTTAGCATAGCCATAATCCTCTTTAAGTCTCTTCGCTTCCTCAAATGAGGTATCAAAAGCAAACGCAACCTCCTGAGTAACGTCATCACCGCCCATTGAAATAATACCACTACGAACAATACCCTCCTCCTGAAAAACAGAGTAGCTGGTAACACCAGCTCCAAAATCAATCAAGCAAACTCCACCATCCTTCTCTTCTTGAGTTAGTATCGCTTCGGAATTTGCAATCGGGTCAAGTACAATTCTATCTACCATTAAGTCACACTGCTTTAAGCAGTTTTCAATATTTCTCACGCTCGCACTTGAAACAGTCACAATGTGTACTTTGGATTCAAGAACTTCTGCCTCCATGTCTTTAGGATTGTCAACGATGTGATCCCCATTGATGATAAATTTCTTCTTAATAGTGTGTAGTTTTTCTTTATTTGTAGGAGTGGTTATTGCACTTGCAGACTCAAGCACTTTATCAACATCATCTGTAGTAACAATCTCGTTAATTGGAATTTTCCCATTCCCATCTATACAGGTAAGGTGTGTGTCTGAGAGATTGACACGAACCAATCCTATCTCTAAATCAAAACTCTTCTGAGTCTGATCTACAGCCTTTGAAATTGCACGAGAAAGTGAGTCAATTGCTGAAATTGAGCCCCTTCTGACTCCATCAGAGGGAGAAATATTGTTCCCAATAATCCGCAACCTGACATCATCTTCTTTTTCAGCAACTAAAACGGCAATCTTGTCTGTCCCGATATCAATACTCGCTATGTAATCGTTTCTACCAGCCATAATTAGTTAGTAAGAGAAATATTTGTAACGAAAATTTTACCAAACTATTGATCCTATCAAAACACTGTTCAATTATTTTTTTGTAAATTCCAACCATTCATCCAGGTGACTTAATTCGACGGTCTTTCCACTCAGCAAACGACGAAAAAATTTGGCATTATTTTGACCATGATATAAGCCTAATATATGGCGAGTCATTGCTCTAATCGGTACGCCTTGTTTGAGTTGATTTTTAATATAAGTCATATAGTCGACAAGAACTTGCTCTCGAGTTCTGAAAATACCTTTTTTGCCAAAAACTTTGCTGTCAATATCTGCCAATAAATAGGGTTGATGATAAATTGCCCTTCCCAGCATCACACCATCAACATGATCGAGATGTTTGACAACTTCATTACATTCAGTGACACCCCCATTCAAGGTTATCTTGAGTTGAGGAAAGTCTCTCTTGAGTTGATAAACCCAAGGATACTTTAGTGGAGGTATGGTGCGGTTTTCTTTTGGGCTTAAACCCTGAAGCCAAGCTTTACGAGCATGTATGATAAAGTGTTGGCAACCCTTTTTATGAATACGGGCTACGAAGTCACTGAGCCGGTTATAACTCTCCATATCGTCGATTCCAATTCTACTTTTAACACTAACCGGTATGTCACTGGCGTCAATCATACTTTCAACACAAGAAGCCACCAAATCTGGCTCTTTCATTAGGCAGGCACCAAAGCTGCCTGAAAGCACTCGGTCAGAGGGGCAACCGACGTTTATGTTAACCTCGTCATAGCCCCACTGTTTTGCAATGTGAGCACACTGAGCCATTTCTTTTGGGTCAGACCCTCCCAGCTGCAGAACCAATGGGTGTTCACTAGAGTTATAGTCTAGTAATCGGTTCTTATCACCTCTCAAGATGGCCTTTGAAATAATCATCTCTGTATAGAGTTGGGTGCAGGTGCTAAGCAGGCGAAAAAAATAACGGCAATGCTTATCAGTCCAATCCATCATTGGTGCTACTGAGACTTTACAAGAGTCCATCAAAGCCTCAACGAAAGTTGCCTCAAAGCATACGAAACGCTCTGAGAAACAATGCTTGCCCTGTCACCAGAAAATAGTTGTGTACTTGTGCTCGTTTTGCAATCACAGGAAAAGCCAAAACATACCGTACCCAGGGGTTTTTCAGGAGTTCCACCAGTAGGACCTGCCACTCCAGTAATTGATACAGCAACATCGCTATGAGATTTAGTGGCTACAGCGATCACCATTTCGAGTGCAACTTGTTCGCTAACAGCGCCAAAAGTTTTGATTGTTTGAATATCGACGCTAAGCATCTCAATCTTTGATTGATTGCTATAAGTTATATAGCCGCAATCAAAATAAGATGAGGCACCAGGTATGCTAGTAAGGGCATTAGAGAGAGAACCACCAGTGCAAGACTCAGCCACAGAGATAGTCAAGCCATTGGCAACTAATAGTTCTGATAATTCTTGTGCTTCATTTGAAAGCATCAGGTCTTACCTTCTAGTGCAATGTGAACAATTTCATAGACATCATTTGATAAGTTATCAACTTTGCTGATGGTTTTAAGTTCAGCCTCTTGCAGTTTAGAGTAGTGAGACGTAAATCGCCTCCAGTGATTAAAGACACTTGCAAACCTTGCAGCAATTTGTGGATTCAAGGCGTCCAACTCGATAATCACTTCAGTCATCAACTGATAACCTTCTTGGCAATGGAACTGGATGTGATTTTGGGTAAATGCACCGAACACTGAGCGTATCCTGTTTGGGTTTCTCATCGTGAATAGTTGATGACTCATAAGATCTCTAATTCCTGCCACAGAAATGCTAGGTGATATGCTCTGCACACTAAACCATCTGTCTATTGCTTGGACGTCTTCATGGTGTAGTTTATAAAAACGCTCTATCACTTCCTTCTGGTAAGGATTATGGCTTTCTACAAGTGCTTGAAAAGATGACAATTGGTCGCTCATACATTTGGCTTGATTGAACTGTTTATAAGCCAATTCATATTCACCACTCTTCACCAAATAAGACAAACATCTATTCTTTAAAGCGCGCTCACCGATTGATTGGGTAGATAAATCAAAAGCCTTATTGTTATTCAATTTTTTGTATTTGCTTAGTAATAGCTCTTCCAAATACCTAATAACGCAGAAGTTAACATTTTCACGTTTTTGATGGATCTCAACGACATTAATTTTTCCAACCTTTTGGTGAATGATGCGTTCTGACGGCAACGTCATCATTTCAGCAAGTAAGGCCAAATCAGAATCCTCTTGGAGGAGTTTTTTTAGCATTTCAAAGAGGCCTTTTTGATCAATCTTTTCTGGCGTCAAAATATAATCCAACCATAGGCCTTGAACATTGTCCCAACGATTATAAGGGTCAGTGTCATTAGCACATAAATAAAGTTTATCGCTAACTGAAAGATTAGAATTAAACTTGATGGGCGCTGAGAAACCTCTAAACCAAGAGGGTGTTGGCTTGCTCTTTATGTCATTAAATTCAACAGTCTTTTCCAGTTCATCAATAAGAACCATGCCTGACGCAACTTCACTCCCGTTATCATCTAGTAAGCCAAAAGTATTTGGCATAATGAAAGGCTCTTTCTGATTTTTTTGGGTAAAGGTAGCTCGATAAATTTTCGAGTCTGAATCATAATCATCAACAACTTCAACTTCGGGTGTTCCTGATTTACTATACCAAGACATGAATGTGTCAAAATTGAAGTTATTCGCGTCCGCCATACTGGCCACAAAATCATCGATAGTGACTGCATCGCCGTCGTAGCGCTGAAAATATAGCTGCATCCCTTTTTGGAATCCCTCTTCTCCAAGTATTGTGTGGATCATACGGATTACCTCTGCACCTTTTTGGTAAACGGTCGCAGTATAAAAGTTATCCATTGAAATATAGGATTCTGGCCTTACAGGATGAGCCATGGGACCTGAGTCCTCGGCAAACTGGTAGGTCTTCAAAGCAACCACATCTTTGATTCGTTGTATGGCTCGTGAGCGAATGTCTGAAGAAAATTCTTGGTCTCTGAATACCGTTAAGCCCTCCTTTAAACTTAACTGAAACCAGTCACGGCAAGTGACACGATTACCTGTCCAGTTATGAAAATATTCGTGCCCAATAACTGATTCAATTCTAATAAAGCCTTCATCCACTGTTGTCTCTTGGTTAGCCAAAACGCAATCGGAATTAAAAATATTTAGCCCCTTATTTTCCATAGCACCCATATTAAAATCATCCACAGCAACGATCATGTAAATATCTAAATCATAGCTAAGATTAAACCTCTCCTCTTCCCAGGCAAAGGCTTTTTTAAGTGACGCCATCGCAAAATCAGTTTTGTGCATGTTGTGGGGTTCGACATAGAGTCTCAGGTCAACCTCTTTACCCGTTGCCGTTGTATAGCTGTCTTGTAGGTAGTCTAATTTTCCTGCTACTAAAGCGAACAGATAGCAAGGCTTTGGTGCTGGGTCGTGCCAGATAGCATGAGAACTGGACTCTTCAACTAGATTACCGTTACTGAGTAGAATTGGATATTTTTCTTTGTTTGCGTTAATGTGTGTCGTGAAAATGCTTAGAATATCAGGCCTATCGAGATAATAGGTTATCTGTCGAAATCCATGAGCCTCGCACTGAGTACAGAAGTTGCCACTCGACTGATAGAGACCATTAAGATTAGTTTTGCTTTCTGGATGAATACGAACTGTTGTTTCTAAAATGAAACTATCGGGCGGCTCAATTAACAATAAACCGCCATCTTTGAGTTCATAGTTTGCCTTTGTGCTATTTATTTTAATTGACAGCAATTCTAGAGATTCACCATTAAGAAAGAGTTTTTTTGGTTTCTTACTAACCTTAGGATTTTTATAAAAAGAAATTCGAGAAGAGACGATTGTTTCATCGTCTTTCAGTTCAAATTCAAGCTCGGTAGTTCTAATCAGGTGAGAGCTTGGTGTGTAATCTTTTCGATAAATTGGTTGTGGCTTTAAATTGCTAATAATAGTACTCCCAATAATAGTCGGTAAATGACGAACGGTAGTAGTCCAATTCTTTCAACTAAGCGGATAAAGAAAACAATCGTTGCGTAGGCAGTAATTGCCGAGATAAAGAATCCTAATAACAGTAACGACCAATCAACGTTGTCTACTTGATTAACTAAATCAAATGTCTTTACAATCATTGCAATTGCAACCACAGGGATAGACAATAAAAAGGAAAACTTAACTGATAAAGACCTAGATAACCCAATTAAAAGTGCCGCAGTGATGGTAATACCAGAGCGAGATGTACCAGGTATCAAAGCCAAAGTCTGAAAACATCCGATAATTATAATGTCAGAGCCACGAATTAATTCACGACTGCGACTAAAAAAACGATTTAGCCAGTCAGAAAAACCCAACAAGACACCAAAAAAAAGTGTCGCAAATGCTATTACTTCAAGAGTTCTTAAGTTTAGTTCAATACTATCTTTAAATAGAAGTCCAGCCAGTCCTACCGGAATTGTTCCCAACAAAACACCCCAAGCAAGCAATGCCTCTCCTTCCATTTGTCTTGTTTGAATTGAACTGATGAAGTCTTGACTCATGACTAGCAAACTATTGCGATAGTAATAAATAATTGCGCACAGCGTTCCAAAATGAAGGACAACATCAAAAGCTAATCCCTGGTCGGGCCAAGTGAATAATTTTGGCAACAATACTAGGTGTGCTGAAGATGATATTGGCAAAAACTCAGTCAAACCTTGGATCAGTGATAGAGTGATTGTTTGAATAATATCCATTGTTAATTTTTAAAGCTTATTTAAAAGATTCTGTTCTCTAAAACCATCTAATTTTACTGTTTGTTTTTTTGACAATGCTAACACTTTGAAAGTTTCACCCATCGCACTTGGCAAGACTAACTGTTTGATTTCTTGAGCGAGTGCATTGCGCTTTGCATCGTCTTCCTCTTTAAGCAGGAAATTCTCGATACCCAGAGATATCAAGAACATCGCTTGAGTGCAATAGCCCGAAAGCTCAAATCCAGCTTCCACAGCATGCTCAGCTATATCTGAAAAATTAACCGAGGTCGTAATATCTTGTTTACCGATTTTGTCAAATGGGTTGTCACTGGCCTTGTGTCGATAATGACAACGCAAGGTTCCATCTTTACGCTGAGGGTGGTGATATTCATTTCGATCCATGCCATAATCAATCAAAAGCACTATTCCTTCAGTCATAGCGCTATATAAAGAATCAATCCATGCCAGAGCCTGTAAGTTGACCTCGGTGGTGTATCCCTCATCACGCATGGCAGGCAATGAGGTTAACGAGTTCGAATAAGGCTTATCAAGAGGCTTCCATTGAAAATTTCCGTCGATAAAGTCAACCCCTAACTCCACAAAACGACCGCCAGAGAAGATCAATCTTTTTGCAGGTATGGCATCAAGCACCTCATTCGCAATCACCACACCAGAGAAGCCAATGGGAAGCTCTGTTAGCCATTCGACACGATCAATAAGTTCAGGCAATACACTTAAAATAGTTTGTTTCTGTTGTTGCTTTAATTGCCCACTGAGTTCCATAATATAGTACTTTTTTGGTAGAGATTTCACTCGACCCAATTCAAACAAAACCTGTACTGCTAAGACACCACTACCAGCTCCAAATTCTAATACATCACCACCGTTAATGATTTGGGCACACTGCTTGGCAACTGAATATCCAAACAAGTCAGAAGTCTCTGGAGCTGTAATAAAATCGCCTTGATGACCAAATATATTCGCACTTGAACGATAATAGCCTAGCCCAGGGCTATATAGAGCAAAATTCATAAATACATCAAAACCTATTGGCTTACCGTTTTCGTGAATGGATTGAGATATAATGTCTTCGAGTTTCATATGCAAAATTATTTTATACTCTGATTGCATCTGTTTCGATACAATAGATTGAATTGACTTAACAGATTATCTTTTATTTATTGATATTTTTATGAAAACCGCTTTAATTTCAGGTGGAGCTGCGCGAATTGGCGCTCAAATAGTCAGAACGCTTCACGAGAATGGCTACAAAGTCATTATCCATTGTCACCAGTCAGAAGAGGTTGCGCAGAAACTTTGCCGTGAACTTAAT
>JAKUUR010000009.1 GCA_022448455.1 Candidatus Thioglobus autotrophicus
GAGATGAAAAGATGTTTTGGTTTAATTTTCTCTCTTAGTTCAAGGCATACCTCTGAGAGGACTTGAGGCTTAACAGCGAATACTATGACGTCACAAACTTCTACGAGTGATGAGTTATTTGTGAAAGTAGTGATATTGAGTTCTTCCTCTCTTTTTCGTAATAACCCATTATTAGGATCGCTTGCCTTAATATTTTTCGAGTCATAACCGTTATTCAATAAGCCGTTAATCAGCGCGTAAGCCATGTTTCCAGCACCAATAAATCCAATGACTGTTTCGTTTTCCATATAAAATATCCCACTTGTTAAAACTTAAGTTAATTCTACCGAAATTGGTGTAAATATAGAACAATAATGAAAACATTCCAACCAAAATTAATAATGATCGATGTGGACGGGACTTTAGTCGATAGTGTCCCCGATCTTGCATATTGTATAGATGAAATGATGCAGAAACTTGGTCTGAGGAAATGGGGTGAAGCCAAAGTGCGTCATTGGGTCGGTAATGGCATTCCTAAGCTAGTAGAGAGGGCGTTAACGGGGGAGCTTGAAGGGCGACCAATAAAAGATGTCTTTGATATAGCTTATCCAATTTTTTTAGATCTTTATGAAGATAATACGGCTCAAAGATCTTACTTATATGACGGTGTTCGGGAAGGTTTAGATTATTTAAAATCACAAGGATATCAATTAGGCTGTGTTACCAATAAATCAGAGCAATTTACCCACCCCTTACTCAAAGTCCTATGTATTTTTAATGATTTTAAAATAATAATTTCGGGTGATACCTTGGCTAAAAGAAAGCCAGATCCTATGCCATTGCTATATTGTGCTGAGCACTTTAACCTTAAGCCAGAAGAGTGCCTAATGCTGGGTGATTCTGTTAGTGATGTTAAAGCAGCTCGAGCTGCTGGCTTTGATATTATTTGCATGTCTTACGGTTATAATCATGGTAACGATATTGCGGATGAAAACCCTGATCTAGTAATAGATTCAATGAGCCAACTGAGTGACCATTTATAGTGAATTTTGATGACCAACATATTTGGCATCCTTATGCCAAAATTCCCAATGCAGTACCTACATATTTAGTAGAATCTGCCGACAACGTCTATCTTAATCTCAAAGGAGGTAAGCGAGTCATTGATGGTATGAGTTCATGGTGGTCGATGATTCACGGTTACAACAATCCGGCTCTTAACCAAGCAATAAAAGATCAGATTGATCGCGTTTCTCATGTGATGTTTGGGGGTTTAACTCATCAACCTGCTATTGATCTCTGTCAGCTTCTTATTCAAATAACGCCCCCAGGCCTTGACAAGGTATTTTTGGCAGATTCAGGCTCTGTTTCTGTAGAAATTTCCCTCAAAATGGCGTTGCAATACTGGTACAACAAGGGTCGAGTAGATAAGACACATTTCGTTACTCCAAGGGGCGGTTATCACGGCGACACTTTTGGAGCGATGAGTGTTTGCGATCCAGAAAACGGTATGCATCACTTATTCCAAGGCGTATTACCTAAACATTATTTTGTCACAAAACCGAGCCTTGGAAACACCTCTAAAGCTCTCGCTGATCTTAACAAAGTCTTGAAGGAAAGTCACAATAAAATTGCGGCAATGATTCTTGAGCCAATTGTGCAAGGCGCCGGTGGTATGAATATTTATGAGCCAAAATATCTTAAAGAAGCTAGGTCACTTTGTGATACCTTTGATGTACTCTTAATTGTGGATGAAATTGCTACAGGTTTTGGTCGCACTGGAAAACTGTTTGGTTGCGAACATGCTAATATTTCACCAGATATACTTTGCTTGGGTAAGGCTTTGACTGGTGGTTATATGACTATGGCAGCAACACTGTCAACTGCCGAAGTTGCTGAAACTGTTGGTGTGCTTATGCATGGACCTACTTTTATGGGCAACCCTTTGTCTTGTTCGGTTGCAAATAAAAGTATTGATTTGTTGTTGAGTAGTGAATGGGAAAACAGAATATTGCAAATAGAACACATACTGAAGTCAGAATTATTACCATTAAAAAAGCAAAAATCAGTATTGGATGTTCGAGTAATTGGCGCTATAGGTGTGATTGAATTTGAAAGTCCACTTGATATGAAAGTAGTCCAGGAAGAGTTGATTGAAAATGGGGTTTGGTTGCGGCCTTACGGTAAATTGCTTTATACCATGCCACCTTATGTCATAAAAGACGAAGAATTATTAACTATCACCAAGGCAATGAGCGCAATTACTCGTAGTTTTTAATCTATTTATTCTCAAAATATCCGCAAAAACTTTATTTAAGGTTTAAGTTTAAGTAAATCTAACTTAATCTATAGGGTCAACATCTAAAAACCAGCGCACCGACGAGTTAATTTTTATTGTTTCTAGGTGTTTGTAAAAAGTTTTAATGACTCGGTGAAGTTGATTTCTATTTATTGATTGCAAGTAAAGATTAAAGTAGTAGTAATTGGCTTTTTTTTCAATAACGGCGGAAACTGGTCCCCAAATTTCAACAGAATCTATATCGATATTTTTAAGCAGGTCTGCAACTTCATTTAAGAATTTTTCTGCGTTGTTTTTGTTTTTAGAATTGGCACAAATTAAAGCTTGGTGTGAATAAGGAGGTAACTGAGTCTTTTCACGTTCTTTTAATAATGTACTGGCGTATTGAGTGTAGTGTGAAGATTTAATAAAGTCAAATATTGGGTGATTTGGGTAGTGAGTTTGAATTGATACCTCACCCTTATGATCGCTTCTGCCAGCTCTACCAGAGACTTGAATTAAGAGCTGTGCTAAATGTTCTGTAGCCCTGAAATTCAATGATAATAATCCAACATCTACGTCCAGAATACCCACAAATGCCAAGTTAGAAAAATCATGACCTTTGGCTAGCATTTGAGTACCAACTATGATGCACGGTTCGCCTGAATTTATTTTTTCTAAGTGAATTTCAAAAGCTCTTTTTCTGCGTGTGGTATCTCTATCAATTCTAATAATAGTTGTATCAGGGAAATAAGACTCAAGGTTTTCCTCCAATCTTTCTGTCCCATAACCTAGAACCCTTAGAGTTTGCTGATGACAAGAGGGGCAAGTGGGTTCTGGCATTTTTTCAATGCCACAATGATGACACTTTAGGCGATTAATGTGGCGATGATAGATAAGAGCAGAATCGCAACGATCGCATTCGGCTTTCCAATCACAATCTGTACAGTAAAACACGGGAGCATAACCTCGACGATTGATAAACAACATAACTTGTTTATTGTCTTCGAGGTAATGCTTTATTTTTGCAACCAAAGGCATTGATAACGCTTCTGCTGTCTGATTTCGCATATCAATTAAATTAACTTCTGGCATTATCGCTTGACCAGGACGAGAACTCAAAACAAGCCGAGTAAGTTTCTTATCGACCACATTTTTCAAGGTTTCAAGTGATGGCGTGGCTGTACCTAAAATCAAAGGAATACTAGCTAGCTTTGCACGCATAAAGCTAAGATCTCGTGCAGAATAGCGGAAACTGGATTGTTGTTTGAAAGAGCCATCATGCTCCTCATCAACAATCACTAAGCCGAGGTTGGGCATGGGAGTAAAAATTGCCGAACGTGTGCCAAGCACCACTCCAGCCTCTCCATTTTTTGCCATTAAATAAGCGTCCAATTTTTGTGTTTCATTTAATTGCGAGTGTACTGCAACAACCTTTGCTTCAATTCTATCCTCGAAGCGTGTAATCATTTGCGGTGTTAGCCCAATTTCAGGAACCAATACAAGGACCTGTCTTCCTTTCTTGAGTATGGTTTGAGTGATGTTTAGGTACACTTCAGTTTTGCCACTGCCAGTGACACCATGAAGTAAAAAACCATGAAAATTGTTTTCTGATTTTAAAACTGCTTTAATCGCTTTATTCTGCTCAGTCGTTGCTTCAAAGGCACAAGGAGATGTTGTATTTTTATGTGTACTTATTTTTTTGATAACCGCTGGCTTGCCTTGTCTAAGATTTTTGGGCAGGGCGCTAGCCAAGACTTCACCGAGTGGATGGTGGTAATAGTTTGCTGACCAAAATAAAAAATCAAGCATCTCTTTTGACAGAAGAGCTTCCTGGTCGAGTATTTCTTCAACTGATCGCAGTTTATCGAAGTCACTTTTCTTTTTATGTGACAACACAATAGCAGTTACTTTTTTTTGTCCAAATGGAACTTTGACTCTGGCACCGATACTAACTTTTTGATCACACAAATAGTCAAATGTATTATGTAGAGGGGCGGGTATAGCTACTTCTATGATCGATGACAAAGTAAAATGTTTTAGGGATAAAATAAGTATTTTATCAATATTCACAAGCCATGGTCGTTATTCAAAATATCATTAATGATGCAAGCGTAGATGAGGAAAAACTCAAATTTACCTGTCAGCAATTTATGCAAGAGTTTAATGTTGGTGACAGTGAGTTAGTGGTTCGTCTTGTATCTCCTGTAGAGATTCAGGTTCTTAATAAAGAGTATCGATCGAAAAATCAAGTAACTAATGTCCTTTCTTTTTCAAGTGATATACCGTTGGAAATTGGAGAATCTATTTTAGGAGATGTGGTTATTTGTATGGATGTGGTTCGAGAGGAGGCTGTAATAGGGGGTAAAGCTTTTTCAGATCATTTAAGCCACATGGCTATTCATGGCATTCTTCACTTGTTGGGTTATGACCATGACGATTTACCGTCTGCAAATAAGATGGAAGGAATTGAGATTGAATTTTTGAAAAAAATTGGTGTTAATAACCCTTATCAATGATTCAGCCATCAACCATCTCACCTAAATTTTCCATAGCCCGTAACTTGCCATCGATGTAGTACATTCTTAGATGATCCCTTTCCCATGGTGGGATGTTCGCTTCTTGCAAAATTTTTTTGAGCGATTGTGAGTGCTGTTTACCTTTGAGCTTGATGCGTTGACCATCTTGACGAAAGCGCACCTCGAAATTAGGCAGATCTTTTAATGAGTCATAATAACGGCATGGCCTAGTTGAATTGGTATAGTTTTTGTCAAAAAAGTAGAGCTCGTTATGATATCGTCTAACCTGATAATGATGCCAGCTAACGATAGATTTTGCATCTGCCTTGGCATGAATTAGAGAAATAATTTCTTGTAAGACTTTATCAGAAGGAGAGAGTAATTCGTGCTGGCTAATATAATGACGAATAACATTAACCATTCTTCTTTTTGGCAATTCAACTAAAGGGGTGACTTGTAATTTATCCTCAATAATGAGGTTGTGATTAGCAATATCTAGTTTAGCCAAATCATGCATCAATTTGAGTGCTTCGGCTTGATGTTTAGCACTTCTCGCTATATTTTTTGTGAGGTTAGCAAACACGGCTGACAGTTTAGGTAAAAATTCAAGCCTCAAAAGATTTCGTCTAAAGTTGATGTTTTTATTACTATCATCTTCAACCCAGTCAAGATGGTTTTCTATCGCATAGTCAGTTATTTGTTTCCTTGAGATTGTCAAAAGAGGTCGATATAGTTGAGAACCATGAATGGTTTTATTTTTCGGCATGGCAGATAAACCGGCAACACCGCTACCTCTGAATAGTTGTAATAAAAGTGTTTCAGCTTGATCGTCTTGGTGATGGCCTGTACAAAGTATTTCATCAGCCTTCAATTCAGATGTTAATGAAAGATAGCGCTTTTTACGAGCAATTTCTTCGACGTTAGATATACTTTCGATGAATATATCAACACTTTTAAAATTAATGTTGGCATTCTGGCAAAGGTTTTTGCAGAAAGATTGCCACTGATGACAATAGTTTGAAAGATTATGGTTGATATGTATAGCTCTAACTTTGCCAGGGTAGTGCTTGCTTAAGAAATGCAGAAGTACAACCGAATCGATGCCACCACTGAGGGCAACGACAATTTTTTTGTCGATTAAAAATTCGTCTTTATTCGCTAAATCTACCAAAGCCTAGGAGTTTTTTGTGCCTTTCTCTAAGAAGTTCTTCTATAGAAACACCTTGCAACGATTTTAATTCCCTAATGAGAGCTTTTTTAAGGAAATTACAAGACTTTTCTGGATCTCTGTGAATTCCACCCAGTGGTTCAGGAATGATTTTATCAATAAGCTTGTTCTTTTTTAGGTGTTTGCTAGTCATTTTAAGAGATTCTGCTGCAATATTTGCTTTAGAGGCATCTTTATAAAGAATAGATGCACAGCCTTCAGGCGAAATGACTGAATAAATACTATATGCAAACATCATGGTTGTATCAGAAAGTCCAATTGCGAGTGCTCCACCAGAACCACCTTCACCAATAACGGTTGCTATGATGGGTGTTTTTAAAGTAGACATTTCGAATAGATTTCTTGCAATCGCTTCACTCTGACCACGTTCCTCGGCGCCAATTCCCGGGTAGGCGCCTGGAGTGTCAATAAAAGAAATGATTGGGAGTGAAAATTTTTCAGCCAGCTTCATTAGTCTTAGTGCTTTACGGTATCCTTCGGGTCTGGTCATACCGAAGTTATGAAAAATTTTTTCTTTTGTAGAGCGACCTTTTTGTTGTCCTATAAACATGAAATTGAATTCATCTATTTTAGCAATGCCACCAATTAACGAGTGGTCATTCGAAAACGTACGATCACCATGAAGTTCAGTAAATTCATCAAAAATATTTTCTATGTAATCTAATGTGTAAAGTCTTTGAGGATGTCTTGCAAGTTGAGAAATTTGCCAATCTGAGAGAGAAGCAAATATTTTTTTTGTTAGTAACTCACTTTTTAATTTGAGTGAGTCCATTTCTTTGGCGATATCAGCGTCATCTTTGACACTCTCGAGGGCTTCAATCTTATCTTCCAGTTCGGCAATGGGTTGTTCAAAATCAAGATAATTTAAGTTCATTTAAACACCAAAATGGTAGCGAATAATTATTTGTGATTATAGCAGATGCTATGGCTATAATCTGTCAATGGACTGGCTAACACTGCTCTCACTAACCATTGCAACTTTCGTTTATGCAATTTCACCTGGACCAGGTTTATTTGCAGTTTTAGCAATTTCAACAAGATACGGTGCGATGCCAGCAATGTGGCTTTCATTTGGACACACTGTTGGTGATATTATTTATGTTACAGTAGCCATGTTGGCTCTCAGTGCATTGGCTGAGATAATTAGTAATAGTATGCTATATGTCAAAATTTTTGGAGCCTCTTATTTGATATATATTGGCTATCAACAGTGGCGCTCAAAGGGCGTTAGCTTTGAACAATCGAATAAAAAAGAGTCAATATTGAAGTTGTTATTAGCAGGATTTATTGTTGGCGTAACTAACCCAAAAACCATTATTTTTTATTTATCATTTCTTCCTATATTTGTTGATCTTAATAATTTAACAATTACAACCGAAGTTCAGGTAATTAGTGTTATAGGGTTTACCGTTTTCTTTGTACTGAGTTTAGCCAACGTGTTGGGTCTTAAGCTTAGAAGACATATTGAAAATCCAGTAGTCATTAAGAGAGTCAACGAAGTAACAGGTGTAACGATGATTTTGGTTGGTATTTTTGTAGCATTCTATTAATTATATGGAGTGAAGAATGATCGAGTCTAAAAATACAATGTCTTTGTTAATGGTGCTCGTTACTTTTACTTGGGCTCTATCTGGTATTGCTACAAAATACTTATCTTTCTATGTTAGTGAGAATGAAATTGTTGTTTATCGATATTTTATTGCCACCCTTTCCATAATTCCTATACTTTTTTGGATGAAAATCCCACTCAAAATAAATTTTAAAAACCTCCTGTTATCTTTATTGCTGGCATTGTTTGTGATTGGTAACACTCGTTTCTATTTTATGGGCATGCAGCTTGGAGCCGCAGGTCTAGGAGCAGCACTTGTAACAGTTTTAATTCCTATAATGGTTTACATATTTATGATCTTCTCTAGAAAGTCAAGGCCAGGAATCAAAGACTGGTTAGCATTATTGCTGGGAGTTGTTGGCGTAATCTTTATGATGAATTTTGAAAGCTTCAGTCTCTCTGAGTTGATGAGAGGTGGCAACATTTATTTCGTTTTGGCTGCTTTTTTCTATGCTCTAATCACCGTTGTAGGGGCTATGATGAAAAACATGCATGTGATGGCCTTTAATTTCTATATATGCCTTTTTGCTGTATCGATTGATTGGTTTTTATCATTTGATGGAGTTTTTCTGAATGTAGCTAAAATGGACTCAGTTTTTTGGACTAATATTTTCATTGTTTCAATCTTGAGTACTATTGTGGCTAGCACCCTCTATTATATTGGTTTGCGAGTTTTAGGTTCTAAAAAGTGCTCTGAGTTTGGCTTGTTGACACCATTTTTTGCGATAGCATTGGGTGCTTTATTTTTTGGCGAAACACTAACGATAAAAAATGCATTAGGCACAATCATGGCTGTATCAGCACTTGTTGTCTTAAATAATGTCAAGTTTAAAGACTTGACAAACTTTAGATAAGGGGTTGGCTGTTATTGTGGAGGTAAGTTTGGTTTTTGTAATTTTTATTCACTACTCAATAACAACTAGGCGGTAGCTTCAATGTCGCGTTCTGTTAGGTCATTCATAATTGCTGTGCGCATTTCATCAGTAAAATCAAACCAGTCAAATATTTCATGCATGTGTCTTTTGCAGCCAACACAGTAGCTATTGTGATTGTATTTACAAATACTTACACATGGACTTTTAATCTGCCTTAATTTATTTTGCTCATTCATAGTGGTGGATTATAAATTACAATTCGTTTTAAACAGAAAAATTCACGTATTTTATTTTCGTTGTTGAAGAGACAATTTAACTTAAACTCGCAGCTTCTCATTATCCTTATCGTAAGATGCACTCATCGATACGTGACACTTTCTAGTGCCTATTGAGGTATCAACGGTGAGGTTGGTTCCCTCCTTGCAGTGTTCCGGTTTTAGATAGGCAAAGGCAATACTGTGGCCTACCCGATGACCATAAGCACCACTAGTAATAATCCCACTCAGTTTGTCACTAAAAAAGACAGCCTCATTGCCAAAACATTCTGCAGGCAATTGGTCGTCAAATACTAGGTATGCTAGTTTTGTATTGACGCCATTAGTTTTTCGTTCACGTATATTGTCCGAACCAATAAAGTCTCTACTAAGGTCAAGGAATCGTTCCATTCCAGCCTCTAGAGCAGAAATCTCTTCTGTAAACTCTGCACCATAAGCGCGATACATTTTTTCCAATCGCATACTATTAAACGCCTGACCACCAAAATCCTGTAATCCATGCTGTTCCCCCATTTCCATTAGAGATTCATAGATAGAGATGAGTTGCCAACTTGGCATATGTAGCTCCCAACCCAACTCGCCCGCGTAGGATACCCGCATCGCAAAAACAGAAGCTGAGTCAATTGTAATGTTTTTACAACTCAACCAAGAAAATCCGTTATTACTGATATTTTCACGTGTACATTGTTCTAGTATTTGACGAGCATTAGGTCCAGTTAAAAGTAACCCACCCCAACTCTCTGTCATATCTTCGATTTCAACTTCATATCCATCAGAGTGCAACTCAAGCCACTGATAATCTTTTACTTGGGAGCCTATAGCTCCCATTAAAATAAAGTGTTCTTGGTTAATACGGCTGATAGTCTGTTCTGCCATAATGCCACCATTTGGAGCATGAAAAAGAGTTAAACCAATTCGCCCATCTTTCGCAGGTAGTTTATTACAGGACAGTTGATCTAAAAATGCAAAAGCATCTTTTCCAGTTACTCTAAATTTTGCCGCTCCGCTAATATCGGTAACACCACAGTAGTTTGAGACAGCAGCACACTCCAGAGCAACGGCCTCGTGGGCCTCACTGTGAGCCCAAGTATGACTTTCTTTTCTGATGCTTTCTGTTGTAAACCAAGCGGGTTTTTCAAATCCTGTATTGACGATATGAATTGCACCTTGCTGTGCCAGTACTGTATGTAGCGCGCTGACCCTGATTGGTCTACCATGTGGCCTGTTTTCATTAGGTACAGCCATGGCATACATTCTTTCATATGACTCTATAGCTCGAGTAATACAGTATTTCTTATCCGCCCAACGGTCAAATCGGCGAGAATCTAGTGAAGCCATATTGAGTTCAGTTTGTCCATGCACCATCCATTGTGCTAGGTATTTTCCAATACCACCTTGAGCAATACCGATACTGGCACCACATAAATTCCAAAAGTTTCTTAACCCTTTGGCTGGTCCAACAAGCAGGTTGTCATCTGGTGTATGGGTAATGAGTCCATTAATGACACTGCTAATACCAACCTCTTTAAATAAAGGTACAATCTCCATGCAGCGCTCTAACCAGGGCATAAGTCGCTCTATGTCTCCTTCAAATAACTCTCTATCAAATGACCAATCTACTCCTTCTAATGCCCAGGGTTTAGAGCCTCTTGTTTCATATGGACCAATCAAAAATCCGTTACCCTCTTGGCGAATATATGAGGCAGCTATAGAGTCACGCGTGACAGGCAATTCTTTTGTTAGTGCAGCAATATCCGGGTGATTGTCTGTAATCAAGTACTGATGTTGCAGGTTGACCAAGGGTACATAAGAACCAACCATTTCACCAACCTGGGGTGAAAAGCAACCACCCGCATTAACAACATGCTGAGCGATAATATTTCCCAATTCAGTGACAACTTCGTACTCACCGTTAGATAGAATATTGATATCAATAACTCGGTTAAAGTTACTTACCTGAGCTCCAGCTTTTTTACCCAGTTGCGCTAACTGAGTAACTACAGTTGTCGGGTCAACGTGTCCGTCATTAGGAGTGTATAAGATGTTACGTGCATTATCAAAGCTCATCATCGGATTAATGGTTGAAGCTTCTTCCTTCGAGACAAAATACATTTCGAAGCCAATATGGTTTGCTTTACTTATAACGTTACGAAACCACTGCTCCTCAACTTCAGTATGTCCCACCCTCAAAGAACCAGTTTTGTGAAATGATGAAGGAAGTCCAGTTTTTTCTGGAAGAATTTCATCGTAAAGTTTTATCGTATATTCATGAATATGGGAAAGTGTGTGGTTGCCATTAAAATTTGGACATAGACCTGCTGCATGCCATGTAGAGCCACTCGTAAGTTCGCCTTTTTCAACTAACACAATATCAGTCCAGCCCTCTTGCGTTAGATGGTACATAAGGTTCACACCTAGAGAGCCACCACCAATAATTACTACTTGAGCATGTGTTTTCATATTAATCTTGATAATTAGTTTCGACCAATAGCTTTGCGGCTTAATTGAATCTTAAATTTTTTTCGCAGCTCTTCGTCTGTACTATCGCTAATATGGTTAGGGAAGTGAGTTGCAAGTATCTCTTTTTTTCTTGAGATTGCAGCATCTAAGATAATCGGATTGCCTTTATCTTTCCAGTCGTTTGGGCTGTCACGGTCACTCAGTTCGGGGTAAATATATTCGCTCTGCATAACATTGATTGTTTGTTCAGAACCCAAATAATGGCCTTTATTATTCAAACACACATCTTTAATAATATCAAAACAAAGAGACTCCTCACTCTCATCGCTAAAACCTTTGGTCATTCTTAATGAGGCACCTAGCAAATCATTGTCTAATAATAAGCTTTCAGGGCAGGTGCCCAAAAGGCTTGCATACATTCCTGCAGATTCATAAATAATATTGGCACCAGCTATAGCAGTCACCACATGCGTTAAGGCACGTTCTGAGCCTGCTTGAAAGTCTGGAAATTTTGCATCCGTCATACCTGCCGGTGCACCTGTTGGCAGGTCAAAATAGTTTCCCATTTGTGCGCAAGCTGCTGATATCAAGCCTTGTTCTGGTGAACCACCACACATGGATCCGGTACGTAAATCGGATACAAATGGCCAGGTACCAAGAATTGCTGGTGCGCCAGGTTCGATTGCATTAACGTAGACTAAACCACCAAGACACTCAGCCCAGGCTTGTGATACCACACCTGGCAACAGTGCTGGAGCTGTTGCCCCAGCTTGGGCAGCAGAAAGAAGTAAAATAGGCATGCCACCTTCAACACCGACACGCAGGCATTCCAAAGACTCCTCCGCAAATTTCATTGGTGGTACAACAAAGCAGTTACTCATACTAACAAAAGGTCGCTGCCGCCATTTATCCTCACTGCCAGCAATAATATGCAACATTTCAAGACCATCAGTGACATGAGGTGACTCGGTAAAACTCACACCAATGTGTTTTTGCGTACCCATCACTGCGCAATAAACTGTGTTTTGATCCATCGCCCTTGGGTCTACTATATCACGCAGCACGCAGGTTCTTTGAAACATATGGATATGCTCACATTTATCGGCAATTCTGGCCATATCATAAAGATCTTGACTAAGCGATTCTCTATATTCATTGTTCTCAGGGTCGGCAATCATAACTGCAGCACCCGCAGTAGAAAAATGAACTTTTGAGCTGCTTAAATCCAAATCGTATTTAGGAGATTGGCCGTGAAGAGTCAAACTATGTTGCGCTAAGTCCATAGCCTTTTTAACCACTTCTTTTGGCATTCTAAGTCTGCCGTCATCACCCATGACTGCACCAAACGCAACACAGGTTTCAATACAATGCGGAGTTGCATCAGCAAAGCCAATTTCTTCAAGGATACGGTAAACATTAACTTCAATTGCCTGGACTTGCACTTCACTCAGTGGCTTATACCTACCACCAATCTCACCAGGCTTAACAGGCTTCTCTTCTTCAGTTAATGGGGCACTTCTTAAGGCAATTCTTGCCTCTCTTCCACCTGATTTCCTTCTGGTCATCTGTTTAATCCGAGTTGAGTTCTGATTGGGGCATTTTGATACGAAATTTAATCGCTGTCAATCATTTTTTTAACTTAATTATTGCATTATTCTATAACATATATTGTTGAAATATCTTAAGCATAAGCAACAATGGCTAGTAATGAATTATTGACTGATTACAGTGACTTACGTCAAGCTGTTAGAAGTGCACGTGTGATGAAGGAGCGTCAGGCATTATCAAATTTAATAAAAATAGATAAGACTAGTGTCAATCAAAGAACATTGATTAGTCAGAAAACATCTGATTTGATTGCAAAATTACGCCAAACTAAAAAACCAGATTTGTTATCTCAGTTTATTGCTGAATACAATTTAAATACTGAAGAGGGACTCTCATTGATGACTTTAGCTGAGTCTTTTTTACGTGTACCTGACAATAAAACTAGAGATAAACTTTTTTCAGATAAGATTTCAAATAAGCCCTGGGCAAAACACTTGCGAGGTGGGAAATCTTCTATAGTGAGTATTGCAACTATCGCTCTTAGTATTGCAGATATGATGATAAGTCATGGACATAACGACTCCATTAAGGATCGCATTAAGCATGCACTAGAGATTTTATCTAGACCTGGTATTCGCTTTAGCGCAGCCAGTGTGATAAGATTTTTCGGAACCCAATTCGTTTTTTCAGAAGACATAGAGAGCGCCTTAGCTGTTGATAATCAGGATGCGCATTCTTTCGATATGTTGGGAGAGGCGGCATGGACAATGACTGATGCAGATCGCTACTTTTTAGCATATAAAAATGCCCTGATTGCGATTGGAGAAAATAACAAAGGAGGCGACATTTTTTTAGCAGATGGAATATCTGTAAAACTCTCTGCACTTCACCCAACCTATGATTTTATGCATAAGGAGCGTGTTTTAAAAGAATTGGTTCCAAAGCTATTGACTTTGATTGAAATTGCACAAAACTACAATGTTGCCATAAACATTGATGCCGAAGAGTGTGATCGGTTGGACATATCACTCGATGTTATTGGCGAGATTGCCAAGAGCATTGCACACTCAAAATGGCAAGGTTTTGGAGTTGTGGTTCAGGCTTATCAAAAACGAGCCCCCTATGTTTTGGATTGGCTTTATGAATTAAGTCAAAAAAACAATTTAAAGTTAATGGTTCGTTTAGTGAAGGGGGCGTATTGGGATAGCGAAATAAAAATATCACAAGTATTGGGTGATGTTGATTATCCGGTATTTACAAAAAAATCAAATACTGACTATTCCTTTCTGGCTTGTGCGCAAAAGTTGCTTGATATGAGAGATTATATTTATCCACAGTTTGCTAGTCACAACGCTCATACTCTTATAAGCGTGTGTGAGATTGCAGGCGACAATGTTGGCTTTGAGGTTCAACGTCTTCATGGCATGGGCGAGTCACTTCACGAGCTCTTGTCAAGTCAGTACGGAGTTTTGTCAAGAATATATGCCCCAGTTGGCAGTCACAAGGACTTACTGGCCTATTTGATGAGACGCTTACTTGAAAATGGTGCAAACAGTTCATTCATTAACCACTTGTTTGACCAAAACATCAAACCAGAGCATTTAGCCTGCGACATTTTGAGCCAGGTCGAACAAGATAAAGAGCCCTCTCATCTAAGCATCCCTTTGCCGAAAGATATTTATCAAACAATTCGTCAAAACTCCAGCAGTATATTGCTTTCAGAACAGGATGAAGTTGACCGTTTATATCAAAAGCAGCAGCCCTGGTTAGAACATAAATGGCAAGCTAAATCGATTATATCTGCTGATTATGTGGATGATGAGATTAGACGCAAGGTAATCAACCCTGCTGACTTTAGTGATCAGGTGGGTGATGTTATTTACGCTACCGAAACGCAATTGGATGAGTGTTTAAAGAGCGCACAAGAAGCCTTTAAAGACAAAAGCAATAATCAACGACTGATGCTTCAAAGTTTAGAGCGTGCAGCTGACCTGTATGAGTCGAATCAAGCAGAGCTCATGAGTTTGGCAATGAGAGAAGCAGGAAAAACCTATCAAGATGCTATAGATGAGGTGCGTGAAGCAGTTGATTTCCTTAGATATTACGCAAACTTAGCACAAAAGGTCATTCCTAACAAGCGCGAAGCTTTAGGTATTTTTGTGTGTATCAGTCCCTGGAATTTTCCTCTGGCAATTTTCACAGGCCAGGTTGCTGCAGCACTCTCTGCAGGTAATGTTGTGATTGCAAAGCCTGCCGAAAGTACCTCTCTGATTGCTTACCGAGCAACACAGTTATTATTAGAAGCTGGCGTACCATTGGGTATCTTGCAGTTGGCTTTAGGTGAAGGGTCAGATGTGGGCTCTTATCTTGCAAGTCATCCAAGCATTGCCGGTGTCGCCTTTACAGGCTCAACTCGGGTGGCCAAACTCATCAAGCACAATTTGGTAATGAACGGAAATGCCAAGGCAAGAGTTATTGCAGAGACGGGCGGTTTGAATGCCATGGTCGTTGATTCAACAGCACTCAGTGAGCAAGTCACTAGAGATGTGCTAGATAGCGCTTTCAAAAGTGCAGGCCAACGCTGTTCAGCGCTAAGAATACTGCTTATTCAGGATGAGTGTTTTGATGAAACTATTTCCATGATAAAAGGCGCCATGCTTGAATTAAAACTTGGACATCCAAAGTATCTTTCGACCGATTGCGGCCCGGTAATTAATGCTGATGCAAAGACGAAACTTCAGGGTTACATAGATCAATTAAGCTCACAAAATAAAGTCATTGCAGGAGTTAAAAATGAACTCAGTAGCGGTTACTACGTTGCTCCAACGATTATTCAACTTGACAGCATAGATGAAATCAATGAAGAGTTTTTTGGCCCCATTCTCCATGTGATTCGCTATACAAGAGATAATTTGACGGATACGATTGATCGTTTGAATGCAAAAGGTTATGGATTAACATTTGGTATTCATTCGCGAATAAAAAAACAAGTAGATGAGATTACATCGAGAGTCAATGCGGGAAATATCTACGTAAACCGCAATCAGGTTGGTGCCATTGTCGGCTCACAACCTTTCGGTGGAGAGGGATTGTCTGGCACTGGACCAAAGGCGGGCGGTCTGCATACACTTCATGGCTATAGCCGTAATCTGCAGCATGGAAAAACAAGTGAACAAATTATGACTCTATATGACGGTCATGTTGAAGTAACTAGTTTGATTAAATCATCTCTTACATTTGATGAAAAATTGATAGAAAAACTTCGACAAGAGTTTCCATCTATTGGTACTCAATTTTTTGAATTTTTGCATGAAACAGTTAATACTTATGCATTGAAGCATAGCTTGCCTGGTCCTACAGGAGAGTCAAATGAGCTCAGCTATCAAGCGAAGGGTATTGCACTTTGTCTTGGGCCAAGCTCGACTGACGCTCTCATACAAACTATTATTGCGTTGGCTCTAGGCAATAGTGCTATCAGCTTAATAAGTCAAAAAAATTACTCTTCTCTGATTAAGTTAGGTTTTGATAAAGACAATATTTTTAGATTAATAAACGGTCCAAGTTCAAATCTTTTTAACAGTAAGCAGTATGACACAATACTCTATTTTGGTGACTTGATGTCGGTTGAACGGGAACTAGAGAACAGGCGTGAAGAGATAATCCCAATTATGAATTCGATTTATGAACCCTGGCAATTAGTTAACGAACGAGTGGTAACCGTAGATACTACAGCATCTGGTGGTAATGCTAATCTGTTAGCACTCTGATTTTATTAAGCTCAATGAGGCTTTTTGTGATTAGGCGTCTTTGCCGCTTTCAAAGTGAAATTGTGCGCCTTTTCGAATTCCAGAAGGCCACCTTGATGTGATTGTTTTTAGTTGAGTGTAAAAACGCACACCCTCCATGCCGTGAATTGAAGAACCGCCAAAAAGTGAACGTTTCCAGCCACCAAAGCTGTGCATAGCGACCGGAACAGGGATAGGTATATTCACGCCCACCATGCCTACTTTAACGTGTGAGGTAAAGTGTCGTGCGGTGTCTCCATCACGAGTAAAGATAGCGGTGCCATTGCCAAATTCATGGTCGTTAACAAGAGTTAATGCCTCATCATAACTTGACACTCTTAAAACTGATAAAACAGGTCCAAAAATTTCATCGGTATAAATTGACATATTAGAGGTCACATTATCAAACAAGCAACCACCAACGAAGAAACCATCTCTTTTTGTTTCAGATCTTCCATCAACTCTGAGCTCGGCGCCTTCGTTTATACCTGCCTCAATGTAAGACAAAATCTTTTCTTGACTCTGCTTTGAGATAACTGGTCCCATTTCAACTTCTGGTTCATTGTATGCGCCAATTTTTAAAGATTTAATTTTTGGCATTAGAGACTGAATTAAATCTTCTGCAGTCTCATCTCCAACAGCAACCACGACCGAGATAGCCATACAACGCTCACCAGCAGAGCCATAAGCCGCACCAATAATCGCATCGCTGCTTTGTTCTAAATCAGCATCAGGCATGACAATCATGTGGTTTTTTGCGCCACACAGGGCCTGAACGCGTTTGTTGTGACTCGAACCCTTATGATATATGTACTCACCTACAGGTGTTGAGCCTACAAAGCTAATCGCCCTAACAGCGTCGTTAGTGAGGATTTCATCTACCGCCTCCTTGTCACCAACAACGGTATTGAGGACACCATTTGGTAGACCTGCTTCATGCATTAATTCGGTAAGCCTTAATCCACAAGAGGGTACCTTTTCTGAAAGCTTTAAAACAAAGGTATTGCCACATGCAATAGCAACTGGGTACATCCACATCGGTACCATTGCAGGAAAATTAAAAGGAACTATGCCTGCGCAGACCCCAATCGGTTGGCGCAAGTTATAGCTATCAATACCAGTTGAAACATCAGCACTAAAGTCAGATTTAAGATGATTATTAATTGCTGTACAGTATTCAACAACTTCTAATCCTCTTCCAACCTCACCTTTAGCATCAGCAAAGGTCTTACCGTGATCTTGAGAGATTAGTTTGGCTAATTCATCGGTGTGTTTAATAATGAGGTCACGATAATTAAACATTATTTGCGCGCGCTTTGACGCTGTTACTTGGGACCAGGAGGCAAGCTTTTCATTGGCAACCTTAATAGCTTTTTGGACGTCATTAGCACTTGCTCCTTGTATTTGTTTTGTTATTTTCCCGGTTGAAGGGTCATAAATGTCAAACAAAGTTTCTGAAGTACCAGTGACGTTATCTCCGTCGATGATGTGTTGCAATGTAATCATTTTATTTCTTTAGTTGTGTTTTATTACTGCCCTAGTAAACGGATTATTTTACTAGCTGTAGAGCACATATTTGGAATTACTTGCTGCATTATAGTAATACGATCAAACAAATCAGGGCTGGACTCAAGAGTGGCTCGCAATGAGGTGCCAAATTTTTTTCGCAAAGTGGTACCAACATTGAATTTGGCTACTTGACGTGATGCCATTATTTGAATATCCTTGTTTTCAAGGCCACTAGTTCCATGAATTACCAATGGCAGACTTAAAGCTTCTTCCAACTCGGTAAAACGGTCTAAGTCGATTGCTACAGATCGGTCTTCCAAACGGTGCACATTACCTATTGAAATTGCCAGTGAGTCAGGTTTCCCTTGTTCTTCCATGGCTACAGCCTCAGTTACTTCTGTTAGGGCAGAACGGATATGGTCACGACCACTTGCATAGGGCACCGAGCCCACTTCAGCCTCTACCGATGTGCCTTGAGGGTGCGCATAGGAAACAATGTCGCGGATAGCGGCGATATTTTCAGAGATAGGTAACTGAGAGCCATCAAACATTACGGAAGTAAATCCAGTATCAACAGCTTGTTTAACTATATCAATTTCGTAGGTATGGTCAAGATGCAGACATACTGGAACCTGAGCATTTTCGGCCATAGGTCTTAACATGCCGATAACTTGCTCCATAGGCATAAATTGGCGCATATCGAGATTGATGGAGAGAATTACTGAAGCATTGCGTGCTTCTGCAGCATCAACAACTGCACGCGCATCTTCGTAGCCAAATACATTGAAGCAGGCGACAGCATAACCCCCATCTTGGGCTGGTATAAGAATATCTTTAAGATTAGTAAGCATATTTGTTATTTAAATTTATTAAGCATATCTTGCATGCCAGGGATGGTATCTAGCTGATAGGCATGATCTTTGTGAAAATTCATATGCAATGGGCGCTGGGTTTCTCCAGCCAGAATGGTGAAATAATACATTTCATATCCAGGAGCTGCTACACAAGGGTGATAACCTTTATCAAAAATAAAGGTCGATCCATTGCGTATATGATAGACTGGACCATAGTCCTTCCCATCTGGAGTTAAAAACTGGGCACCAAAGCCATGAGGCGGGTTAAAGCGAAAGTTATAAACTTCATTGTGACGACTCTCTTCAGGCAGTCTGTCTATTTCATGTTTATGAGGTGGAAAGCCAGACCATCCACCTGCACCTACGGTAAATAGTTCACTAACCAACAGTTTGCCAACCTTGCCAGCTGGATCCTTACCCAGAATATGTTTAATTTTACGATGGGTTTTAGTGTCATCAGAGCCGTACTGAACTGTATCAATATCGTCTTCCCTTATAACAAAGGCGCTGTGGGTTTGATTATGCTTGGCTCCCGAAATGAAGACTTCTACAGCGTCACTGACACAGCTCAGTGTGGCTTCACAGTCCACCGGTATGTAAACACCTTCAGGATTTCCTTCCCAGATATGCTGACGTTTCCCAACCTGTTTGAAAGTTTGATTTTGTACTTGTACATCAATACTTCCAGTGGCTGGCACTATGCAAGTTTCATAATCAGCTAGTTGATAGCTGTATGATTCACCAGACTTTAGCTTAATGATATTGAAATAGCATAGGGGCACTATGTCATGGTTACAATCTACAATTGCCTGATTATTGTTATTATGTTGAGGGATATGCATACTTAACTCCACTTTGTTGTTGGTTTTATCATCATTTTTTTTTGTAGTAACTTAATTTCCTGTAAGTTGGGCATAGCACTAACACAGCCTTGCTGGGATACTACTAAAGCTGCTGCCGCACTGCCAGCCTCAATGGCTTGTTGCCAGTCACCAGAAGACATATAGTTCATTACCACGTTACCTAGAAAAGCATCACCAGAACCATAAGGCTTAAGGGCGGGTAGAGTATAAATTCCGGTATCAAGTCGAGCCTGACCAGAAAAAAGGCTGCAACCCTTTTCGCCACGCTTAAGGATCATCAATTGGTTATGGGCGGCACATTGCTCAACCTGTGTTTTAATATCTTGTTGTAGAATTTTAAATTCCTCTTCATTGCCGACTAATACATGCGCTTTTTCCGCTGCTTTTTGGTAGGCTGAACGGGTAGTTTGCTGATCGGGCCAGTTCCAGGGTCGATAGTCCAAATCTAGCCAAACCTGACAATCATTTTGTTGTGCATGCTCCATCATTTCAAGGGTCTGGTTTCGTGAATCAGTCTCAATCAGACTGGTGCCAGTCACAATCAGATTGCTGCTTTGGGTAATGGCCAGTCGTATAGCTTCATCACAGGTAATTCGAAGATCTGCAGGATTATTACGGTATATTACTACTTCGCAGTCCTCCTGACGCTCTTCGGCAATTGCTAGACTGGTACGTTCGTCACCATAAGTTGTTTGCATTAATTGTAGATCAATGCCTTCAGTTTTAAGGCGCTGCCGCACATACTCACCGACAGGATCGTCGGACAAAGCCGAGATAAGGCCTACTTCACCTCCTGCACGCTTCATAGCTACAGCAATATTAGCGCCAGAGCCACCTACATCACTAGCAAATAAGCCTGCATCGCGAGTTTTAATTCCTACAGGCTGTGGATAAAGGTCAAGGCCAGCTCGCCCTACTACCAAAGCACTCCATACTCGATTATCTCGGAAATGCAGATGTGATACTTTTATTTCAGACATCAAGCCACTGAGCAGTAAGTGCAGAACGATCTATGGCGTCCATTACTCTTTCGATTTTTAGACCATCAGCAAAGTTTGGCCAGACTGGCTGACCTGTTTCAATTGCATCCAGCAAATGTTTAAGTTCGCATACCTTGACGTCGATAAAGCCGAGGCTATGCCCTGCATTCGGTAAAAAGGCATCATATGGTGGCTGAGCTGGACCACTTAAAATGGTTTTAAAACCCTCTTGTCTGGGATCGTCACTACGTGTGTAAAGCTTGATCTCATTCAGGCGCTCCTGGTCGTGACAGATCATGCCTTGTGAACCGTGAATTTCCCAACGCAATCCACACTTTCTTCCCCAAGCAACTCGACTTACACGTAAGGTTCCCTTAATTCCACTCTCAAAATGAGCCATTGCTGTACAAATATCATCATTGTCAACTACTAATGTTTGCCCTTGATTTTTTGGATCAGAACGCTCTTTATGAACCGTATCATAATCTCCCACTAATCGAGTTATTTCGCTACCTGTCATATAATGAGCCATACTAATCAAGTGACACATAACATCGGCATTAGAGCCAGTACCTGAAGCTTCACGGCTCATTCGCCAAGAATGGGGTCGATCCGGATCGGCCTCATTGTCGACATCGTAGATTCCATGAAAGCCGATTACTCGACCTATAACACCCTCATCAATAAGTTTTCTAGCACTTTGAACGGCAGGATTTTGAGTATAGTTATAGCCAAGTATAGTTTGAGTATTACTGGCTTGTGCTGCTGCAAACATAGCTTCAGAGTCAGCTAAATTGGTAGACATAGGTTTTTCACACCAGACATGCTTGCCAACCTTTAGAGCAGCTACTGAGATTTCTTTATGTAATGTATTTGGAACACAGACAGAAATCAGTTGAACTTTGGGATCATTTACTACGTCCATCCAAGTATTCGTGCAACGAGCAAAACCCATTTCCTTTCGCATAACTTCAGCTCTATCAGCTTTGTAATCACAAATCATCTCTAGACTAGGTCGCAGACCATCTCCAAAAACACTGCCTGCAGAAGCATAAGCAATAGAATGAGCCTTACCCATAAAAGCCGTGCCAATAACCCCTACGCCAATTGTTTTCATTCTCTTTCCTCTATTTCAATTCCAAATTTTTCACAATAACTTTGAATATTTTTGTAACCCATTGTCACGTATGTTAAAGGGTGCGCTTTGGCTGGGTCTTGTTCCGCCTCAACAACTATCCAGCCACTGTAGTCAGCATCACTAACCAGTTTGAATAGATCAGGAAAATTAAAGTCACCATCTCCAGGCACCGTAAATACGCCACTTAATACGGCATTTAAAAAGCTTGAATCAGTATTTAGTGCTTCATCTAACATTGTTTTTCTTACATCTTTGCAATGAATGTGGAGTACTCTGTCACTGTACTTTTCATAGACCCTTAGCGGATCTGAGCCAGCATATATTAAGTGGCCCGTATCTAATACCAATCCAAGATCATTACTTGTCATTGCCATTAGTTTGTCCACCTCCTCTTCGATTTGAACTATTGTCCCCATATGGTGATGGTAGGCCAGTTGCATTCCATGTGATAATGTATATTTTGCCAACTGGTTAAGTTTGATAGTCCACTCTTGCCACTGATCTTCAGAAATAACTGGACGTTGTGAAAGTGGCACAGTTATTTCACCTTGAACACAAGCATCCATTTCGCAATAGACGATAACTTCTGTCCCTAGATCTTTCAGAAGTTGCATGTGCGGTGTTATTCTTTTTATTTCATCTTCAAGACTGTCTACTAGTAAATTCCCATCGAACCAGCTAGAGACTACCTCCATTTCATATTTATTAAATAGAGGCTCTAAGATTGATTTTTCTCGAGGCCATTTACCTCCTAATTCAAAGCCACTAAAGCCAGCTTGTTTACCCTCTTGCAAGCAATGCTCCACTGTAGTATCTCGCCCCAATTCTGGCATGTCATCGTTAGTCCATGAAATCGGGCTAACACCAATTTTTACACTCATTACAATCCTCCAAATTATTGTTAATATTAATCAATCAGAAAGCCTAATCCGCTGGTGTTCAGAAAGTTTTAAGCTAAAATTTTCTAGATCAAGAGAGTCTAGGAGTGCTTGTTGTGTTACTTCAAACATGCTCAGCCCATGAAGACTAGAATACGAACTTGTATCGTAATCTAAGTTTGTTGGGAAGGGATATCCGTCTGTTGCGCAGACAAGGACATTCTTAACCAGCCTTTTCGAAAGGGTGTTATTGTTTTGATGTTTTAGTAAAGCTGGGTAAATATTCTTTATAATTTTATTGTAATCTATACGCTCCATAGCCTTACCAAAGACCGATGAAATTTGTAAAAGGTTAGCGATTCGATTAAAGTTATTTGTACTGTTTGAACCAGCTGCATGAAATAAAGCTGGATTACAAAATATGCCATCACCTTTCTTTATTGGAACTTGAACTGCATTTTTACTAAAAAAACCTTTAAATTCTTTGTTTCTCCATGCTAAATATCCCAATTCATACTGTTGCGAATAAGGCAGTAGTAGAGTAGGCCCACTTTCAAGTGGCATATCGCTGTGTGCAATTACAGCCTGCAAAGTTAAGTGCTGAGACATGCGGTGAGTTGAGATAGGATACTCTTGAATAGCTTCATTTTCTTGAAAGCCCAAATGGTAATCGCGATGGGGCTTTTGCATTTCACTGCCTGGCTTAACTACATTGACTTGTGCTGTCATTTGAGGGTTGGGGCCGCACCAAGACTCTGCAACTACTCTTAGGATGTTGTTAGCATAATAACTGATAAAGGCTTCAGAGTTTTCGAGGGCAACCTTTTGAAAGCTGTTCCATATCCTTGTATTGCTACCAGAAGCGAAATGATCGTTTTTATTAGTAGCTTCATTTTTAATAATCTTGTCAAAAATAACGTTACTCTGATCTATTACTTTCTCTTCATATAGATTACGAATAGCAAAAACTCCTGGACCTTTTTCTAAAATGTGATTCAGCTCGGTTTTTACTCTCTTTTCTTGGTTTGAGTTATCGATAAGAGGAGTGATATTTCTTGCATCATAAATTACGACATTATTTTCAACCGAATCAGCTAAAGGGTATTCCTCTTTGAGCGTTTTCTGAGAACAGGTTTGCATCAAATCATCAAGGTTAATTTCAGATTCGGTAAAAAAAACTTGCTCATGAATGGGCTGTAATACCTCTTTTTGCATTATTAGTAGGGCTGTTTTGTTTTTGCTTTTTTGTATGCTTGATAAATCGTTTCACTGTTTGCATTGGAGGATACTTCTGGCACTGCAACCTCCCACCAACAACCGCCTTCTGGGCTAATTTTATGAGAATCTGTGACTAAACTTATAAGGTAAGATTTTGATGATGAACGCGCGCGGCTAAGCGCTGGTGCTAATTCTTGTATGCTGTTAACTTGTTCAGAGTTAGCTCCTAGAGCTTTTGCGTGTAGCGCAAAATTAATTTCTGGATGACCATCATCGACACTTTGACAATCTTTCAATAAATTATTAAACGAACGATTGCCGGTTGCATTTTGAAGACGATTAATACAAGAGAATCCTCGATTGTCCAAAACAACCACAATCATCTTATGTCCTAGCATGACGCTAGTTGCCAATTCAGAGTTCAGCATTAAATATGAGCCGTCTCCAACAAGCACAATCACTTCACGGCTGGGTTCGGCCATTTTAACACCCAATCCTCCAGCTATTTCGTATCCCATGCAAGAAAAACCGTATTCAGCATGGTAACCTCCAGCCTGCTCTGTTCGCCACAATTTATGCAATTCACTTGGCAAACTTCCTGCAGCACAAAGAACAATGTCACTGGCTATGCCATGACGTTTTATTTCACCCAGCACCTGAGCTTCAGTGGGCAAAATGTCTTCTGTTTTCGATGAATTACTAATGGAGGTAATTTGGTCATAGTAGTTATTCCACTTGGCAATTTCTTTTTGCCCCAAGGTTAACCAAGATTGTGGTGCTTTCCAAGTTGAGAGGTGTTTATCCAATTGCAATATTCCCAGCTTAGCATCACCCCATAACGATAGTGCATTGTGTTTTATGGCGTCAAAACGAGAAACATTTAACTGTAATAGTGTTTTATTAGCAAATAGCGCTCTAGAGCCAGAAGTAAAGTCATTTAATCTTGTGCCAATAGCCAATACAACATCGGCTTGTTGTGCCAGTTTATTGGCTGCATTGGAGCCGGTTACTCCAATAGCACCAACATAGCAGGGGTGATTCCATGCCAGTGAACCTTTCCCTGCTTGGGTTTCTGCTACTGGAATTTGATATTTTTCTGCAAATTTTTGCAATGTCTCACACGCCTTTGCATAATGCACACCGCCGCCAGCAACAATGAAAGGTTTTTTAGATTGTAACAACGCTTCAACTGCGCGAGTTAGTTCCATATTATCAAGTGCTATTTGACGAATGGAATGGGTACGCTTAATAAAAAACTCTTCGGGATAGTCAAACGCCTCTGCTTGAACATCCTGGGGCAGGGACAAGGTTACCGGGCCACAGTTTTCTGGATCTAATAGAGTTTGCATTGCAACAGGCAAACTATTAATGATTTGTTCGGGTCTCATAATGCGATCAAAATATCGACTCACTGGCTTAAAGCAATCATTGACACTAATTGTAGGATCTGAAAAATCCTCTAATTGCTGGAGTACAGGGTCTGGAGTTCGGCTGGCAAAAAAATCACCCGGCAATAATAAAACTGGCAGTCTGTTAACATGGGCCAGTGCTGCGGAAGTGATCATATTGGTAGCGCCAGGTCCAATTGAGCTGGTGCAAGCCATCATTCTCTGGCGTTTGTTGGCCTTGGCATAAGCTATAGCCGCATGAACCATTCCTTGTTCACTGTGCGCACGGAATGTAGGCAAATGCTTTTGCTGCTCTTCTAATGCCTGTCCCATGCCGGCCACATTGCCATGTCCAAAGATTGCAAAAACTCCAGCAAATATGGGTTGAACTTCATCATCAATCTTGATATGCTGTGCTGATAAATATTTAACTACGGCCTGCGCCATTGTGAGCCTAATTGTTTTCATTTGCTATTTTCCTCTCTGTATTTTTTCCAAGCTTTAATTAATTCGATGTAATTACCGGCCACAGAGTCAACCAACTCTTGGTCACTTATTTTGTGTTGCATCCACTGTTTCGCTGGTTCATAAAAAATTGTCCTGCCAACTGCAAAACCTTTACAAATCTCATATTTTGAAGCGCCAGCAAAAGATTCTTTCACAGCCTCCATAGATGCAGACAGCCCTAATAATAATACACCTTGGCAGTGTGGGTCATGGCTCAATATGATATCACTTGCCAGTTGCCAAGACTTGTCTTGAAGTGCTGGTAATTTCCACCAATCTGGTTTAATGCCGAGATGATAAAACCTCTTTAGTATTTGGGGTATTGTAGAGGCATCCTCTTCAGACTCTGCAGGCGGGATGACTTCTAATAACAATTGATGCCCGCTTTGAACGCAAGCAGAATAGAGCTCCTTCAGTTGCCGCTCTTGCTTAAGCCTTAATTCAATAGGGTCGTCTGGATGATAAAACAACAAGCACTTTACAACATGTGTTAGTGGCCAAGACTGTAGTTTCGATCCAATTGATCCTCCACCATCGAACTCTAGAGGGCGAGAGCCAGGAAGCTCTACTGGTCTTGCAATCCACCATGGTTTTTCAGCAATAGAGTGGAGCGCTTCTTCACCATAAGTATCATCGATTAATACACCAACATTTCTCTCTGAAATATTGATTTGCTTAATAGTGCTTTCTATTGAACTCAAAAATAGTTTTTTTAGTTTAGCTATTTGATCTGGATCTTCCCCGCACTCAATCGCTAAATCATAGAGTTGCTTACGATGATCAAACGCGAATCCAAAAATTTCGGATCGTGTAGCTCTTCTCAAGCTAACTCTATGAAGGTGATTAAGGGCTTCATCTTGGCTTGGGCTTGGAATGTTGTGTGCATTATCCAAATAGTAAAACAACTCCTTTTCGCTTGGAATCGCTGGAGCGCAACCATGCCGAGAAACTACTAGTGCGCCAGAGGCATTCGCATAAGTGGCACTTTTTTCGAGACTCTCATTTCTTAAATAGCCACGCAAAAATCCAGACATGAAGGCATCACCGGCGCCAAGCACGTTTAGTATTTCGACTTGATTGCCTTTTATAACTTCAAGGTTAGCTGAACTGTCTGGAATATCACTGGTAATTACTGTGCATCCCAATGGACCAAGTTTTAATACAATGATGGTGCTGCTCAGCTTTCGAATTTGCTTTAAAGCGGTAATCGTATCTTCACTGCCACCAGCAATATGAATCTCCTCTTCGGTGCCGACAACAACATCGCAATAGGGTAGTATAGTTTGTATGTGTTGACTTACATCATCACTTGGGACAAAACGAGATTCACCATCACCTAATCCAGCTAAACTCCACAACACAGGTCGATAATCGATGTCTACAATTACCTTGGTATTTGCTGCTTTGGCATACTCAATAGCTTTCATGCTGGCGCTATAAGTATTGGCAGAAGAAAAATGTGTTCCTGTAATTAACAGTGCTTTACTGCTAGCAATGAATTCAGCTGTAAAGTCTTTTATGTCCACCGCCATATCTGCACAGTCTTTTCGATAAAAAATAAGTGGAAAGGTTTCTTTGTCTTGTATGCCTAGGATAACTAAACCTGTTAATCGTTCTTTATCTGTGACAACATGGGAAACGTCTACCCCAACGCTTGCCAACTCATTGCGCACAAAACGACCCATATGTTCATCGCCAACTCGGGTGAGCATTGCGGACTTGAGTCCAAGTTTGGAACAACCGTAAGCAATATTTGCGGATGAGCCGCCAAGATATTTTGCAAAACTACCCATGTCTTCTAAGGTAGATCCAATTTGTTGTCCGTATAAATCTACTGCCGCACGTCCTAGACAAATAATATCCAGTTTTTTCATGCTTTATCCAACATCCACTGGTGATCTGGATGGTTCTTAAAAATCCATTGACGTTTTGGTCCTGCCATTACATTTAAATAGTAAGAATCGTATCCATAGGGAACGCCAACGGGATGATAACCGCGTGGCACTAGAACAACGCATTTATCTTCCACCGCCATAGTCTCGTCAATTTCTAAATCATCGGTATATACACGCTGAAAAACAAAACCTTGTGGTGGGTTTATTCGATGATAATAGGTTTCCTCTAAATAGGATTCAACTGGAGGGTTGTCAGAGTCATGTTTATGGGGTGGGTAACTTGACCAGTTTCCAGCCGGAGTTTTGACTTCGACAACCAGCAAACTATCAGCTTCATCTTGTTCCGGTAAGATATTACAAATAGACCTTGTATTGCTTCCCTCTCCTCGAACCTCATTAGTCATGTCTTCAGGCTTAATATGTCTGGCAGGATAATTTCCAAAACCAGGCGCAGTTGCTATTGCCAGCTCAAGTTTGGTTATCGCTTTGATAGATACTTGACTGTTATTGGGCGCATATACTGCATGCGGTTTTTTATCTTCAAATACACTCATCCTATCGCCAAGACTATGAAAAGTATGCTTATCTACTCTAATATCAGCCTTGCCAGATAAGATTACCAAGCATGATTCTTTATCTGGATCAATCCAATTCAAAGTTTGTTGAGGTGCCAGTTCATGTGCTTGAAATCCGACATATTCCCAATTGGCTGAGTCTGGTGTAATGTTTTGATAACAACCATCTGAACTTAATTTAGGACGAGATAAAAGAGACATATTTAATTTCCTTGTTGATGGTATCCGATGGATATACATATAGCCTGAACAAGGCACATTGTTGCTCCTAAAGACCTAAAAGTGTGAATCTCTGCTTCATGTATGCAAAATAAATAATCTGCAAGATGGGCAATAGGATTTAGCTTTGTATCGGTCAGCAGAATAACCGTTGCATTCGATTGTTTTGCTTCCTTAACGGCTTCAGTTGTCGAAGCAGAATAAGGGTTATAAGTGATTGCAATTAATACAGTTTTCTCATCAAGCCAATGTGATAGTTTTTCTTCTGCATCTACGTTATTGGTAATACGGCATCGAATGCCTAGATTATTTAACATATAATAAAAATAGTTTGCTATAGGTTGAGCTCTATTCGAACCACATAAAATTACTTCATTAGCCGTACACAACGCCTTCACGGATTCCTCTATTAGCTCTTCATTTATTTGTTCAGATAGTAGTTTTGTGGCAGCAATATTACGACTAGTAACATCATGAAATATATTCGAACTATTCGTACTTACATCGCCTACAGTGACTTTTTGCACATCAGTGATACGCTGATGATAGTTGATAGCAGATTGCGAAATTTTGACCTTGAATAGCTCTTGCAGTTCTGCAAAACCACTAAAACCAAAATGCTTGGCAAAACGCACCAGGGTAGAAGGATAGACCCCAATATCTTCAGCAATCGCCGCAAGAGTGTTTAATGCGAGTTTTTGAGGTTGATCGATAATGTAGAATGCTATCAACTTCATTTTTTTACTTAATTTGGGGTAGTTTTCTTGTAATAAACTATTCAAATCGTTAATATTTTCTGGCAGCATTTTATTTAATAGTTATAAGTTAACAGGGTTTCCGCTTTCAAAAGATTGTTTAGCCGCTTCGGCAATTTTCAATGCAAGAACACCATCTAAAATGTCTACGCTAGGCTTAACACCTGTTTGAACTGATTTCATAAAATGTACCAACTCGTTGTGATATGCCTTTTCATATCTTTCTAAGAAAAAATATTTTGCTTTAGCTTGGTTAATTCCATTTGCGTTGCTTAGCACCACATTATCTTCAAGTGCATTTTGTACTTGCAACATTCCTTTTTGTCCAAAAACTTCAATTCTCTGGTCATAACCAAAAGCCGCTTGACGCCCATTAATAATAGTTGCAATCACACCCTTCTTCATGGTTAATATGGCACTGGCAGTATCCACATCACCATAGCTAGCAATATCATCATTTGTAGCAGTGGCAGCAACATATATATTGCTTGGTGTGTCTTTAAGTATCCAGCAGGCCATGTCAAAATCGTGGATCATCATGTCATAAAACAACCCGCCAGAACTTGCAATATATTCCATAGAAGGCGGTTCTGGGTCATGAGAGTTAATTATCAAAGACTGAACTGAGCCGATAAGGTTTGCATCAACTTTATTCTTCAAGCTGACCATATGTGGGTCAAATCGCCTGTTAAAACCAATCATGCATACAATGCCACTTTCTTTAACAACTTTGGCACACGATAAAGCTCTATCGAGACTTAAATCAATTGGTTTTTCGCAAAAAACAGGCTTACCTGCTCGGGCACACCGTTCTATTAGATCTGCATGTGTAGCAGTACTGCTGGCAATGATAAAGGCATCTATTTCGTTATTATTGAACGCTTGGTCTAAGCTTAAGACGATGGCATTGTACTTTTTGGCAAGCTGCTCTGCCGCTTCTGGATGGAGGTCAACAACAGAATGAAGCGTAGTTGTTGCTTCACCCGCTATTGCTATTGCATGGACGGCACCTATGCGACCTGCACCAATCAAACATATTTTCATAATATTTGCTATTTATTAATTCTGACAATTCTTTATTTGCTATTTTTTAATGCTGACAATTCCTTATTGCCAGACATCATAAATTGTAATTCTTCATAATTAATCTCTCCAGCAAGAGCAGTGCCAAGAGTTTCGCCTCGAGATAGAACTGTAAATTTGTCACCTACAGCTAAGGCATGTGAAACGTTATGCGATATAAATACTACTGCAACTCCTTTTTCCCGGACTTTTTCTACAGTTTTTAATACATTAGAGGTCTGGTATACACCCAAAGCTGATGTAGGCTCATCAAGTATTAATATTTCAGCACCAAAAAATACGGCACGGGCAATGGCAACGGTTTGCCTTTCACCACCTGAAAGAGTTCCTATTGATTGATTCGGGTCTCGTAATTGGATCCCTATTTTTTCCATTTCTGACATCAAAATTGAGTTACATTTCTCAAAGTCCATTACAGTGATTGGACCTATTTTTTTTGTCAGTTCTCTACCGAGCCAAAAATTACGCGACACTGACATTAATGGGATCAATGCCAAATCTTGATAAACTGTAGCAATTCCAGAATCTATTGCTTCACGGGGCCCTTGCAATACAGTGGGTTTTCCATTAATATTTACTTGCCCAGCTGTGGGCTGGTGTACCCCAGACATGATTTTAATCAATGTTGATTTTCCTGCGCCGTTATCGCCCAATAAGCAGTGGCACTCTCCCCTATTAATAGAAATTGAAACCCCTTTAAGGGCATTTACATTACCAAAACTTTTATAAATGTCTGTAAGTTCCATCAGTGGTGAAGTACTCATCATTTCGATCCTGTGATTAATTTACGAACATGAGTATTGAGTATCACTGCTAATAGTAAAAGCACTCCTAGGAAAACTCGAAATAATGAGCTCTCCACGCCAATAAAAAACAAACCTTGTTGCACTACTCCAAATATGATTGCGCCCAGAGCTGCACCAATAACAGATCCATAACCTCCAGTTAATAAGGCGCCACCTATGACCACGGAAATAATTGCTTCAAATTCTTTAAGGATGCCTCTATCCGCTGAAGCCGAGCCAAACTCAATAACTTGAGTGGTGGCGAATACAGTAGCACAAAAAGCAGTAAAGACAAACATGAGGATTTTAACTTTGTTAACCGGTACGCCAATATGCCGTGCAGCTTGTGCATCGCCACCGGAGGCGTAAATCCAATTACCAAAACGAGTTTTTGTTAACAAAAAATGACCAAAAATAATTAGACCCAGTGCCCAAACCATCATTGCAGGGATTCCAGATACAACTGGCTGGCCAGCTTTAGTGCCAGCTACAAAGGTTTGAATCCAGCCCTGTTCAGCAAGCCATTCGAATAAGCCTGAGAATATTTTTCCACCAAAGATAGGCGCTAACCAGTCATTTTGAGAAAATTCGTTTATACCTCCAATAATGGTTTTTTTGGTACTGGCAATAGCAACAAAAATTGTCAAACCTCGCAAAATATATAAAAAAGCAAGACTAACAATAAAGGATGGTAGATTTGTTTTGACTGTAATATAGCCAATTAAAGCGCCTATCGACATCGCTACAGCAAAGGCTGTAAGAATACTGAGCCAAACAGGCCAACCCCAAACAATAGAAGTGACAGCGATCACTATGCCAGAAAAACCTATCATCGATCCAACTGAAAGATCAAATTCACCAGCAATCATCAACAGGCAGGCACCAACAGCAATAATAATGAACTGAGAAGAGACTATGCCCCAATTCATGGATCCTTCTAGAGAAAACATGCCAGTATCATGTGCTACCAGAAAAAAGAAAAGAAAAACCAACATAACGCCAACTATGGCTCCTAGATCTGGGCGTAGCATAGCGTTTTTAAAATAAGCGCGAATATGCGAAATATTTTTTATATTTATAGACATGATTCAGTCTAATTTAGATCTTTTAGGGAAGGTAAAAAAAATGCTGCCCACTTCAGCAGATCAACGGTGGGCAGCAAGGCAAAACCTAATTAACTATTAACGATATACACCTGCGTATTTTTCAACTAAGCTAATGTTGCTCTTAGTGATAAATCCAGGGCCAGAGTTAATGGCGCCAGATGGCCATACGCCATAGCGAGATAGGTTAGTTAAGAAAACAACCGGAAGATACCCTTGTAAGTACGGTTGTTGATCAATGGCAAATGAAATCACACCAGATTTAACGGCAGCTGCAATTTCACCTGAAAGGTCAAAAGTACCAAAATAGATATCACCCGAACGACCTAAGGCATCCAAAGCTGAAAGTGTTGGATGAGCAGAGGTTGGACCCAAGGTAAGAATGGCGTCTGTGTTAGGGTGCGACCTAAGGTGTGCCATAACTTTATTTTTTATTTCCGTTGGATCTTGTCCAGAGTCTATCATTTGATGGCCTAGATCTACACCAAGTGCATCGGCGTAGCCTTGGCAACGATCAACAGACACAGGATTTGTAAAAAAGTGATTGACACATAGGAACTCACTTACACCAGCAGCCTTAGCTCTTTTACCTGCACCAAAACCAGCATCATACTCAGGTTGGCCAATATGCGCCAATGCACCAAGTGCTTCAGATTGAGCACGAGTTCCAGAGTTAATTGTAACCACTGGAATGCCCTTTGCTATTGCGTCAGTAATAGGTCCTTTTAGTACATCAAAATCAGCAATTGTTACAATAATGCCATCAGGGTTACTTGCTGCAGCCTGCTGGACGATACGTGCCATATCTGCTAAATCACCAGTAGTAGGGTTACGATAATCTACCGTAACATCCATTTGATTAGCGGCTATTTCAATTGCATTTTTAATTGTGTTCCACCACGAATCAGAATCTGGTGCATGGCTAATTAGGACAAATTTCTCTCCTGATGCAATTGCTGTTGAACTTCCAAACATAGATGTTGCAAAAAGTACAAATATTGCAAGAACAATGCCAGAAGCACGCTTATTTATATTAAACATGTTTTTATACTCCTCTTCTTAGAAAAAATAATAAAATTATTGGAAGTCAATATTGATTCCAACTTCTTGAAGCGTATTTAGAGCTTCAAGAAAAATCAGTATACATCAATTTTATATGTATGAATTTATATAAATTTCTACTTTATAAAAAATAGAACAAATGTTATATTTTAATTCCTCAAAATTAATCCACATCAATTAATTTGCAATTTGTATTGTCACACAGGGGTAGCAGGGCAAGGGGTTTTTTCAGTCGTTGAAATGACCCTCTCTATGATTTGCAAGTCTGAATAAAAATCTAATCTGTTGTACTGAAACTTAGTTATTGTGTATTTGATAATGTTTCAGCAAGATTCCTGAGGACGGTTTGCGTTTCTTCCCAATCTATGCAACCGTCAGTGACAGAGACACCATACTTCATCTCATTTTGATTGTCCAGTATTTTTTGATTGCCAGAAAACAAATTACTTTCTAGCATGATGCCAAAAATTGATTTGTTTCCAGCGACAATTTGTGCACTAATTTCTTCAACCACATTACCTTGTAGTCGGTAGTCCTGATTAGAGTTATCGTGAGAACAGTCCACCATAATTCTTTCAGGTAAATCATTTTGCTGAAGAAGTTTTTCACAACGCTCAATATCTTCACTATGGTAGTTTGGTTTAATGCCGCCCCTTAGAATAATATGTGACGACTTGTTGCCTTTTGCTTTAAATGCTGAAATTTGACCTTCATCATTGATCCCTAAAAAACTTTGAGGTGAAGAACAAGCTTTGATTGCATTAACGGCCGTTATTAGTTTTCCATCGGTATTATTCTTAAAACCAACTGTCATTGAAAGGCCGCTCGACATTTCACGATGCGTTTGTGATTCAGTTGTTCTTGCGCCTATGGCGCACCAAGAGATGAGATCTGCTAGGTATTGAGGGGTAATTGGATTGAGAGCTTCTGTGGCTGCCGGCATACCTAAGTCCGCTAACCAAGTTAAAAATTGGCGACTTTGATAAAGACCTTTGTCGACATCAAGTGAATTATCCATATCGGGATCACTAATTAAACCCTTCCAGCCAATCGTGGTTCTTGGTTTTTCAAAATAAACTCTCATTACTATAAAAAGTGATTCCTTTAATTCTTCACTAAGGGTTTGCAATTTATGTGCGTATTCTTTTGCAGCCTCAAGGTTATGAATTGAGCAGGGTCCAACAATCACCATCAATCTAGAATCCTTTCCTGAGAGAATATCGCTCACCACTTTTCGGCCAGCCATAATATTTCTCTTGCCCTTTTGAGTGATGGGCAATTTATTACTGAGATCATTAGGGGAGGTGATAACAGCTTCACTGGCAATATTAGTATTGTGAATTTGACTATCCATATAAAGTGCTTACTAGTTAAATTAATTTATCGATGATTTTATACATAAGTTACTCTATTATGTTGTTGAGATAAGATAATATGAGTATTAAAAAAAATCCCTAGGATAAATCAGAAGGGCAATGCTGTATCACAAATTTATCGAGAAACCTATGCACATAACTTAGATGTCATATATCATCTACTTGCTGAAGTTCTTAATACTCGAAGTGAAAAACAGGACCAACTTTTACGTCGACAATTATCAAAATATCAAGCTGATATCGAGACCTTAATTAATAATGAATGAGTTGTTAAAAGACTTCACTTTTGTGGTCGATCTTAATATTGAATGGGGGGATATGGACGCCCTTCAACATGTCAACAATATTGAATATTTCAAATATTTTCAAGTGGCTCGAATCGCCTATTTTGAAAAAATTAATTCTGATAGTGTGTTTGGAGAAACACGAATTTCATTGATACTAGCATCAACTCAATGCAAGTTCATTTACCCACTTGCCTACCCGGATAGTATTTCTGTTGGAGTCAGAGTTGACACAATGGCAGATCAGTACTTTACAATGAAATATGCTGTTGTTAGCCACAAGCACCAGAGACTGTCCGCTATTGGTGATGCCAAAGTGGTAATGTTTGACTATGTTAATAATAAAAAAGCCTCTATTCCTAGTGAGACTAGAAAGACGATCATTGATCTTGAAAAAGCCGTTGACGAGATAGTCGACAAAGATTAGTGCGTACAGAAACAAACTATCCACTAAGAAAAACATCATGATGCCAAGCATGCCTATCATCATGTCTCCAGACTTTCGCCTTACTAAGACTTCAATTGGCTCGATTAAAAAGTGGGTTAAGGGTTTCCTTAGAATAAGACATGATATTAAAGATACCGTTTCTAGCTTTATAAAATAGGCAAAAGCCTGGAGAAAAATTGAATTAATTTTGAAATATTAAACTTTAGTAACATCAATTTCTTTTAATTCTTTTTCTCTATCAAGGTATTTGTATTCAATCTTGGTAGGATTAAATTGTTTTAATTCTTCAAATATTACATCTGTATTGAAATCGCCACATGTGTAAACATCTAGCTGCATTAAACCTGGATCTTCTTCATCCCAACAATGTAAAGCGATATGAGAGGTTTCAATAATAACTAAACCAGTCAAACCTCTGTTGCCTGGAATATCAAGGTATGTCGTAATTGGGCCTTGACATATTTGCATGCCAATCTTGCTTACTAATTCCGTTAACCAGGTATGAGCCCATTTTTGGTCATTGGGTGTTTTACGTGTTTCGGCTCTTATAATGAGATGTTTGTGAACTACTGGCATTCCTATCTCCAGGTAAATAGAATGTTAGATATTTTTGTAAAAATGCCATTATACTTTAATATTCTTCTGTAAATAGATAAAAAAAAAGAAGATTATTAACTATCTGCCTTTAACAATTGCTGAACCCCAAATCAAAATGATGCCAATCAGAGCAGCGCTTAAAAGCCAAATAAAAGGTAAGCCTCCGCCTGCATCATACATAACACCTCTATATGCCGCACCTATCGAGTCAAAAGGTATTATTTCACCAATCTCTCGTAACCAATCTGGTGCAGCGGCAACGGGAGCCATCGAACCTCCGAGAACGGATTGGTAAAAAACTGTAGGAAGAATAACAAGCAAAGACCAAAGACCCGTCAATTCAAAAATTCCCATGAAAAGCCAGACGAGACAGAGAGATACTATCCATACACTTAACCAAACCCCTATAAACTGCTCCCACTGAGAAGTTGTAAAGACTACCACTAGTGCTAAAACGAAACTTGCCAAACCCATTGTCATTACTGGAGCCAGTGTTCGAACATATGCGCGATTCATGCTAGCCATTTGACTAGTTGCAAGGAATAGCAGTATTGTCCCTACCATAGCGGCAAGCCAACTTGTAAAAGTCATCACGAAAGGAGCTGGAAGGGTTGCAGTACTTTCAGCCCTATGTAGAGTTTCTACATCTACAGTAACTGTAGGAGCAAGGCTAGGCATCTGACCCTTAGACATGGCAAGTCGAAGATTCGCTACACCGGAAGAAAGAGCCATCTGGATCATCATCGGTAATTGCGAGGCCATTTGTGTTTCAGCAACAGTCAAATGCTGTGTATTCCAGATCTCAATACTGAAGTTTTTGTCACCAACCGCAAGTTTAGAAAAGTCTGCAGGGAAGAGTATCACAGTCGCTACCTCACCCGCCTCAAGTGCAGAACGTGCAATCTCAGGATTATCAAGCTCAGTGACGGTGAAAGGTAGATTTCCTGCAATTCCATCCATCGCTATAGTGGCAAGTTTCATCGGTGGAAAAGTCAGCCCTTCATCCTGATTGACGACACCAAGATTGAAAGCTGAGGCAGTTCGAACTGGGTCTGCAGGCGCAGTCAAATTAAACAACGAAAAGACCAGCATGATCATGGCGGGAACCATAATCGCAGGTTTGAAAAGTTTACTGCGGCGAAATTCAGCAATAGATGACGACATGATAAAAAACTCCTATTAATGGATTAACTAACGTTACTAGCTAAACAATACAGAATGAAACTTATTAAGTCAAATCTACAGCAAGATATCTTGGAAAAATGTTGACTAATTAAAGCTATTTTTCACCAAGTATCATATCTGCAGCCTTTTCAGCGATCATCATCGTTGGTGCATTGGTATTACCAGAAATGAGTTCTGGCATAATTGAAGCGTCAACAACTCTTAACCCAGAAATGCCGTGAACCTTTAGTTGATCATCCACAACACTGCTATCGTCATTCCCCATTTTGCATGTTCCAACTGGATGATAGATGCTCTGGCTGTTATTTTTTGCTGCCTCTAATAGTTGTTCATCTGAAGTGTAAGATTTACCAGGTACGAATTCATCAAGAATATATTTTTTTAAAGAGGAGGCTTTGGCAATTTTTCTTGCCACTTTGATGGATTCAACTGCAATTTTTTGGTCGCCCTCTGTGGATAAATAGTTTGGAATAATTGTTGGGGGTTGGCTTGGATCTGCGGAATTGATTCTTACTTCGCCACGACTCTCAGGACGTAGAGTACAGACTGACATTGTAAATGCAGAAAAGGGATGGACGCCATCACCAGGTTTGTCGGCGCTTAATGGCTGCATATGGAATTGTATATTAGGCCTAGAGCCATCTAAGGCTGTATTAGTAAAGGCATAAACTTGACTAGCGCTTAAAGTTAAAGGTCCCGTTCTGAAGAACAAAAATTGTAACCCAATCATTGCCTTTTTCCACCAGGTATTTAATTCATCATTTAGAGTTCTTGTGGTTGTTTTGTAGACCATTCTAACTTGTAAATGGTCTTGTAGGTTTTTTCCTACTGCAGGGTTGTTGTGAATCACATCAATGCCCAGTTTTTGTAATAATTTTGCATCACCAATACCAGAAAGCTGTAATATTTGTGGTGATGCAATTGAGCCAGCAGACAAAATCACTTCGCAATTGGCGTAAATTTCTCTTTCTCTTTCTTTTCCTTTTTGAATACATTTAACGCCAATCACTTTCTTGCCTGAAAAAATTAATTTACTCATTTGAGTGTCAGTCGTAATTGTCAAATTATTTCTTTTCCTAATTTTTTTTGTTAGAAAAGACCTGTATGAACTCATCCTAAAGCCTTTATATGAAGTTTGTTGGAAATAACCAACCCCTTCTTGCTTTTCGGAATTGCAATCTGGGTTATAGGGTATGCCTATTTCTTGAGCCGCCTTAATAAAATATTCTGCTATTTTTCTTTTCAACCTTAAGTTGGAAATTTTTAACTCTCCATCTACACCGTGATATTTGCTTTTACCGTTTTCTTGGCATTCAGATTTTTTGAAATAAGGTAATATGTCATTGAAACCCCATCCCTTATTGCCTAAATGTTCCCAGTTATCATAATCGTGTTTGTCACCCCTGATATATAACAAACCATTTAATGCACTTGAACCACCTAAGACCTTACCTCTTGGCCAATCAATTCGCCTATTATTGACACCTTTATCTTTCTCTAATTTATACATCCAGTCAAACTTAGGGTTATTCATGGTTTTGAAATAGCCGACTGGTATATGGAGCCATATACTATTATCTTTGCTACCTGCTTCAATCAGCAAAACATTATTGTTTGGGTCGGCGGAAAGCCTGTTAGCTAACAGGCAGCCTGCAGAACCTGCACCGACAATGATGTAGTCATAAGTTTTATTCATGTATTTTGTATTCTGGTGATTTAGTCTTATAGCTGAAATTATAGCTATTAATTTTAACTCAAAATTATTTTTCAAATATATGAATTCATATATATAAATTGATGTATACTAGTTTACCACTTAATGCTATATGGGGTTAATATGTTTAATCTAACTGCATTAATTAAGTGTTTTTTATGTTAAAAAATAAAGGAGTTTTTTATGTTAAAAAATAAAGTTGTTTTAATGTTCGCTGCGTTACTAGCTTTCAGCTTTAGTTCAAGCGCAATGGCAGTTACAAAATTGAAAATACAATCTGTTATAGGAAGCAGCACTAGTGAAGTTGTGATGCTTAAAGAATTTGCAGCTCATGTTGCGATAGTGACTGATGGCAGAGTGTTGATGGAGATTGTCCCTGGCGGTTCTGTTGTGCCAAATAATGATGTTTTAGATGCAGTAGACGCAGGTTTGCTTGATGGTGGATTTGCATGGACGCATTACTGGTCTGGCAAGCATCCAGCAGCGATGTTGTTTGGTTCTCCTGTTGCAGGTGCTGGTGTTGGTATTGATAATATCGCATGGATTTCTTGGTTCCATAGTGGTGGTGGTAAAGAGCTTTATGATCGATTATGGGATGAAATGGACATGAATATTCATGGCCTTATGTTGCAACCCGTTGGACCGGAAGCGCTTGGTTGGTTTAAAGAACCGATCTATAATATGGATGACTTCCGTAAGCTAAGATTCCGTACACCTCCTGGAATTCCAGGTCAAACATACAAAGACATTGGTGTCGCTGCAGTAGCTATGGGTGGTGGAGATATTCTGCCTGCACTTGAGAAAGGTGTTATTGATGCAGCAGAGTGGTGCTGCCCACAACCAGATAGAGACTTTGGTTTCCAAAAGGTTCTTAAGTACTACTACTTGGAAGGACTTCACCAAGTTGTTGTGAATGCTGACATGTATATCAATGGCGACGTTTGGGATAGCTTTTCTGAGCGTGATCAAGCTGCAATAAATATTGCTGCAGATGCTTCATTGATTCGTTCAATGTCTAATCGTATCTACCAAAACGGTTTAGCTTTGAAAGACTTGACAGAAAATTGGGGTGTACAGCTGATGGATACTCCAGCTGATTACTTCCCAACTTACATGAACGCTGCGTATGCTACGCTTGAAAAGAATGCTGCAGATAACGCCTTCTTTGCAGAAGTTTGGCAATCTCAAAAAGATTTTGCAGTTATTGCAGTGCCTTTCTGGGCTGGTTCGCAAGCATCAAATGCTAAGCTAGGCAAAGCATTTGCTGATACACTGAAGTAAAGATTCATCTCTATACTTCTTCCAAAACTAAGTTGCCAATAGTAAATACTGTTGGCAACTTTTTTAAGTTTGACAGCTTTAGCTGGTGGCGCTTCTCCTGCCGCCAGCAATGGCTTCTTGTTTGTTACAATGCAGTTTGTTTTTATATATTTATTTAGCTATTCTCAACTTAATATATAAAATCTAATTGGGGGTTTTTGCCGGCTAGGCCTATTAAAAGGTATGATGTTTTTTCATCACTTTTTTATTTAGTCAAAGGTATTCAATATGTCAGAAGAGGAAGATTATAGTCATTTAGATACTACTGATGAAATGGTTGCTGAAGGGCGATCATACACTGGGGTTATGCCTGATGATATGCCCAAGTATATGGCTAAGACAATTCTTGGGATTGATCTTTTTAACTTAAGAGTAGGACAGATGGCTTGTTGGCTGACTGTACCAGTGTTTGTCTCTATGTTTTATGAAGTTGTTGCGAGGCACTTCTTTAGTGCCCCGACGATGTGGGCCTACGACATAAGTAGAATGTTTGCTGGCGCTATGTTTATGCTCGGAGCCGGCTATGCGCTTTCAAAAGGCGTGCATATTCGTGCTGACTTTCTCTATCGTAAATGGTCTATCAGAAGGCAAGCCTCAGTTGATCTCACTTTGTATCTATTGTTTTATTTTCCAGGGCTTATTGGAGGTATAAATGCCTGTTATAAGTATGCTTATAAATCTTGGTCACAAATGGAAAAAGGGATGGATACTGCATGGATGCCACTCATGGGTCCAATCAAGACTGTTTTAGTAATAGGATTTGCATTGCTCTTGATACAAGGCATATCAGAGGTACTCAAGTGCGTGTATGCGGTTAAACATAGGAGATGGCCATGACTCCAGAAGTGCTAGGCATGATTTTAATTGCGGCAATGCTGTTTGCCATTTTTATTGGCTTCCCTATCTCCTTTACGTTAATCTTTTTAGGTGTTGTCTTTGGCTATCTTGGCTTCGGTGATCTAGTCTTTTACTTGATGACTTTTCACTTCTCTGCGAGCATGTTGGAGCAGACGCTTGCAGCGATTCCTTTGTTTACCTTCATGGGCATTATGATGGAGAAAGCAAACTTGATGGAGAGATTGTTTACATCCGTCCAGATGGCATTATCTAGAACCAAGGGTTCACTATTTGTTGCAGTACTTTTTGTGGCAACTATATTTGGTGCGGCAACTGGAATTGTTGGAGCATCGGTGACAATTCTTGGAATTATGTCAGCCAAAACATTTAATAAGGCAAAGTATGATGTGCGCTTGGCTGCTGGCTCAATTACTGCTGGTGGAACTTTAGGTATATTGATACCACCAAGTATTATGCTGGTTGTTATGGGGCCTATTTTAAATGTCCCTGTAACAGACTTGTTTGCTGCAGCAATCATGCCGGGTTTGATGTTAGCGATTCTCTACACCGGCTATACACTTATTAGGTGCCACCTAAATCCGTCATTGGGTCCTGTCGTACCTGAGGAGCTTCGCCCAACATCAATGAAACAGGTTTGGGTTGAGTTTTTTCAAGGTCTAGTACCACCGGTTCTCTTGGTGGGTTCATCCCTTGGAAGTATATTGTTTGGTCTCGCGACCCCTACTGAAGGTGCTGCTATGGGCGCAGTTGGTTCAATATTTTTATCGCTAGTTTATCGAAAATTTACTTTCAAGCATTTTAGAGAAGCCCTATTAAAGACCCTTGAAATTACCACGCTAATAATGATTTTGGTTGCTGCTTCAAACTTTTTTGGTTCAGTATTTTCAAGGTTGGGAACGCCAACCATGATAACTGAATGGATGATGTTGTTAGATTTGCCGCCAATGGTTTTACTATTGATCATTATGGCTTTTATTTTCCTTTTGGCTTGGCCATTAGAGTGGGTACCGATTGTATTAATTATCTTGCCAATCATATTACCTCTAATCGAACAACTAGGCTTTAATCTGACTTGGTTTGGAATCTTAGTTGCAGTTAATTTACAAACAGCCTGGCTTTCACCGCCGGTTGCTCTGTCGGCCTATTTTTTGAAAGGGGTGGTCCCGGAATGGGATTTAACAGATATTTATAAAGGTATGATGCAATTTATGTGCATCCAAGTAGTTGGCTTAATGTTGATTATTGTATTTCCACAGATAGTATTGTGGCTGCCAAATTATTGGTATGGCAATTAAACAAATGATAAGTAAATGACTGATATGAGCTTATTCTCCGACTAAGCTGTACTGTTCCCGAATGTATTCAACTTCAGTTGTATTAACATAGGAAGTTCGTAACTCAACAATCTCGTCATGGTAGGTATAACCAAGGCGCTCAATTTTTAAAATAGGTGTACCCATTTCGATACCTAACATTTGAGAAATTTTTTTGTCCACCAAGGTTGCCTTAATTCTCTCAGAGGTATGTGTTATAAAAACATTAAATTTATTTTGAAATAGGTTGTATATAGTGTTATGACGGTTAACGAGAATTTCTTCAGTTAATAATGAAAATTTAGCTGCAGCAATGACAATCTTGTCAACCGAGTGGACTTTACTTTGAAAGCCTAATTTATTATAGATATGAAAAACCTTGTTGTTTTCTTTTGGGATGTTTAACAACTTCATTTCTGTTTTGTTGGCTTTTCTTATTTTGAAAGAGTCCAGTTCGACTTCAGGAATGTGCTTTACGTCACTATCATTAAAGAAAATATGAAAAAATTTAAATAGGAAACTCCGGTCGTCATGTTGGCAAACAAAAGTTCCTAGGCCTTGTTTTCTAATTAAAATACCTTCTTTTTCCAAAGCTCCGATAGCCTTTCTAACAGTGCCAATCGATACATTAAATAGGCCTACTAGGGTTTTTTCATTAGGAATAAGTTGTCCAGGCCTTAAGATATCTTTATAAAGGCAATCAAATAGTTCATTCCTAATCTGAAGCCACATTGGCGTTTTGATGTTAGGGTCAATTTTAAATTTAAGATCTGTTAAGCTCATAATTTTGAATGCATTTGTTTATAAATGTGGCTTTAAGATAACCTTTGCGGATGACATTCTATCATCATGAAGTTGTCTAAAAGCAAGATTTGCATCAGATAACGGAAGCTCCTTTATCCAAGACAAATTACCAAACTCACCTCTTTCTATTGTTTTTAATGCAGATTTAAAATCTTCCATGCTGTAGGTGTAACAGCCAATTAGTTTAATTTCTTCTAGGGTTAGTTTTCTTATGTTGATACTGCTTGTCCAGCTCTGTAGCCCGACATTGACAATAACGCCACCAGTTTTGACTGTATCAAAGGATAGGGAGCTGGTCTTTTCACTGCCCACGCAGTCGATAACAACATCAAATGAATTATCACGGATTGATTCAGTAAGGGGATTAGTCGGATTAATGCCGACATGCTCCTTGACGCATGGATGGCGAGCTAAGTTAGTCTCTAAAACCTGCATTTTTACGCCATAAGACTTTAATAGTAATGCTGTCAGCAGCCCAATAGCGCCGGCACCAATAATTAAAACTTGACACTCTTGTATGGGAAGGTAGGATTCTTCCACTGCAATATTAACAGCATGTATTACGGTTGCTGCAGGCTCGGTTAGAGCGATATGGTTTGGATCCATATCCTTTGGCGCCTCAATTAAACAGCGTTTAGGAATTGTCATATACTGAGCAAATGCACCCTGCCTATTCATGCCAATCATATCTCTATCACTGCACAAGTTGTCACGACCTTGCAAGCAATAATCACATACACCGCAGGTAATCAATGGGTTGCCTGTAACTATTTGGCCCCGCTTCTGTCCTTCAACGATTTCTCCACAAAACTCATGACCCAGAATAAGACCTGGCTTTCTTCTCGGATCTTTGCCGTGGTAGGCGTGCATGTCGGAGCCACAGATGCCTACAGACTCAATGCGTAATAAAACGTCATCATCGCGATCTTGTTGAGTAGATCGGTACTCAGGAACATAAGTCATTTCTTCGGGAGCGGTATAAACCACTGCTGCCATTGAATTTATCATTGTGCTGAAAAACCTCCATCTAAAAATATTGTTTGGCCTGTAATATAGGAATTAGCATCACTACATAGAAAGACACTGATACCAAATAAATCTTCTTCTTCACCATTACGATTCATCATTGTTTTGGCTGCTAAAACTTTTAACTTTTCAGGGTCTTGAAATAATGATTCAGTTAGCTTGGTGTGAAAAAATCCCGGTGCAATAGCGTTAACCAGTATACCGTTTTTAGAGTAGGCCTGAGCTAATGCGCGAGTCAGCTGCATCACTCCGCCCTTACTAGCACCGTAGGGAATGCTATTGTCGAATGCTCTAAGGGACTGCAAGGAAGCAATATTAATAATTCTTCCCCAACCACTTTCTTTCATCTTTTTAACAACCAATTGACTTAATTGATAGGGCGCGGTTAAATTGATATCCATGGTTTTTTGCCAAGCATTAAGTGTCATTTCTTCAGCAGGAAGTCTGACATTTATACCAGCAGCGTTAATTAAAATATCTATTTTTTTTGACACGCTGTAGATATCAGATAGCATTTGTTCTAATTTATTGGAATTGGTAACATCAACTCGAAAAAATGCTGCTTGTGAGCCTAGTGCTTCTACCTCTTTTATGGTTTCATCTGCATTGTCATCTATGCTTGCAATCCAAACAAATGCTCCTGCGCGGGCTAATGCTAATGCTATCATTTTGCCGATACCACTGCTACCACCAGTCACTAGGGCAATTTTATTGTTCAGTGAAAAATTAGCTAAATCCATATAATCTACTCCTGTACTGGGCTGCCCAAATCAAATGTTTCATTTGGAAAATATTTACTTAATCTAATGTCTGACGCTCTGGCGTGTCCCTCCATTCCTTCCAATCTAGATATTCTAGAGGCAGTTTGAGCAATATGCTTTGTTGATTCTCGGTCCATTCTCTGCCATGTCAGTACTTTCAAAAATTTGTGTGCCGATAATCCGCCTGAATAACGTCCAGCCCCTTTGGTGGGGAGTATATGGTTTGGCCCAGATGATTTATCTCCAAAAGTGACGGTTGTCTCTTCACCTAAAAACAAGGATCCGTAGCAAGTCAAGTTGTCTAGCCACCAATCAAGATCCTGACACTGTATCTCTAGGTGTTCAGATGCATATTCATCTGAAACACGTACAACCTCTTCACGCGAATCACACAATATAACTTCACCATAGTCGCGCCAAGCACAATAAGCGGCATCTTTAGCTGTTGGTGGAAGTTTATCGATGTATTGAGGAACCAATTCCATTACTTTTTCGGCCATCTCTTTAGATGTTGTAAACAGCCAGCCCGGTGATTCATGACCATGCTCCATTTGACCTACTAAGTCGATAGCGACAACGTCAGCATCGGCTGTTTCATCTGCAATAACAGCCACTTCAGAAGGGCCAGCGAAGACATCAATACCGACTTTACCAAATAGTGTTCTTTTTGCCTCCGCTACAAATTTGTTTCCAGGGCCAACAATTATGTCAGCCTTTTTACCTGTAAATAAACCATAAGTCATACTGGCTATTGCTTGAACTCCACCTAAAGTCATCATATAGTCTGCGCCAGCAGTTTTCATAGCATATAACACATAAGGGTGGATGCTTTTGCCTTTGTATGGTGTAGAACAGGCGATTATGCAAGGAACACCAGCAGCTTTAGCAGTGGCTATACTCATATAGGCTGAGGCGATGTGAGCATAACGCCCAGTTGGGACATAGCACCCTGCAACATTTACAGGTAGCAATTTCTGTCCTGCCTCGACACCGTTATTTTTGGTATAGAACTCATCAATAGAGTCACGTTGTGCTTTAGCAAAGTCATAAACCTGTTGACATGCAAAATCAATGTCGTCTTTAACATTTTGAGGGACATTGGCGATAATTTTTTTAATCTCATCTTCTGAAAGCAGAATTTCACCGCTCCAATTGTCAAGTTTTGCAGAATAGTCACGGACAGCCTGCTCACCATGTTTTTCAATATTAGTCAGCATATCATTGACAACCTTTTGCGCTTCTTGGGTGTTAGTTTCAGCAGTCTTGTGGGCTTTTTTTAAGTATTCCATTTTTATCCTTTTTGTATTTATGTGTTAATTAATTTGTTGTTTGCATACTACATCTTATATTGATCATAATATTGATTCTGTTAGCCTGGTAATCTCATCATAAAGTTCTTTTGAAATAGCTATTTTTTTTTCCTTTGACTCTTTTCTTTTTTCAAGTCGCTTGCTGCCTGGTAATCTCGTCGAGGGCTGGTCAAGTATCGCGCTGACAATAGTTTCCATGCGATCAGCGAAACTGTCACCAGAAAAGAAACTGGGGTCTATGGCAATTAATAGTTGTCCTACACCTGGTGAGTCGCCCTCTGAATCAAGAAACGAGCTTGCCTCAAAGCCAAACTTAGAGTCAGTTAATCCTGCAGCTAGTATTTCCACCATTAATGCCAGAGCGCTTCCCTTGGCATCGCCAATTGGAAGCATGGCACCTGATAGAGCCTTTTGAGCATTTGTAGTTGGATTGCCTTGCTCGTCTATCGCCCAGCCTTCAGGGATTCGCTCTTTTTTTTGATTGGCTAACATCACTTTACCACGGGCAACTTTACTTAAGCTTAAATCAATTACCAAAGCTGGGGCATTTTTACGGGGGGCAGAAAATGCAATTGGATTGGTTCCAAATAGGGCTTGGGTTCCTCCCCAAGGAGGTATTGCTTTAGGGGTATTTCCAAACATTAAACCTATCAGTCCAGAATCAGCCAAACATTCAACATGCCTTCCAGCTTGACCAAAATGATGAGAGTTAGATACACTAACAGCCGCAATGCCATATTTTTTGGTAGCATTGGTGAGCTCATTAATTGCTAATGAAAGTGCAGGAAAAGCAAACCCATGCTTTGCATCAATCCTAATAACACCACCCTTGCTGCTAACAATAGTGGGATTTACATTGCCATCTACCTTGCCAGATGATAACTGCTCAATATAGGATGGTAGACGTGACAGGCCATGTCCGGATTGACCATCGATTTCAGCAGAGATTAACGCATCAGCAACATCTTTAGCATTTTCCTTTGATGTCTGGTTATGTTGAAGGGCATTCAAAGCTAGATCCCAAGCTTCTTTTTTGTCTAAATGCAATGTATTGGTCAATCCTTAACTCCTTATAAGAGTTATTTAAAAAGCTCTATATAGATTATGTAAACAATCAATGTAAGCCATATCAAGCTGTTTCCTGAAATTTATCCTAACAAATTAAGCGCTCTCATATAATCGCGTCAGAATAAACTCTTGATGTCCTAGTATTTCTGCTGCAGTCATTTGCCCATTAGCAACCCTAATCATAACATCAATTAACTTATCACCTGCTTGGTCCATGTCAATATCACGGCTTAAGAGGCCAGTCACATCAACATCGACATGTTCTGACATGGTTCTAACAGTCCTAGGGTTGGCGCAAATTTTAATTACAGGCAAAATAGGGTTGCCAATAATATTACCCTGGCCAGTAGGGAACAGGTGAGCAACGTAGCCAGAGGCTGCACAAAGGGTGACCATTTCACCAGCAGCTGAAGATGAATCCATAAACCAGAGTCCTTTACCTGTTGGCATTTCTGCTTTATCTAGAACACCGTCAACGCGACATTTTTTTCCAATCTTTTGAATATTACCTAAAGCCTTCTCTTCGATAGTAGTTAAACCACCCTCAATGTTTCCTTTTGTAGGCTGTGATTCAGATAAGTCGTCTGTTTTAAATCTTTCAATCATATCTTGATAGCGATTAAACATGAACATAAACTTTTTAGCAACAGCATCATTAGCACATCTTGCTTCAACTAGGTGTTCACCTCCAGTAATTTCAGAGGTTTCTCCAAACAACAAGGTATTGTTATTTTCATACAATTTATCAAATGCATTACCAACGGTTGGGTTTGAACCAAAACCTGAAGTTGTGTCTGATTCACCACACTTGGTTGATATCCATAACTCACTTATATCGCAAGGCTCTCGTTGCAATCCAGTAGCATAGCGCACCATATCAAAAGCTTCTTTTGAAGCATCAGCAATGGTTTGAATGTCGCCTTTTTTCTCAATTGCAAATCCTTGAACAGGTTTTCCAGTTGTAGCAATACCATCAACAATTTTTTGAGTCCAACCTGGCTCAATACCTATCACTACAACGGCAGCCACGTTTGGGTTAGATCCCGCTCCAATCATTGTTCGAAAATGTAAGTCTAGATCTTCGCCAAACTGAAGCCTACCGTAAGGGTGAGGTAGAGCAATGGTACCTTTAATATTATTAGCAACAGCTTCGCAGGCTGCATTTGAGATATCGTCAACAGGCAAGATTACAACATAGTTGCGAATACCTACTCGATTATTATCACGACGATATGCGTTAATTTTTTCACTTAAATTCATAATTACCACCTTTTTGTTTTTACGTTATGAACATGCAGATGGTCACCAACTTTGATGTTTGCAATTGTGCGACCAATATCTGCGCCATATTTAATAACTGTGTCATCTTTATTGAGTTTTTTAATCGCTAACTTATGCCCAATAGGGATGTCTTGATTAATCTTTATATCGATTAGTTTGTCTTGGTCCATCACCCATCCAGTCACTGTGTCGTTGGTTTTGAGTCCTTCAACTGTGACAACACCAACGGAATCATTCTCGTCATGGACAATAAATTGAATCATGTTTGCTCCTTATAAATGAGTAGAATAAATAATTAAATATTGATTAACACTTAAAAATATTAAATAATATATTATATCAATGACATATATTATATCATCTATATGAATTAATATATTATATTTGAGAAATGAATATTGGCATACCAATTCTATGTCATAAAATTATGAAAAAAACATTACTGGTCTTAATATTTTTCTTATTGTCAACTCACAGTTTTGCAAAGGTTGGTGATGTTTATTTTTGTGAAATGACCCAGGCTATTGAATTAAAGGAAGGAAAACTTATTAACTATATTCCTCAAAAATTCAAATTTACAATAGAATCAGACAATATGATTAGATTTGGTTTAGATGTTAATTATTTTAGAGGTAGTGCTTTTAAGGTCATAGAGTTTTCTGATAATGGAGAAAAATTCTATGGTGATAATTTTGAGTATTCTTACGGTGATTTTTATTTCGCCGAAATATTTAGATGGGCCTCGACAGATGTTGACGCATTGACAGCAACAGCGGTTAGTGCAACATGTGCCATTCTTGAAGACTACTCTGTTTAGTTTTTAGTTTTTAGTTTTTAGTTTATTTTTTTATACTTACGATAAATGTGGATGTTAATTTTGACGAACGATTAAGGAAGGTATACAATCGGCTTAACACTCTCGGATCAAATTAATCTGGTGTTAATATTTTCAAGTTATAACTAGATTATTTCATATAGATTACATGATCAGATTTTTCTGTTGGTTTTTTGTTTTTTATTATTATCCTTGAGTGCTTATTTTATTTATTGTGAGATATTAATTAAAGGAGATAAATTATGTTTAGAAATAAATTGATATTTATGATGATAGCAACACTACTCGTTTTTAGTGGTTCGAGTTCAGTTGCTGCAGAAGAAAAAGTCATCAAGTGGAAACTTGCGATGACATGGCCTGCTGGCTTACCACCTTTCGCATGGACTGTTACACGTTTTGCTGACAATGTAGAGGCGATGAGTGGTGGTCGAATGACAATTCGTGTTGATGATAAAAATAAACACAAAGCTGCCTTGGGCATACTTGATATGGTCAAAGCTGGTCAGTATGAGATGGGTCATTCAGCTTCTTACTATTGGAAAGGCAAGGACATTAATACTATGCCATTTACAACCATGCCTTTCGGTATGACAACTGCTGAGCAAGATGCATGGTACTTCTATGGTGGTGGTGAAGCACTTGCAAAAGAAGTGTTTGACAAACATGGAGTTAACCAGTATCAAGGTGGTAGTACAGGTAATCAGATGGGTGGTTGGTTCCGTAAGGAAATCAATTCTCTTGATGACCTTAAAGGTCTGAAGATGCGAATCCCTGGTTTTGCGGGAGAAGTATTGGCTGAACTTGGCGTCGCGGTAACTAACCTGCCTGCGGGTGAGTTATATACTGCACTAGAGCGTGGAACGATTGATGCGCTTGAGTGGGTTGGCCCAGGTATGGATATTAATATGGGCTTTCATAAAATTGCACCATATTATTACACTGGTTGGCATGAGCCTGCTACAGACTTACAATTCTTAATCAACCAAGATGCATGGAATGAGTTACCGGCTGATTTACAAGCTATTATCGAGATAGCTATGGTTGATTCCAAGGCGCGTATGTATTGGGAAAACTATGCCATGAGTGCCGAAGCTTGGTCTAAGATGGGCGTGGATTACCCTAACATTAAAGTTAGGACTTTCCCGCCAGAAGTAATTGCTGAGATGAAGGCTGTTAATGCTAGACTTATAGCTGAAACTTCTGCAAGAGATCCTATGTTCAAAAAGATCATGGAATCTCAAGCGGAATTTATGGCAAAGGCTCGAGAATGGACAAAGATTTCAGATTATTTGTACTTGAAAGACAATATAGAATAATTTAAATCTTATGTGTTTTATAATGCCCGCTATAAACGCGGGCATTTTTTTTATTTTTACAGGCTAATGTAATGCAATGGATTGAATCATTTTGCGATAAATGTGCTAAATACTTAGGGGTGATTATTTCATTTCTACTTATTTTAATGATGGTCAATGTTGCTTTTGATACAATGAATCGCTACCTCATGAATACCAATTCAGTTGCTTTACAAGAAATGGAGTGGCATTTGTTTTCTGTGATTATTTTATTAGGCACTTCTTATGCTCTGAACGAAGAAGGACATGTACGTGTCGATATTTTTTATACAAATTTTAGTGCAAAAAAGAAAGCCATCATCAACATGATTGGTGTCGTTACATTTTTGCTACCACTGAGTCTATTAGTAGCATTCGGTTCACTTGGCTTTGTTAAAGAGGCCTATGTTTTTATGGAGCAGAGTGGAGATCCAGGCGGACTGCACTATCGTTTTATTATCAAGGGTTTAATTCCAACATCATTTTTTATTTTAATATTCATGTCTTTTGGCTATTTTGCACGTAACTATAACCTCTTAAAAAGACTTAATTCAGGATCCAAATCATGATTGGAGTATTGATGTTTTTTACTGGTCTAGGAATGCTATTTATTGGCTTTCCAGTAGCGTTTACTTTCGGTGCCGTGGCGGTATTCTTTGGAATGGCTGCTGGTATTATCGAAGCTTTTAATGATGGTGAGTTATTAATCGACGGTATCGATAATGGTTTGATGATGTTTGCGATGATGCCTCATCGTATTTGGAGCATTATGAACAACACCATTTTGATGGCTATTCCTTTATTTATATTAATGGGCTTGATTCTCCAAAAAACCAAACTAGCTGAACGCTTACTTGAATCAATGGGTTATTTATTTGGCGAAATCAGAGGTGGTTTAGCAATAAGTACTGTAGTAGTTGGATCTTTATTAGCTGCATCTACTGGAGTTGTGGGAGCCAGTGTTGTAGCTATGGGCGTTATTTCCTTGCCCGTAATGTTAAAGTACAATTATTCAAAACACATAGCAACTGGCACTATCTGTGCCGCAGGTACTTTGGGCCAAATTATTCCACCCTCTATTGTCCTTATTATATTGGGAGACGTCTTTAACGTCCCTGTTGGAGATTTGTTTAAAGCTGCACTGTTACCTGGTTTAGTTCTGGTTGCGGCTTATGTTGTCTATATTTTAGTAGCAGCGTATTTAAACCCTCAAATCGCTCCAGCTGTAAAGCTTGAAAGGCAAGAAGGTGAGAGTAAAAAACAGCAAGTCATTTCAGCGTTATTTGCAATTATTCCGCCTTTGTCATTAATTGTTATCGTTCTAGGTTCTATTTTTGCAGGTATTGCAACCCCTACAGAGTCGTCCGCGATTGGTTGTTCTGGTGCCGTTATACTAGCAGTCTTATATAGAAAGTTTTCATTTGCAATGTTGATGGAATCTTCCAAGGCAACGGTAAAAATAACCGCAATGGTTTTTGCTATTTTGATTGGAGCAACTGCATTTTCTATGGTATTTACCTATACTGGAGCTGATGCATTGATAGAGGATTTTATGCTCAGCTTACCGGGCGATAAATGGGGTTTTATAATTATGGCAATGCTAGCCATATTGGTTCTAGGATTCTTTATAGATTTTGTAGAAATTTCCTATATTATTGTGCCAATACTAGTTCCTATTTCAGAAGTTATTGGCATCAATCCTATTTGGTTTGCTATCTTAATTGCAATGAATCTGCAGACTTCCTTTTTAACTCCACCCTTTGGCTTCAGCTTATTTTATTTAAAAGGAGTTGCCCCGGAGAGTATAAAAACAACGGATATTTATAAAGGAGTAATTCCTTTTATCATCATACAAGTTATTGTACTAGCCTCCATTGTTGTGTACCCAAATTGGTATGGCAGTTTCACATATTGATCCTAGGGAGTATTAAATATGCCTCAACATATGGGGAATCTGGCTTATTAAATTTATGTTTTCAAGAAAATTAAAAAGCACTTTGATGATTCGTAAATTTGGCTTATTAAAAGTGCCACTGATTTGGCTTTGTAGGCCCAAAGTGATTGAACATACAGATGAGAGAATAGAAGTGGTAATCCGGTTAAGGCGCCGTACGAAGAACCACTTAGGGAGTATGTATTTTGGTGCGCTGGCAGTCGGTGCAGACGTTACGGGAGGATTCCTTGCAATGGATCCCATCAAGGAAAGTGGAAGACAAATTCAACTTATTTTTAAAGACTTCAAGGCGGATTTTCTAAAACGGCCAGAAGGAGACGTTCACTTCTACTGTAACGATGGTCTAGCCGTAAGAGAGTTAGTAAAAAAAACTGTTGAGACTGGTGAAAGGCATAACTATAAAATGAATATAGAAGCTATCGTGCCTTCATTATCAATGGATGTTGTTGCGAAGTTTGAACTTACATTATCGTTGAAAGATAAAACTATTTAGATATCTTCACTCACACATGAGATGAAATTTCGACTGATTACATATTTTCTTTCTGTTCTTTAAGCCATTTTTCAATATCGCTCTTGTGCCATCTACTAGTTCTTCCAAGCTTCATTGGCTTTGGAAAACTACCTTCATTAAGCATTTTGTATAAATAAGAACGAGTAATATTCTGTTTGTAGAGAGTGTCCTGCTTTAGTTTATTAGAGAAAGAAATAATCTCACATACTTTTTTTTGAGTTAATAGTGATTCGCCCATAACAACAGTTTAACCTTAAATAGATTACTAAACAATCATGCGCAGTTTCTTGTCGAGTATTTGCACTTCAAGATGTCGAGTTTGAGGATAAGGTATCTCACCATCAGCCTCAACCACTAACGGCTGCTGTGACTTTATCACTACTCTACGAGCTCTGTAGTTGCGCAGAATAGGCTCATTGACATGTGTCCCTTTCATAATTTTCGGGATCAAACGCAAGATTTTTAGTCGACCAATACTCTGTGTCACCATTACATCTAGCAAGCCGTCATCCACCTGGGCGTCAGGACAAACCCAAAAACCACTGCCAAAACAGCGACCATTGGTAATCGCCGTCATCGTTGTCGATTGCTCGAAAGCCTTTTGATCGTCAATCTGAATACTGACCTTTGGGATACGATAATCAATCAGCGTCTTCATAATCGCCGCAAGATAAGCCGCCGTACCAGTAAGAAAACTCGGCACTTTGGTAAAGTTAAGTGCGGCTTGTGCGCCAAAACCAATATCCATGCCATTCATAAAATACTGTGGATTATTATTTTGTTCTGAGCGCAATTGATCGCCTGACATGCGTCCAACATCAAACAGTTTTGTCTGCCCCTGAGTAATTTTCTCAATCGCTACATGCCAGTCAAACACCTTGCCGCCAATAGTGGTTTGCGGTGGGATCATTTTGGCAAAATCGTCACCATTTCCGAGTGGCACAACACCTAGAGCAATCGTTTCGCCTTCGTTTGAAGCGCGCAGCAGCCCGTTAACAACTTCATGAACCGTTCCATCGCCTCCAACAGCGATTACGGTCGAGTATTTCGTTGCTGCTTTTTCAGCCAACGTCACTGCTTCAAGTGGTGCAGAAGTAGCAGCTACATCAAACTCAATACCGGCGTCAATCAGCCCTTGCTGGACCTCTGGCCAGTGCTTTTTAACACGACCCCGTCCAGCTATCGGGTTATAAATAACGAGAATTGAGGGCATTTTATGAGTTTATACTATCACTAAAAATATTGATATCAATTTACCCTTTTTGGGAAGTAGTAGTAATAGTAGATCACATGATTAGAAAAATTTTCTCCAGGCCATTTACTCAACAAGAGGCCATCAGTCAAGAGGCGATCGATGCAGCCACTGAAGTGCTGAAGACGGGCAGGTTACACCGATACAATACAATTGAAAACGAACTTTCACAAGTCTCACTATTAGAACAGGAGTATGCTAATTATCAGGGTAGTCGCTACTGTCTGGCTTGTACATCTTGTGGTTATGCCCTCAGTATTTCACTGAAAGCGGCAGGCTTGGAGTCTGGTGATTATGTTTTAACCAATTCGTATACTCTTGCTCCAGTGCCGGGAGCCATCTCTAATGCTGGCGGCAGGGCTATATTTGTAGAGATTAATGAAAATCTTGTACTTGACCTGGACGACCTTGCACAAAAGGCAACCTCAAGCGGCGCTCGTTTTTTGCTGCTATCGCACATGCGAGGCCATATTGTGGATATGAATGAGTTGATGCGTATTGTACAGGAGAAGAATTTGATTTTGATTGAGGATTGTGCCCACACTATGGGTGCGAAGTGGGGAAAAAAGAAAAGCGGTAATTTTGGCCTAGCCGCCTGTTTTAGTACCCAGACCTATAAACACCTAAACTCAGGAGAGGGTGGTCTTATAACCTCCGATAATGCTGTATTTATAGCGCGTGCGATTGTGCTATCGGGCTCTTATATGTTCTATGAAAGACATGGGGCCGCCCCGGAGGCGGAAGTTTTTTCAGATATTCGATTACAAACCCCAAATTATTCAGGTCGTATGGATAACCTTAGGGCTGCGATTCTCCGTCCACAGTTAATTTCTCTGGAAGAAAATATTAAACGCTGGAACAAACGCTATCAAATTGTTGAGCAAAAACTTCAAAAAGTTACCGGTGTTGTGCTCCCTGAGCGACCTGACGAAGAGCGCTATGTTGGGAGTTCTTTTCAGTTTAGAATTCCGGGAATTTCCCACACTAAAGCTGGTAAATTTATTGAAGCTAATAAACAACTTGGCGTGGAAATAAAATGGTTTGGCAGTGATGAGCCTACTGGGTTTACCAGTAACCACAAAAGTTGGAAATATTTGGAGTACCAAGATTTAGAAAATTCTGACAAAATCCTTTCGGGATTGTTTGATTTGCGATTGCCGTTAACATTTTCGCTTGATGATTGCTCGCTGCTTTCTGATATTATCAGTGAATGTGTCCAAGAGTATCAATCTACTAAATAGTTTTCCTTTTTGATTTGCGGTACTGTTCCATAGTTTCATCGATAGTAGTTGCTTTACTTAAACTTAAACTTGGAGTTGTATCTTTAAGTTTTGCCAGATGATCTGACCATTCTTGCATCATAGTTCTTCGCTCTTCTATATGATCAGAGTGGTTATAAGCCGCTTTTACAGTGTTGGATTTTGTGTGTGCTAATTGAAGCTCAATAATATCTGCTCTATAGCCAAGTTCATTTAATCTGATGCTAGCCATGTGTCTGAAGCCATGGGTTGTGAATGTAAATTTATCAATTCCTAAGCTTCTTATTGCAACCAGTAGAGCATTGGTTGTAATACTAGCGTTTTTGTTTCTTGGAGTTGGAAAAACATAATCACTTCCTGTGTCAATCTGACTCAAGTTCTTTAGCGTTGTCAGTACCTGGTAGCTCATAGGAACCAAATGAACTTTCTTCATCTTCATGCGTTCAGCATTAATACGAATAAGTCTTGCATGAAAATCTACTTCACTCCATAACAAACCTGTTAGTTCACCTGGTCTTAAAAATACATGAGGTGCTATTGTTAAAGCAGCATTAACTTCATCACTTCCTATGTGTTGGTCAAGCATATTAAGTAACAATCCAATCTCCTTAGGGTCTGTGATAGTAGCGTGGTGTTTGATGGGTTTCTTTTTAAAAATATCATTAGGTAAATCTCTAACTGGATTAACCGTAATAATTCCCATGCCAACAGAATGTGAAAATACACCATTGGCAATACCTTTAACCTTTTGTAGAGTATCTAACAAACCTTTGTCTTGGATTTCAAGAAGCAACTTAAGCATAATTGGGGAGTTAATTTGGTCAATAGGCATTTTTCCAATAATAGGAAGCAAGTAGCTATTGGCTCTTTGAACAGTGTCTTCAGCATAACCGAGCGTCCATTCATCTTTCTTATTGTTAAGCCAATTAAGAAACATGCCCTTGAAAGATATTTCATCAGGATTATCTCTGTAGCTATATATTTTTGGAAATTTAGGATTTATTCCTTGTTTAAGAAGTTGCTTGTTTCTATCTCTAGCTTGCCTGGCATCTAGCAGTGATACTTCGAGGTAGGTACCTAATGCCATCATTGTGGCTTTATTGTTAAACCTGTATCTATGTCGCCAAAGCTTCGAGCCGTTTGGATTAATTTCTATACATAACCCATGAGAATCGGACACACGATAAAGTTTATGTTTGGGTCTGAGGTTTCTAACCTGTGTGTCATTAAGCATAATGTGAGTAGATTTTTATAATTAAATAAAAATACAACATCTACTCACAATTCTACTCTCATTTATTTATGATGTCAAAAGAAGTAATAAGAAAGACTAAGAAGTAAAATGTCTTAAAAACCATATAGAATAAAAGTTTTATATGCTATTTGATTCTTTATGAGAAATAGTGAGAAAATTATATGGTGGAGATGGGGGGAGTTGAACTATCGTCTAAACCCCCTATTAATAAGGGATTGTTCATTTCCAAGTTAAAATTATATACACAATTCTATACACAAATAAAACTGGTAGATAATTAATTAGATAATAACTAATTACTATTGATTTACTACATAAGTCATTGATTTATAATGATAAATAACCACTATCCTACTCATATTTACACAGACTTTCAAGGGTACGGGTGTAATGGCCTGACTTATTTGGACACCTTTCAAGCCACTTTTTTTCAATTCAGCTACGCCTGAGTTTGCTTATTGACTTGTATTTGCCAAAGTCTCGCATATTGGCCGTTGAGATCAAGCAACTGTTGATGCTTGCCTTGCTCGGCAATAGTGCCATTGCCAAGCACAATAATTTGATCGGCATCGACAATGGTGGAAAGGCGATGAGCAATCACCAACGTTGTGTGCTTATGCGCCAAACTCGCTAACGCCTTTTGTACCATTTTCTCCGAATACGAATCAAGCGCCGAAGTGGCCTCATCAAAAATCAATATCGGTGGATTTTTTAACAGCACTCGTGCAATCGCTAGACGCTGCTTTTCACCGCCTGAGAGTTTTAAGCCTCTCTCGCCAACCAGTGTGTCATAACCTTGCGGCAAGGAGTCAATAAAGCTGTCAATAAAACTGAGCTTCGCTGCCTGTTTAACTTCGGCTTCGGTTGCACCCGCACGACCGTAAGCAATATTGTAATAAATGCTTTCATTAAACATCACCGGATCTTGCGGTACGACACCCATCGCGCCGCGCACTGAGTCTTGGGTGAATTGTTTAATGTCTTGCTGGTCAATGCGTATTTCACCGCTAGAAATATCGTAAAAACGAAAGAGCAGCTTAGCAAGTGTTGATTTGCCCGCACCAGAAGGACCGACAATCGCTACTTTTTGCCCCGGTTTAAGAACAAAGTTAATATTTCTTAGCAACTCCTGCTTGCCAGCGTAAGCAAAAGAGACGTTGTTAAATTTAACCTCGCCTTGAGTGACTTTGAGCTCTGACGCATTGGCAACATCGGTGACTTTAGAGGAGCGATCCAATAGGTCGAACATATTGTTCATATCGATGAAATTATGTTTAATTTGACGATAAATAATACCCAAACCACCGAGCGGAATAAAGAGCTGTAAGAGGAGTGCTTGAATCATAATAAGGTCGCCCAAGCTAAGGCTCTTATCAACTACACCTTGTGCTGCCATAATCAAAACAATGGTCACACCGATAGCAATCACCGCGCCTTGGACAAAATTAAGCGCTGTCATGGAAGTAAAGCTTTTGGTGGCAACATCTTCCCAGCGCTGCATCGTCTCACCGTAACGATCGACTTCAAATTTTTCTTGATTGAAGTATTTGACGGTCTCGTAATTAATCAAACTATCGACCGCATTGGTATTGGCCTCGGATTGCATATCGTTCATTTGGTAGCGATACTTCATCCGCCAAGTGGTAATGGCCAATGTTAACGTAACATAAAAGAACACAGTTAATAAAGAGACGCCAGCAAAAAGAAGGTCGTAATTTAGCCATAAAATGCCGATTACTAAACATATCTCAAATAATGAAGGCAGAATATTAAAGACAAAAATGGAGAGTAAGGTGGAGACACTTTGGGTACCTCGGTCAATATCACGGGTAATACCGCCAATGCGACGATCCAAATGAAAGGATAAATCCAAAGTGTGTAAATGCCTAAAGACGCCAAGTGCAATCAAATTCATCGCGTGATAACGAACTTTGGCAAAAATGGCATCACGAAGCTCATTAAACAGTGAACTTGCCAGTCGTAAAAGGCCGTAAGCTAGCAACATGCCGAGCGGCAACACCAAGACTAAATTCGTCTGATCAAGGCCATCAACGATCTCTTTTAGCGCAAGGGGAACCGCAACATTAGCCAATTTCGCCAACATTAAAAAACTAACAGCCCAAATAACACGAGCTCGCATTTTGAGTAAATACGGCAAGAGCTTTTTTAAAACCTTAATATCTCTGGTTTTAAAATCGTAAGCCTTAGTTTGGTTACTGCTTGAATGCATCGAGTGTCGCTTTAGTTAGAAAAGGCTTGGTTGTAAGGATTGATTTTAGAATGGACGAATACTCTGGTGATAATCATATTCTTTCTACCTTTATCAATCGACAGAAACAATGGATTGAAAGAACCTACAAGACTAAACATATTGGTCATGGGTGGGCGAGAGAAAAAGAAAAAGCTAAGAAACAACATTATCATGTTTATTTGATTATTGATGGAGATGTTATTCAGAATCCAACAAAGTTACTTAAACGAATCAACGCTAAATGGTATAAGCATGGGAGTATTTGGATTCCTACGAAGAAACTTGAAACAGATCGAGGCTGTTTTTATTACATTGATAAACATAACTATAAAGATGAGAGAGCAGAAGTAATTGAAAGGTTATCTTATCTAGCTAAAACTAGAGGGAAAGGTTATAAAGATAAACAAGCTAAGAACTATTCTGTAAGTAGGTTAAAGGCTAAGTAAGAATTTACTCCAATCTTCCATCATTGGTTTTCTTTCCTCTAAATATAGTGCGTGGTTGTAAACACCTCTAACTCCAGTAATCTCATGTGCTA